>JACQDH010000137.1 GCA_016201215.1 Acidobacteriota bacterium | reverse complement strand
GCACCATAGTGAGCACGGGCGCCAGCACAGCCAATTTCACGGCGCCCGCGACGCCGCCTTCGCCGAATACGGTCAACGTCATCGCCACCCCGGCGGCAGATCCAGCGAGGGCTGCTTCCGTGACGCTGACCATCACCGTCACCACCACGATCGCGGTCCAGGTATCGCCGGCCACATCCACACGCGCTGTCAATCACAGGCAAACCCTTTCCGTCGAGGTGACCGGCACCTCGAACCGGAATGTCACCTGGCAGGTGAACGGCACACCGGGCGGGGACACCACGGCGGGCCAAATCTGCGTCGTGGGTGTGGGACCCTGCCAGCCGGTCTCGACGACCAATGGAGGCAGCGTGGACTACCTGGCCCCGGCCAGCGTGCCGTCGCGGAATCCAGTGACGGTGAGTGCGACCAGCCAAGCAGACTCGACCAAGAGCGGCAGCGCGCAGGTAACCATCCTGGCGCACCTCCAGGTCAACGTTTCGCCGCCCAGCGTCACGCTGGCGCCGCGCGCCACGCAACAGTTCACCGCGGCGGTGGACGGCACCTCGGATCAGGTAGTCACCTGGCAGGTTTCCGGACCGGGGTGCGGCGGAGCAGGCTCGCCTTGCGGCGGGATCGACTCCACGGGTTTCTACACCGCGCCATTTGCGCCGCCTGCGCCCAACACCGTAAACGTCACCGCGACCAGTTCCGAGGATACCAGCCGCTCCGGATCCGCCAGGGTAACGATTGCCACCGGCTTAACCATCACCGCGCTGCTACCCGCCAGCGTCACTGCCAGCGCCGCGGGAGGCTTTACTCTCAAAGTGGAGGGCGCCAACTTTGTCGCCAGCAGCCCCGGCCCGGGCTCCACCATCCTGTTCAACAACAGCCCAAGAACCACAAATTGCTCCGGCAGCAGCGAGTGCACCACCACGCTCGCGGGCGTCGACGTGGCTACGGCAGCGAGCCTTCCGGTGCAGATCCGGAACACGGACAACACGACCTCAAACCAGGTGTTCCTGGTGGTCGTGCCGCCCGCGGCCAGTGACGACGTCATCGCACTCAGCTCGGCAGCCCCGAGCGCAACCGGCAAAGACATTGTTGTCGTCGAGCCCACCACAGCGGGCACGTCCACGGACCTGAACCTCAACGTGGTGGCGGTGGGATCCTATTCGGCTTCCAGCAATACGTGTGTGCTCGGCAGCGACCCGCTCGTGCTCGCCCGGCCAGCCTCCGGCACAGCCACTGCGGACATCTGCGCCTTTTCGCTGAGCGGTCTTGATCCAGCGCTCAACTACACACTTACCGGGCCGGCTCCGAACGACATCCTGGTTGTCGCCAAGCAGCCACTCGGCCTGGGCATCATCCGTTTGACACTGCAACTCTCCAGCACCGCGCTACCTGGCCCGCGCACGTTGTTCATCGAAAATGCGAACAAGGACAAGACCGCCGCCACCGGCGCCTTCGAGGTGAAATAGACATGACGCGAAGAAACATTCTCTGCACTGCCCTTCTTACCCTGGTCATGGCCACCGCGGCCCGGGCCACCACGCTTGCGCGGATGAACCTCGACGAACTTGCCGCAGCGGCTGAAGCCGTTGTCCATGTCCAGTGTCTGGGAAATGCGAGCCGCTGGGAGGGAGGCGAGATCTGGACCTTCACCAGCTTTGAAGTGCTCGAAACGCTGAAAGGCGCGGTGCCCCGCCTGCTGACCGTGCGGCTGCTGGGCGGGCAGGTGGGTCATTTGATCTCCACCGTGAGTGGCGTGCCGCGCTTTGTGCCGGGCGAGGAAGTCATCCTCTTCCTCGAGCGCACCCGTGTGGGCGATTTTTCCGTCACCGGTTGGGTTGTGGGAACCTTTCGCATCCACCGCGATGCGCGCTCCGGGGAGCAGCGGGTCACCCAGGATTCAAGCAGCGTTGCCGTCTTCAATCCGGCCACGCAGACTTTCCGCGCCGCCGGCATCCGCAACCTGCCGCTGGACGAATTCCGGCGACGCCTGGCCGCAGCCGTGGAGCGCGCGCGGGATGGGAGGCAGCCATGAGTCGGGGCAAGTCACGCACAGCCAAGAGCGCAACCCTGCTCACGGCGTGGATGGTTCTGCTGCAGGCCGCAGGGCCGCCCGCGGTTCAGGGTTACGCGCTAACCTACACGGTTGCCGACATGCGACAGCCGGACTCCAAATCGGGCGGCTCGGCCTGTCCCAAGTCCAATCACTTCGACGCATCCTTCGCCGGCCACATCAACCGCCGATGGAGCACGTCGTTCAGCACGAGTCCCGCCACGGTGCTTACGCAGGACCAAACCCCGGACGGGCGGCTCAATGAAATCGAGAGCGTAATCCAATCCGCTTTCTCCGTGTGGACAAGCGTTGCCGGCACCGCGCTGCGCGATTCGGCGATGGCCCCGCTGAGTCGCACGCCCACGCAATCGGCCTGCGGCGCCGATGGCTTAAATACGATGTGTTTCCACCAGAACGATCTGCTCTTCACCGGCGGCGTCCTGGCCTTCACCCGGGTGATCACTACCGACGCCGTCGGGAGCCAGCCTTTTCCCGGCAGCCCGCCCTCCAGTTTCGTCGGAGAAATCCTGGATGCAGACGTTCTGCTGCGGCCGAACGACGCCACCGTCACTTTTGCCACGCCGGCTGCACTGCCCGGCCAGCCCAAGGCCTATGATTTGGAGTCCGTTCTCGCGCACGAGCTGGGACACTTCTTCGGCTTGGGCCACTCCGGCGTGTGGCGCGCCATGATGTACCCTTTCGCGCCAGCGCCGGGTCAGTTCCTGGGCGACCGCCCTACCGTACAGGCTCCCGATGCTCCGCTCGCCGAGGACGACCGTACCGGCGTGCGTGTGCTCTACCCTGACCCGGCCGACACCGTGCACATCGGCTCGATCCGCGGCCGCGTCTTGCCGGCCAATCTGCTTTCCTTGCCCGCCGCGCCACCAGGGGTGACCGGGGTTGTTGCCCCGCAGGTAGTGGCCGTGGATAACTCGACCGGGGCGGTGGTCGCGGCAGCGCTGGGCGGATGGTCTTGCAGCGGGACGGGGCCCGCGCAGTTCGATGGATCTTACATCCTGGAGCGGCTGCCGGTGGGTCCGGACCAAAGCTACAAAGTTTATGTCGAACCGCTCGATGGTCCGGTCGATCCCGGGGAGGTCTTTGGTTCCACAGCTTCGCTCTGCCGCAATACCATCACCGACCCGGGCTGGCCGCTGCAGTTCGCCTGCCGCGTGCCCGCGGCAACGACGAACTTCACCACGCGAATGCGTCCCGCTCCGTAACCGAGTAATGCACAGCCTGGCAATCGGCGAGCTGGTGCGGCTTCGTTCCGTTCCACAAGGGGTTCATAGGAGAGACTAGCGTGAAGGGAGCTCGTTGCTCTGAGCGGCCTTGAGGGCTTGCAGTTTGTCTTCGAGCAGCTTCAACTCGCTCCGCGCCTTTTCCAATTCCTGGGCCACCGCTTCCTGCGCCTGGAGCGCGGCAGCGCGTTCGTCTTCGCGTGAATCGTAGGCAGCGCGCTCGGCGTCTTGTAACTTCTGCTCGAGTGCGCCAACTTTTTTCCTGGCGTCGAAGACACGGTCCTCCAGCGCAGGGATCGTCTCAGGAGTCGATGGGGCGCCTTCGGCCGCGGGCGCCCGGGCAGCGCCGGGTTCGGCCGGCTTGGGGGCGGATTTCTTTGCGGCTTCCTCGGCCTCCCGGGCGGCCTTTTCTTCGGCGGCCTTCTTTTCCTGCGCGATCACATAGAGATCCCACGGCTTGCGCAGGGTCACCAAGTCGTCCTCGGTCCAGACTCGCTTGGCCTTGAAGCTAGGATTCTGCTGCGGGGAAGCGGCTGGATTCTGTCCGGCAAGGTCAAAGGGACAGAAGAGAAGCAAGAGCGCGAGCCAGCCGGCGCAGCCGGCCCTGCGGCCGCTGCTTTTTTCCCTCTCTGCTTTCGGCAACCTCATGACCCCATCCTATTCCTGGCTGCGACGCGAGCGAACGCCTTTCTTGCCCGCGTTCTCGAATCGAACAACGCTGGCCAGGGCCGCGTCGCCTAGCTCGGCCCTGGCCAGTGTCCGGGGTGTCCGACCGGAACCGGGATTTCTATTGGTTCGGCCGGATCAACTGCGAGAAGCCGGTGGTGTTGACGTCGCGGAACATCGGCGTCCGCGGCGGGAGCAAGTTCGGTTGCAGGAAGTCCGTATCGAAGTTGAAGCCGCGGCTGGGCGGCGAGTACACCGTGGTGCAGCACTTATAGACGCCCACCGCCTGGCGGTTATAGTAGAGGCTCACGATCGAGCCGCGATAATTGAGCGTCTGGCCGCTCCAGTTCTCGATAAAGCGCAGGAAGTTGTGCACGCCGCCATCGGTACCAAAGTTCCGATAAGTCGAGTACGCGGTCGGCCTCGGGAAGGAGATCCCCTTGCCGGCGGCGACAGCCAGCCGATACCAACTCGTGGAGGCGTTGCGCCCGCTCGGCGCGTACGGCGACCGGAACGAATTGATGTCGTTCCAATTGTTGGAGAGAAAGGTGAACGCGTCGGCGATGACGGCAGCGCCCACGTGTGCGCTGGTGAAGGTACCGCCCGGGGCGTTGAAGTTTCCCTGCACGTAGGCCGGGTTCTCCGCAACGATGCTCAGGCCGCAATTCACGCCGCTGGGGCAACTGCCCAGGTTGATGCTGCTGCCGTTCACGAGCTTCAGCGCGCGGCGGAAAAAGAGCGGCGGATTCTCCCGGGCTTCTTGCCGATTGACTACAAACCAGCCCGGCCAGGTCAGCGAGGGAAGCAGGACCGCGCAGTTAGGGTTCGCAGTGATGGCTGTGGTCGTCACTCCGCTCAGCAGGTTCGCAGGTAGCACCGGCGCCTGTCCGTAGGTCTGCACTGTCCCGCCCAGGCTGTCGAGGTCCTCTCCGGAATCCAAGTTGCCGTTGGGGCAGCCGGATGTGTTCGACGGATTCACGAAATCCGCGAAGCCGTACTCGCCAGTTTCCTTCCCCGTAGGCGAAGGCGCCGGTATCCCGCCGGGAATCGGTGCGGCGGTGTAATTGGTGCGGCGATCCGAGAAGTACACTACGAAGTCGTTGGGGGCAACATTGAGGTCTTTGGCCTGCGGCCCGCTGGTACCAATCGCCCCGGTGAACCAGCGCGCCAAGTTGTTCATGTCGAGCTCGACGTAGTGCATCCCACCGCCAAGAGTGGGTCGCACATTGTTCGGCGCTGCCGGAACCGTGTCCCGCCCGAGTCCCTCGCGGGGATCAAACAGCACGTTGGGCCAATAGTCGGAGCCAAGGGTCGGCACAGTCGCACCGCTGACGCCGCAACCCCCGACAGTTCCTGCGTTCGAGGGGTTGTCGCGCACGCGCTGCAGGCGAATGACGGCGTTGGGGCTGGGGTCCGGGCAGGTCGAGGGGCCTACCTGCGCAGCGGGCAGGGCTGGCAGCGTGGGCGGCGCCGGGCTCGTCAACGGGTAAAGGTTGCGGCCGGCAATGCCAAGGTTGAAGATCTCCCGCGTCACGTCCTTCCATGTGCCGCAGGGATAGCCGTAGGTCGTTTGGATTTCAATTTTGATGAAGCCCGTGATGATGGGTTTGTCTTTCTTGATCCAGTATCCGTCCGTGGAAGTGTAGTTCGCGGAGCTCGCCGCTCCGGAGGTGGCCAGCGGAATGCCCGCAGTGTACCAGGCCGGCAGGCTGCCCACCGGCACAGCCAGGGTGGTCAAATCGAGTGGCGCCACCGTGGTATCCGTGCAAGGCAGGCCGGTGATGTCGGCGGGATCATCCGAGAGCAGGATGCGCAAGCTAGCTTGTGCGAAGTAGCGTTCCCCCAGCACACCCGGACTCGTGGTGTCTTCGAACTGCTGCGGGCGACGGATCAAGTCAATGGGCGAGGTGCCGCTGCCCAGGGTGACGATGGCCAGGTTCAAGGGCTTCGCTCCGGTGCAGCCGTTGCGCAGGTTACCGTTGTAGCTACCGATCGAGAGATTGGTCCACTTGGGCTCGTTCAAGGCCGAGCCGAGGGTTCCCACGAGGCTACCCTCGTTGCTGGCCAGGGCGCGCACGGCCGGGGTGCCCGGCGCGGTGGTGATGTTGACCGTGCCGGTGTAATTGCTGGAGGTCAGCCAGCCGTTGGAGAGGTTGGTGCGGATCGCTTCGCCCACGGCGGTGACGCGGTCCTGCATGGTGAGGGTGCTGGCACTGCCCTCGGCCAGGAAGAGGTTGCCGTTGGTGTGCACGCGGCCACCAAAATTGAAGTTGGGGCCGGCGAAAAAGCTCAAGTCGGTCTGCGAAAAAATGCCGAACTGAAAGGCGGGGATGCCGACCGTCTGGGAGGTGCGTCGCAGCTTGGTTTCCGCGCCGCTGATCGTGTGCGCCGTGACCGTCAGGGTATAAGGCGTAATGAGAGCGATCAGACCCTGGTAGGGACCGGAGATGATCGTGCGGTTCTGCGCCACCGGGTTGCCGAAATTGTCCTTGGGATAGGTGAGCTGGTAGCCCGAGCTGCCATCCGGCGAAACATATGAAACACCACTTAACGGCGGCGGCGTACTGGTGATGTAGTTGAGCTGGGCACGGCTGGGGGCATACGTGGTATCGAACAGGGTGCCCAGATCGGCGGTCATCTTCTCCATCCCAGCTTCCGCCGCATAGAACGACGCTGTCCGCTCGCTGTTGATTCGGCCCAGCTTCTGGTCGGTCATGACCAGGAGCATGAATCCCACCAAGAGCGAGGAAATCAGCATCAGCATCAGCAGGGTGGTCAGCAGCGCGATGCCCGAGTGGCGCTTGTTCCTCATGATCCTTCTTCTCCTCACTATGCTTATCGGTAGCGGTTGACGAACGCCAGGCTGCGGAGACTCACCTGCGTCGCCAGGTTGTTGTGGTAATAGTCGTTGATCTGCACAAGCTTGGCGTTGGAGCGCGACCCCAGAAATAGATTGACCATGCGAATCTGGTTCTCCGAGAGGCCTAGGGGAACCGATTTCTGATTCGAGGGATTGGTCACGCCGTCGATGAAGTTGTAGCTGATCTGCAAGTTCTCGAGCACTTCACCGACCGGCTGCGGCGGGTTGAAGTTCAGCTGGCGGACCAGGCGGACGTGCTGCGGATCGGTGACGTTGTCCAGGTAGTAGGTGACCATCCAGATCCGCGTCGCGGTGGTCGGCGGGTAGGTCCCGGAGCCCAGCGGAGCTTGCAACTGCTGGATGGTGCCCTGGGGGTCCGACCGCTGGTTCAAGTTGAAGACGTCGTTTGCGGCGAACAGAACGGTGGATGTGCCACTGATACCCGTTGCCGTCTGCAGGGCGTTGCCCTGGGCGTTGCTGAACATGATCAGATCGCCCGGCCGAATGGCGTTGTTTCCGGTTTGGATGTCGATGCTGGGATCCACCTTCATGCTGTTGCCACTGGGGCTGATGGAAACCAGCGGGAGCGTAATGAGCGGGATGGTGTTGTCCGCGTAGAGAATGGTGATGATGTCGGTGGCCTGCCCCAGCATGGTCGGGCCCAAGCCTGCTCCCGGGCTCGCGGCGGGAAGCGACGTGGCTCCCAGCGGAAACGAATAGTTCATGCCCGGGGGACTCGGGCGATTGATCGGCGCACCACTCCCACCCGAGGGGATTGGGATGCCGCCGGTGGGCACCCCTTCACCCGCCTGGACTAGATCGCTGACCATCATGTTCATGCCCGCGCGCAGGTTTTCGGTCATGTCCGCCATCTGCGAGACAGCCGCATTGGCGCGCTGGGCATCGTTCAAGGCACTGAGCGTGGCGGCCACAACCACCATGGTGATGGCCAACGCCACCATCATCTCCATCAGCGTGAATCCGGCTTGTCTCTTCATGCTTGGCTCCCTCTCGGGTTTCTAGGCGAATGAGGAGATGTAGCTGACCAGGGTGTAGGTCCGGTCGAACTTGGCGCTCTTGTATTTGATGATGACGCTGATCTGGCGCAGGTTCGGAGCGATATCGGTAATCTGGATCTCGCGGGTGAACATTTTCAAGACAATCGTCACATCGTCCTGAGTTCCCAAAGCCCCGTCGGGACCTGGCATCACAATGCTGTCCGGCTTGTTGGCGTCGTCGTCGAGCGTGCCGACCAGCCCGTCGGGGCCAGGGGCGAGCAGAGGCTGCGGGCCGCGGGGGAAGGCGCCATCGCCGGGGCCGCCGCCGCCGTTGCGAATCTGATCCCACGTAAGAACCTTGGTATCCCGCGCGGTGAAGACCGTCTCAATGGCTTCGGCAGCTTTCTGCTGGGCAATGTAGTCGAACTGAGCCGATCCCATGACCGCCATTCCCTGCGTGTAAACCGCCGCCAGGGCCAGAACGCCGAAGGACAGGAGCATGATGGCAGCCATGGTTTCGATCAGGGAGAAGCCCGCTGCTTTTTTCCGGCTCACACTAGGCATCATTCCTAACCTCCAGGTCATTCGACCCATTGAGTGCCGTTCCACTTATAGGGCCGCACACGTCCCGTCGCGCCCAGGATTGTCACGGCACGTGCCGTGGCCGACTGGCCGGGAAGGCCCACGAACACCGTGCCATTGATGGGCTGGGAGGTCGCGTTGTCCGCAAACGTGCCATCGCTCTGAAACACCATGGCCGTCGGGCCGCCAGTCATTCCGCCAAAGTAGATGGCGGCGCCATTGCCGAAACCCGAGGGCGTATCCGGCAGGCCCGGAAAAACAACAAACTGCGCGCCTCCCTCGAAATAGACAGGGTCAAGATTGGTAAAACCGGTCGGCTAGTTGAGTCGCTCGAGCTGGATCTGGTTTGTCCCGATGAACTTCACCTCAACGCTGCGACGCTGAGCCACCGCCATCTCCCGGGCGATGCGCATTTGGCTCACCACCTGGTTCATGGCCGCGTTGGCACGCATGACGGGCAGGGCGCCTTCCACTTGAAAGATGGCAAAAGCGGCCACGATCAGCACCACGAGGATGACGGCAGACAGCTCAATCAGGCTGAAACCGGCTTACTGCGCTCGGCGGAGTCGTCTCATTATGATCATCCCTAGACCTGCTCCCTAGGACTTGGGCGCGGTAGCCTTAGTAATGCACGTGCTCCTCCACCGGAAAAGACGACCTGACTATAAGAAAATAAAATGGTTATGGAAGGGGCGGTCGCGGCCTGTCTGGGAACTGACGCGCAAGCAGGGGCAGAAACGAAACAAAACCAGCTATCCCCGCTCGCGCCGCCCACTGCTCGATAGGGGTTCCCGGCATAACGTCTGGCAGCGGAGGAGGCAGGGGGCGTAGGGTTGTTGCGGCGGGCGCGAAGCCTCTATCTTTGAGACCTGCGCGCGGAGATGTTGCAGCCTGGCCTGAAGCGTTTTCAGTTCAGCCCGCGCCGCTTCGAGGTCAGCGGTGAGGCGATCCAGCCTGCCTTGCAATCCCTCGCACTGTTCCGCGGGCGCCCGCGCAAAGTCCTCGCGGGTTCGGAAGACCAATTCTTCTTGGCTGCTGATTTCCTCCAGCAGTTGGATGATGCGTTGCTGGCCTTCCTCAACGCTCTTGAGTATCGAGTCCGAGTCCCCTGCTGGCTCCCGTCCTTCGACGAGAGGAGGGCTGGGGGGAGGAAGTCGCGCGGCGCCTCTTCGCGGCTTCGGCGGCCTGCGCAGTCATTGGGAGGTTCTGCTCAAGTGACCCGCTCTGCAGCAGGCGCTTTTCGGGCGGAAGCGGGCGACTTTGAACGGAGACCATGGAGAGCCACAGTCGGTTCCCGCAGGCGCTCGACAGACGGCCCGAACCTCTTACTGACAAGACGGAGAAAGCTGGTTAATAGCCGTGCAGTCCAACCACTTCACGCGCTGGACTGAAGAGCTGACCGTGGCCGAAACCACTCCGCTCAAGGTGAGTGTAGTGGAGGGGAACCAAGGCGGCGAAAATCCGCCCATGGCGAACCGGCGGTCGAAGAAGACATTGCGGGTTCTCGAGTTGATGTTCTTGATCTTGTTCTGAATTCGGCCCCCGACGATGGTCAGCGTATTGATCGCAGCGCCCGTGTTGATCAGCCCACCCAAGCCACCCTGCGAGAGTGTGGCGATGGATGCATCGATTTCCAGGTTGCCATTCGACTGAGCGTTTTGCATCTGAATATCACCGGTTGCCGTAAAGAGCCCCAGGACCTGGCCATTGTCGTTTCCCGGAATGAGCGTGTCGGCGGGAGTGCCAGGAATCTGGTTCTGAGTCTTGGTGACGGGCTGGGTCTTGTACAGCAGGTCGCCGGTGACGGTCATATTCCTGGCGGCGGTGATGGTGATGGCCTGGCCGTCCTGAATGGCCGGGAGGCTGTTGCCGGAACCGTCGTGCGGGCCGCTTAAGCTGGTGATGTTGCCGTTCACATAGAGCATGGTGGCGTTTCGGACCAACGCGCCCGTGGAAGGATCTTTTTGCGTGGGCACCCCGGAGATCGTTTTGCTGATTCCACCGCTGACGATCGTCGTGGTATTCGACGATGGATCGACAGTCACAGTGGTGGTTGTCAAGCCTTGTTTAAAGGTCCAGACTTCGGCCGAGGAGCCGCTCGCGGAGAGTGTCACCTGTGAGTCACCCTCCACGTAGATCCCGCCGCCGGTGAAGGTGGTCGCACCGGTAACCGCATCGACTGTGTACGGCAGCCAAACCCCGCTGGTAGCTCCGCTATTCGGATACGGGTTGCCATTGATGTCGCGCACGGCCGAATTTAGATCGTTCTTGGTAACCGGGCTGCTTCCCGTTCCGATCCCGTCCAGAACCGCCCGCTCCTGGTTGTAATCGTTGGGCGGAAGGGGAATACTCGGCTGGCCCTCACTGAAACCCGCCTGAAAAACAGGGGCAATGGTGACGTTTCCCCGCTTGACGGGACTGGTCGCAGACTGAACGCACGCACCCGTGAATTGGTATCCTGCCACGCTCGAAACGCTGCCGACAGGATCAGTGAAGAGGTAGGAGCCGGCTGTGCCGAAGGTCCAGGCTCCGTTGGTGAACACGGGGCCGGTGATTGTGCCGGGCACCAGATAGCTTCCACTGCAGATTGCGTACTGGTCGATGAACATGCCCCAGGCAGCGAAACTCGCGGTGACCCCGCCCGCCGCGGTCAAGCTCGTGTTGATGACCAAGCTGCCCTCATCGGCGAGTTTCATTTGCTCGCCGCTGTTCGAGTGCCCCTCCGACTGAAGCATATAGTTGTAGATGTACTGGTAGCCGGTCACCTTGCCAGTCGCGTCGGTGACGATGGCCGTGTAGGGAGGAGGCGTGCAGGGCGAGGGACTACAGTTCGTCGACAACGTCAAGCTGAGCCCCGTGATGCGGAAACTGCCGGGCCAAGAGCTCGCGGCCCTTCCCAAGTTGACCGGCGTGTTGCTGCCGTAGGCGGACAGCGTGGCCGTCCGCACCGCAGAATCGGTCCCCGCTGGAATGGGCGAAGCAGTGGCGCTGAAGGTAGCCGGCACGGCGGCCACAATTTGATTGACCATGGCTTGCCGCGCAATGTTCAGGCCAGAGTCAGCTGCGTAGAAGCTTCCGCGGAAATTCTGGTAGTAGCCGTTGATCAGCGTGTCGGAACTCACCGCCAGAACCATCGCCAGAGTAATGGCGGTCAGCAGGGTGAGCAGCAGCAGGGTGGTGACGAGCGCGACGCCCCTCGCGCCGCACCGACAGCGTGGCGGGCGCGTCCCCTGCAATCTCCTGGCGCTGGCTGGAAGCATCACTCACCTCAATCCTTCATGCTCAGGTTGCGCGGATTGACCACCACCGACAGGCCCTGAATTTGATAGGGACCCCCGTCAAAGGTGTTGCGGAACTTGAAGGTGGGGTCGGTGACCGGCGGCGTGCGGCCGATCAAGGAAACGCGCACCGCACGCACCAACGTGTAGTC
>JACQDH010000136.1 GCA_016201215.1 Acidobacteriota bacterium | reverse complement strand
TCAACGTGCGGGTGTACCGGCAGGCTGCGCCAGGGGTGGCGAACATCGTCACGCGCACGGTCGAATACGATTTCTTTTTCAATCCGGTGCCGGTGCAGGGCGCGGGCTCGGGATTCGTGATTGACCCGCGGGGACACATTCTCACCAACTACCACGTGGTGCAGGAAGCGCAGACCATTGAGGTAACCCTGGGCGACCAATCGCGCTATCCGGCGAAATTCATCGGCGCCGACCAGCGCAACGACGTCGCGCTGATCAAGATTGACCCGCGCGGCCGCAAGCTCACCACCCTGACGATGGGGGATTCCACAACGCTGCAGGTGGGCCAGCACGTGCTCGCCGTGGGGAATCCCTTCGGCTTCCAGAGCACGCTTACCACCGGCGTGGTCAGCGCGCTCGGCCGCACCGTGCAGACCAGCCAGACCACGTTCATTGACGAAGCCATCCAGACCGACGCGGCCATCAACCAGGGCAACTCCGGCGGGCCGCTGATGAACTCCCACGGCGAAGTCATCGGCATCAACACGGCTATCTTCACGCCCACCGGCACGACCGCCGGCATCGGCTTTGCCATCCCTATCAACACCGCGAAGCTCATTGCCCAGGACCTGATCAACACGGGCCGTGTGCACCGCGCGTTTCTCGGGGTCGAAGCCCGCGCGTTGTGGCCGGGGCTGTCCGAGGCGCTCGACCTGCCGGTCGAAGAAGGCCTGCTGATTGAGCGCGCCACTCCCGGCGGCCCCGCCGAGCGCGCTGGCCTCCGCGGTGGGAGTCGCGTCGCTGTCGCGGGCATGCGCAAGATCCTGATCGGCGGCGACGTGCTGGTGGCTGTGGACGGCCAGAAAATCACCAGCCAGTTGGACTTGAATCTTTACTTGAACAGGAAGCGTCCGGGAGACGTGGTCACCGTGACGCTCTACCGCGGGCGGCAGAAGATGGACGTGCATGTGACCCTCTCGGAACGCTGAACCGTTAGCCCGGCCATCGCCGTGCCGTCCCGGCTCCGACCCATCGACTGCTCGAGGAGGCGACCATGAAAAAAGCCAAACGGATCCTGGTGGGCTTGAAAGATGCGGCGCACGCGGTTGAACTGACCGACCTGGCGTGTCGCGTGGGCGCGCGGGGCGCCCGGCTGCTGCTGGTCCACGTGATCGAGCTGCCGGACATCACCCCGCTCGAGGCCGACGTGCCGGACCTGGAAGCCCAAGCGCAGAAGATTCTGCGCGCCGCCGCGCGCGTGGCGCGTCGCAGCCGCATGAAAGTGACCACCCGGATCGTGCGGGCGCACTCGGCCGGCGGCGCCCTGCTCGATGACTTGAAGGAGGAGAAGATCGAACTCGCCGTGCTGGGCTACCACCACGGGCGCACGCTGGGCGAAGTCCTGCTGGGTACGACCGCCAAGCACGTGGCCACCCATGCGCCGTGCCACGTGCTGCTGAGCATCCAGCCGCGGAAGTAGGCCAAACGCTTGCCCGCGGTCAAGCGCGCAGGTTTTTTCAGGCGTTCCAAGTCGCGCGGTGCTGCTCGCGCTCCCGGAGTGAAAGCGCGAACCAGGATTCGGCGAGGTCGCGCACGCGCTCGAGCCCACTCTGCATCTCGGCGTGCTTCTGCGCCATGGTGTCGCGGTCCGCATCCGCAGGGACGCCAATCGGCGCGGCAAAGACCATCACGGCACGCGAAAACGGATGCGGGATCTGGAACAGGTCCCAGGTCTTGGCCAGCGTCCAGGCGTTTTCCAAACCCACGTGGAAGACAAGGATGGGACATCCGGTGCGCCGGGCCAGCAGCACCGGGCCGGGCTTGGCGACGTAACGCGGGCCGCGCGGGCCGTCAATGGTGAACGCCACGTCGAGTCCCTGCTCGAGCCGCTGCGCCATCACCGCCAGGCCGCGCAGGCCGCCGCGCGTGGAGCTGCCCTGCGCCGTCCCGTAACCCAATCGCTCGATCACCCGCCGCGTCCATTGGCCGTCGAAGTTCGTGCTGTTCATCACTACCACGCCGCGGTGGCGCGCCCACCACGTCACCGAAAAAATCGAGCGGTGCCAGAACGACCAGATGCAGCGCTGCCCCGCGGCGTAAACCCGCTCGGCGTGCTGCCAGCCCAGCACCTCGAAGCGCACCGTGGGGCCCAGCGTACGCAGCATCCAGTAGCCGGCCGAGGCGATGATCGGAATCTGCCAGCGCTGCCAGCGGGAGAGCTGCGGCAGCCGCGTGTCGTAGTGGACGGCGGGGGACCGATTATCCTCGAGCTCGGGGTCTTCCCCGGCCCGGGGGCCCGGCGCGGCAGTGGTCAGCGGATCCATCCGCGTATAGTATAATAACTGTCCCGCAGCGCTTGTCCGATGGACTCTGTCCAACAGCTAGGTCTCGGTGGAGCCACCCGGCTATTTTTCTCTCTCGTCCCGGCCTGCGTGGCTCTGCTCCTAGTTTCGTCCGTCTCACCAGGGATGCTGCGCGCGCAAGCTCCCCCCGAAACCGTTGGCCGAATCTACGGTAATGACATCACCGTCAAGGGCGCCGTCGGCGTGGAAGTCGAAAACGGGCGCAGCACCACGGTACTGGCCAGCGGGAGCGACGTCACCGTGCGCACCGGCCAAGCGCGGCTGGTGCTGAACGAGGGCGGCGAGATTGGCATCTGCGGTCCCGCTCATTTTTCGCTGCTGAAGTCCGGCGGGGCCGTGACGCTGGCGCTCGACTACGGCCGGATCCACGCGCTCCTCGGGCGCGGCGCGCCGCTGACGGTTTACTCGGCGCTGATCGTGGCCACGCCGGTGGCCATCGCCGACGGGCCGCGCGACGCCACCATGGGCCTCGAGCAGAGCGGCTCGATGTGCGTTCTTTCGACTCGCGGCGCCGTGCGCGTCGAGCAGCAACTCACCGGCCAGGTGCTGCTGGTGCCGCAGTCCGGCGAGGTCGTCTTCGCCGAAGGGCAGCTCGATTCGCTGCGCGGCGGTACGGGGACCTGCCAGTGCGAAGTTTCTCTCCCCATGGCGGATCCTCCCGAAGGGCCGCGGCCGTCGGAGCTGAGCGTGCCCGTTCCCGCCGAACTGGCCCGACCCGTCAAGCCACCGCAGAAGAACGCCAAGCCCGGGAGCGCGGAAGAACTGCCACCGCCCCCGATCGAGGAGCCCATCTACAAGGTGATGATGCCGCCGCTCAGCTTCAATGCAGCGGCGCCCGCACCGCCAGAGCCGCAGCCCAGCCCGGAAACCATGCTGCTGGTGCGCGAGGTGCGTGTGCGCCCGGCGGTGGAGTACCACGGCCGGGTGGAAGCGCTGCCCGTTCCGGCACCCGCCGCGCAACCCGCGCGCCTCGCAGGTTCGGTCCTCGAAGCGCCCTCCAAGAAGCACGCCAGCTTCGGCAGCCGGGTTCGGGGCTTCTTCCGGCGTCTGTTCGGCCGCCCGCCCTGCAAAGGCGAAGGCTGCGGGGGGAAGCAAGCAAACAGCCTTGCCAACGGAAAGGTGTACGTGGGCACCCAGAACGCGCACACCGTCTACGGCCAACTGGCCTAGAGAAAATCGCCTACATGCCTTCGTAGCTGGGCCCGCCGCCACCTTCCGGAACGACCCAGTTGATAATCTGGTAGGGATCTGCGATGTCGCAGCTCTTGCAATGCACGCAGTTCGAGGCATTGATCTTCAGCCGCGGCTCGCCTTTCTCCTGCACCATTTCGTATACGGCCGCGGGGCAAAAATACTGGCACGGGTTGCCGTACTCGCGAACGCAGCGGGTCGAGCAGATGTCAGGTTCCACGACCACCAGGTGGCAAGGCTGGTCTTCTTCGTGCCGCGTGCCGGAGTGATACACGTCGGTCAGCCGGTCAAAGGTCAGCGCGCCATCGCCCTTAAATCGCTCCGGGGCCGCCGCGCCATCGAGCTGGTGATAAGCTTCGTGGCCCGGCCGCGCGCGCATGGGGTCCACCAGACCCCGGCCGCCGCTGACAAACTGCAGCGCAGCGTGGAACAGCCCGGCGTAAAACCCGTGCTGGAACGACTGGTGGAAATTCCGGACGGCCCACAGCTCCTTTTTGATCCAGCTCGCTTCGACCTTTTTTGGAAAGGTGGAAAGCGTCTTCGCCGAAGTGTTGTCCGCGCACAGGGCGTCAAAGATCGTCTCCGCAGCCAGCATCCCGGTCTTGATGGCCATGTGGATGCCTTTGAGCCGCTGCGAATTGAGAAAGCTGGCTGAATCGCCGATGATCAACCCGCCGTCAACGTAGGTCCGCGGCATCGAATACCAGCCGCCCTCGGGAATCGTCTTCGCGCCGTAGCGCACCATCTTGCCGCCTTCGATCACCTTCCGGACGAACGGATGCGTCTTGAACTTCTGAAACGCTTCGTGCGGGTCGAACTGCGGGTTGTGATATTCGAGGCCAGCGACCAGCCCCAGCGACACGCGGTTTTCGCGCAGCCCGTAAACCCACCCACCGCCGTAGATGCTCGGATCGAGCGGCCAGCCCATGGTGTGCACGACGTAGCCCGTCGCGATCCGCCCCGCCGGCACCTCCCACAGCTCCTTGATACCGATGGCGTAAATCTGGGGATTGAGCCCATCCAGCTTTTTCTTCGCCACGAGATCGTTGGTCAGCGACCCGCGCGGTCCTTCGGCCAGCACGGTTACTTTTGCGCGCAACTCGTAGCCCGGCGTGTAGTTGTCTTTCGGCTGGCCGTTTTTGTCCACGCCCTTGTCTTCGGTGATCACCCCGGTGATGCCTTCGCCCTCATAGATGAGTTG
>JACQDH010000135.1 GCA_016201215.1 Acidobacteriota bacterium | reverse complement strand
TTCCTCGCCTTGCTTTGATATGTGTTCCTCACAGCGGCTCTCCTTTCAGAAATGAGAGTTCTCACCCCGAACTCTACCCGAGTCCGGGCCGAGAGCCGCTGCTTCCTTCTTTCACGTTTCAACTAAAGGCGGGACATGCTCCCCGATAAAGGTCAGGGGCTATGGACTTACGGTCGTACATCACCCGGACATAGACACCGAGGTGAATGAGACTCGCCACTACCGGTTCGAAGTCGAGGTCACCGGCGATGAGACATGCGGCAGTCATGTTTTTCTGAAATGCGTGAGTGAGCACGTCCACTGCAAGTAGGACATCCACTTTTTTCTGCCGAATCTTTCGTGCGGCCCCAGATAGAGACCCAAGGCGTACATGGTAGCCCGGCAAAGCCTGTATGGATTCAAAAAACTGAGTTTGTTGCTCCACGCGTCGGTCGAAATTTTCGGTGGACTCGTCACGCTTTTGGCAGTCGTCTAGGCAGTCGTAATAGAAGGCCTTGAATGCCCCTGCAGAAGAAAACAGTCGAGCGAAGTCGAGCTCGCCCTCTTCCCGAAAATATTCCATCATCCGCTCACTGTACCTCTGGCGAACGTATGCGCCGTCGATGAAGAGATACCAGATTAGCTGCATTGGTCATTCCTCACAATCTGACACCGGTTCCGGTTCGACATGATGAAGCGATTGCCACTGAGACCGCAAGCACCCGACGCCTAAGAGGGACATTAGGGGCAGACGGGCACCAGTGCCGAAAGGGCGGGAGGAACGCGACACACACAACGCACAGATTCTATGCAGCACCGGGACGGGCGGCTGACCCTCTCCACTGCCGAGCAGTATACGCCTGAGAAGGGTTGGGTGCCCCACCCTCGCGCAGCGAGCGTGGGAGGGGCATGAGTGGGTGTGTCGAGTTCCACCCAACTGGCGGCGGGCAGCGATGCACGGGCAACATCTTGGTGAGGCCTTAGCAGGGTGCTGAAAAAGGGATATACAGGCTAGAAGCCTGTGCTACGGGTAGCCTGAAGAGGATGCGTCACCCGCCCAAGCTGCCGGGCGAGTTCACCCCATCGCACCCACAGGGGATGCGCGGCAGGAAACAAGAGCAATGACTTGATGTCCCTCAGCGCGATTTCCGGAACATAATAGATCATCCGAACGCTGCCGAAGGTTCCCCCTCAGACTCTCGGCTATCTGGACAGCGGAGGTCTTGTATGCCGAGTGAGAATCCACATCACACGCTTACCCCTTCCCTGGAGCAACTGGAACTCAAAGAAGGCAAACTGGTCCGAGTATCGCTGCTACTGCTAACTCTGCTCGCCACCGGGCTGGCGGTATCCTCCTGGGAATCCCTGCGGACACTCCCGCAACGCCTGGAAGCGCTGCCCATCGGCGTGGTGCTTCTGATTGGTCTCTTTGCGGCCCATGCGTGGGGTGAGAGGGTGCGCATTGCCGAGTTGCGCGGCTTTGTTCGGGACTTGCAGAAGCGCGCGAACTTCCAGCCGACCCAGGAAGAGCTCGACCAATGGATGGAGACCCTTTCCGAGTCCGAACGGTGGCTTCACGACTTCATTGACAGCTTGGACGACGCCATCTTCGCCCTTTCGCTCGAGGGAGGAATCGTGGGAATGAACCGTCGCTTTAGGGAAGTGGTCGGACAGCCTTTCTCCGAACTCATCGGTCATCGCCTCGATGAGTTCCTGGATGAGCCGAGTCGCCCGGTGGTCGAAAGGGCACTGCCAAAATTGCTCGAGTCGGGGACTTGGTCGGGCACAGTGCGCATACGTGTAAAGAAGACCGGCGCAGTGCGGAGCCTCGATTGCGTGTTCCGCGCAACAGTTCGAGAGGACCGCGTAATGGGGATTACCGCTATGGCTCGTGAGGTGGGGTCGGTGCCGAAGCAACTTTGGGTGAGCGGCCCAGGTTCCGTCACGGGTCGAGTGCATTCCATCAGGACGGATTGAGGGTGCGCCAGCCTTTGCACAGCAAAGGGTGGGCGTTTTCCGCCGCGCTCTCTACTCCACGGTGAGGACGACTTTGCCGATGTTTTGCCGCGCGTGGATGTAGCGGTGCGCCTCGGCGGCCTGCTCGAGTGGAAAGACCTTACTGATGACCGGTTTGATCTGCCCGGCGGCATACAGGCGGAAGATTTCCTCGAGTTGGCGGCGCAGCAGCCCCTCGCGGCCCTTCATGCGGCCGAGGTTGACGCCGATCACCGAAATATTGCGCCGCATCAGCCGCAGCGGATGGAACCAAGGCGTCTGCGCCAGCGCCTTCAGGCTGCGCCACAGGCTTCGTCTTCCCCCCGGGCCGGCGGCGGCCGAGAAGCCGTACACCACCAGCCGCCCGGTGGCTCCCAGGCAGTCGCAACTCCTGGCGAACGATTTCCCGCCGATCGGGTCCATCACCATTTCGATGCCGTCCGGCGCGACGCGACGCACCACCGTGCGGAAATCTTCGCGCGTGTAATCAATCGGATAGTCCACGCCGATCTGGCGTAAGAACTCCTGCTTGGATGGACCGGCGGTGCCGAAGATGACCAGCTTACGTGCGCGGGCCAACTGCACGGCGGCGATGCCTACGCCGCCTGCGGCGCCGTGGATCAGAATGCGGTCGCCGGGCTGCAGATTTCCCATTTGGAACATGGAATGGTAGGCGGTCAGGTAGTTGACCGGTATGGCCGCGGCGTCTTCAAATGAAATCGGCTCGGGCAGGCGGAAGGCCAGGTGCACAGGAACGGCAACGCGCTCGGCGTAGGCGCTGAAGGTTGCCAGCGCGACAACGCGATCCCCAGGCCGCAGCACCTCCTCGCTTGGTGGCGCCGAGCCAACTGCGGAGGCCTCGCGCGCGGCATCGCCGAAAACTGACTCGAAGACGCCAGCGACCTCCAGGCCCGGGACAAACGGCGGGCGCGGGGTGCCGGGGTAAAGCCCCATGCGCTGGAGCAGGTCGGCGAAGTTGATGCCCACGGCCCGCACGCGGAGGAGCGCCTGGCCCGGTGCGGGCTCCGGGTCGGGCATTTCGCGGCACTCAAAAACTTCCGGCGGCCCATACCGCCGAACGACCATCGCGCGCATCTAACACTCCTGGAATCGGTGTGTGACTCGTTCCTTCCCTCATGAAGCCTGAAGTAACCGGCAGGGCATCGTACCACGGTGCGATTTTGATTTCGGAGCGAACTGGCATAGACTAGCGGATTGCTTCCGCGATGAAACTTCAACTGAGAGAGACGCGCTTGAAATCCATTCCCACTTTGCTTTTGCTGAGCGTGTTCTGCCTGTCCGGACCGGGCCATACCTCGCCCCCGCAGCCTCAGGCGCAGGCGGCCAAATCGCCCGTGCTGGCGGCAATGGAAGCGGAGCTGGACCGCTCGATCGCCGCGCTGGGCAAGCTGGACCCGCCCGCCTATTTCATCAATTACACGGTCACCGAAACACAGCGGGCTGAGGTGATGGGGTCGAATGGCGCGCTGCTTTCCAGCCAGGAGGCGCGCTCGCGCTGGCTCGAAGTGCAGTTGCGCGCCGGCGACTACCAGCTCGACAATACGCGCAAGGTGGGCGACCGCCAGGCAAGCTTCTCCGGGAGTCCCGGCGCGCCCGTGCCGATCGAAGACGACGCCGCTGTTCTGCGGCGCGCCATCTGGCTGGAGACCGACCGCCAGTACCGCGGCGCTTCCGAAGCGCTGATCAAGATCAAGACGGGCAAAGAGGTGAAGGTGGAAACCGCCGACGCCCAGGCGCCGGATTTTTCGCGCGAGAAGCCGCAGACCTTCTACGGCCCGCGCGCCTCGTTTGCGCTCGACCGCCGGCCGTGGGAAGAAAAGGTGCGCGTCTATACGCGGGCGTTCCGCGAATCGCCGACGATTCTGAATTCCATCGTCACTTTCAGCGCGGTGGCGCAGAACCAGTATCAGGCCTCGAGCGAGGGCACCCGGCTGCAGTTCGGCCAGCTCCGTTATCGCTTGGAGCTTTTTGTCCAGGGCAAAGCCCCCGATGGGATGGACATCAATCGTTATTACAACTTCGATTGGACCGATTCGGTGGGCGCGCCCGACGACAAGGCCGTGCTCGAGCGGGCCAAGTTCATGCGCGGCGAGCTGGAGGCGCTGGTGGCCGCGCCGCTGGTCGAGCCCTACGCCGGGCCGGCCATGCTGACCGGACGCGCCGCGGCCGTCTTCTTCCACGAAGTCTTCGGCCATCGCGCCGAAGGCCATCGGCAGAAGGACATCACTGAGGGCCAGACGTTTGCGCGCAAGGTGGGCGAGAAAATCCTGCCGGAGTTCCTCTCCATCTATGACGATCCGACGGCGAGGCGCGTGGGCTCCAGCATTTTGCTGGGCTACTATCCGTTCGACGATGAGGGAGTCCAGGCGCAGCGCGTCAAGCTGGTCGAAAACGGTGTGCTGCGCAATTTCGAGATGTCGCGCTCGCCGCTGGTGGGCTTCCCCAACTCCAACGGACACGGGCGGCGCCATGTGGGGTTTGCACCGGTGTCGCGCCAGGGCAACCTGATCGTGGAGAGCAGCCGGCAGGTGAGCAACGCGCAGCTCCGTCAGAAATTGATGGAGGAAATCCGCCGCCAGGGCAAACCTTTCGGGTTGCTCATCGACGACATCGCCGGCGGATTCACCTTCACCGGCCGCGGCCTGCCGCAAGCTTTCCAGGTGCTGCCGCTGGTGGTTTACAAAGTCTTTGCCGATGGGCGGCCCGATGAGCTGGTGCGCGGCGTGGACATCGTCGGCACCCCGCTGGTCTCCCTGACGAAGATTTTGGCCACGGGCGACACGCCGGAAGTGTTCAACGGCTACTGCGGCGCCGAGTCCGGCTCGGTCCCGGTCGCGGCCGTCTCCCCGGCGATTCTCATTTCCGAGATGGAGGTGCAGAAGAAGGAAACCTCCACCGACAAGCCGCCCATCTTGCCGCCGCCCGCCCACGACCCGCAAGCGAAAGGAACACGCCCGTGAGCCGGCCAAACGCGAAGTGGAGGAGGATATTTTCCATCTGCGCGGCGCTTGTGCTGGCGGCCGCAATTTTCACCGGGCTTGCAGAACCCCCGCTCGCCCAGCGCAACCAGCCGGGCGATTCCGACAAGACGCTGCAGGCCATGCGCGATGAGCTGGAGAGGTCGCGCGACCGGCTGGCCATCCAGGGCCTGGAGCGGCCCTACTACATCGAGTACCGGCTGCTGGACTTGGATGTGCGCACCGTCAGTGCCTCGTTCGGCGCTTTGCTGCAGAGCAACACCGCCCGCAACCGGATCATGAACGTGGTCGTGCGCGTCGGCGACTACAAGCTCGACAGCTCAAATTTCGTCACCGACGACGCCTTCCGCGGCTTCATCGGCTCGACCGGCCAGGTCGGGATCGATCGCGACTACGATTCGCTGCGACAGGACCTGTGGCTGGCCACCGACCAGGCCTACAAGGAAGCGCTCGACACGCTCTCCCGCAAGCGCGGCTTCCTGCGCAGCCTGGCCAAGGCGCCCAACATCGATGACCTCTCGCGCGAGAAGCCTGTGGTGCTGGTCAATCCGCGGGCCGAACCCGAATGGACCACGCGCAACTGGGAGGAGGAAGCCAAAGCGGTCTCCGCGGCGCTCCGCGCCTACCCGCAGCTCTACGGCACGCGCGTCACCTACCATCTCATCTATGCCACCAATTACCTCATGAACACCGAGGGCACGGAGATCCGCGTCAGCAGGTCGCTGGCGGCGGTCGAGGCCAGTCTCGAAACGCAGGCCGACGACGGCATGCCGCTGCACCATTTCTATGCCGCCTATGCGCCGCGGCCCACCGGACTGCCTTCGGCCGACGCGGTCCGCAAGGAGCTGGACCGCGTGAGCAAGGAGCTGGTGGCGCTGCGTGCGTCGCCGCCCGCGCCGGACTACGTCGGGCCGGTGCTCTTCGAGGCGCCCGCGGCGGGCGCGCTGCTGGCGCAGATGCTGGGGCCTTCTGTCGGCGGTGCCCGGCCGCCGCTTTCCATGTTGCCCATGTTTGATCAGATCATGGAACGAATGGGCGGGCGCAGTGAATGGGTTGGGCGGGTCGGCACGCGGGTTCTGCCGGCGAACGTCACGCTCGTGGACGACCCCACCGCCAGAGAGTTCGGCGGCCAGGCGCTGCTCGGCGGTTACGACGTGGACGAAGAAGGCGTGCGCGCCGAGCGGGTTGCGCTGGTGGAGGATGGCATTCTGCGCCGCCTGCTGATGTCGCGCCGCCCCGGGCCCGATTTTGACGACTCCAACGGCCACGGCCGCGCGGCGTTTCTGGGCGATGCACGGCCCGCGGGCAGCAACCTATTCTTCACCGCGACCGAGACGCAGAGCCCCGCCGAGCTGCGCCGGAAGTTTCTGGGCAAGTGCCGGGAAGAGGGCCGGCAGTGGTGCGTGGTGGTTCGGCAGATGGACAACCCGGCTCTGGGCATTCACCGCCAGGAGGATTTCTCGGACATGATCGCGGGGATGGCCGCCGGAGCGGCGAGCGGTGATCGCGTGCCGCTGTTGGTCTCCCGTGTGTTCGTCACCGACGGCCGCGAAGAACTCGTGCGCGGCGCGCGGCTGACCGGCCTCAACCTGCGGGCGCTCAGAAATCTCGCCGGGATCGGAAACGACTCGCGGGTGTTCACCTTCCTGCAGAGCCAGCAGGCCGGGTTCGGCGGCACCGCACTGGGCGCTTTTGGCACAGCGCAAGGCGGGTTGCCGAGCGCAATCGTGGCCCCCTCGCTGTTGTTTGAAGAACTGGAAGTGCGCGGAGCCCGCGGCGAGCCGCGCCGCCTGCCGCTGGTCCCTGCCCCACCACTGAACTGATTCCGCATCTGGGAAACTGTTCTGCCGAGGCGTATTCCCGTACGCCCCTTCGCCAGTTTGGCGGGTCCCAAAGCGCGCCGCTACGAGCCTCTTTGCAGATGTGTCCCAGCAAGCTCGGTGCTATTGCTTGATCTCTGCCAGGATGTCTTCGTAGTCGTTGAGTGAAATCCTTTCGGGTCGTGCGGGCAGAGTGAATTCGATGCGATTGTCTCTCTGCGTTACGCGGGCCCAACCGAGCAAGACGGTTTTTCCGGAGGCGTGCAGGTAGAGGGGGAGAATATCTTTCCAACCATCGGGAACGCCCCGCTGGACGACGTTACCGGTGACCTTCCATTTGCCTTCGGCGCCTTGGACGGTGTATCGGAACTCATATTCGGGGATGCCCGTGCCATAGACGTATTGGTTGAAGAACCAGTCCATGCGGTGATTCGCCTCGATGTCCATTGCCGGGGCCATGTGTTTCTCGACGATGGCCTTGAAATCTTCTGTGGAGGCAGCCTTGTTGTCGTAGGAGTCGCAGAAATCCCGCATCATGGCTTGGAAGCGCGTCTCGGGGTTCTGTTCATTGCTGGGGTCGTAGAGCATCATGCGCAACATGTGCAGGATGTAGCCGCCCTTGTGATAGACCACCACGCTATAGGCGGCCGGCGACTCCGAGGAGGAGAGGCGGTGGCCCATCCAGACCGGGCCCAGGGATTCGTACGTGCGGCCACGCTGGTCTTTCAGCAGCAGATTTTGCTTGTCCCCGCGCAGATGAATCAGATAGTTCTTCATGTTCTCCCGGAGATGGACGTACAGGTTGCCGGAGAACTGGGCGAACCCTTCGGAAAGCCACTGGTCGTGGTAACTCTTCCAGCCGACGCGGTGGCCCCACCACTGGTGAGAGCTCTCATGGGCGCGGAAAGCGTCGGTGAGCACTTCATTCTGTGGCAACCGCAGGTTGTTGCGTTGCGTGGAATCTAGGAAAGAGAGCCCCGAAAGATAGATCAGCCCCGGCCAACCCTGGCCGTAGAAATAGGGGATATTCGTTACTGCGAGGCGCTTGTAGGGATACCTCCCGAAGTATTTCTCGAAGACCGCGAGGGCGTTGGCCATTTCGGTGGCCATCGTTTCGGCTACCGTGGCCGGGCTAAGGGTGCCCACGGGCAACTTCCAAACCTTGACGACGTCCCCACGGACGCTTCCATAGCGGTCGACGACGCGGTCCGTCTGTATGCTGCGCCACTCCAAGCCTTGCAGCATCTCGTCCGCATTGCGATTGGCGTAGATGTCGATGTCGATCGATCCAGCTTTCTTGGATTCCACCTTGTAGTCGCCAAAGGCGAAGCCGGCGACGGCGATGGGGGGCTCGGTCTTCCATGTGGTGATGGACCACTCACCGTCCGTGTCCTCGCTCACTTTGTTGCCCGTGGCTACCAAGGCATATTTCTTCGGGCTGCGAAAGGTGAGATCAAACTGGGCGCGGACAGCGAAAAGGTTGGGCCGCGATGGATACCAGCCATAGCTCTGGCAGAAGAAGCTACCGTTGCCGACTTTTCGGATCAAATGCTTGCCGGCGTAGCGAAATACCAGCGTTTGGGCGTCGGCCGCATGCGTGGGGCCAGGGAGTCCCACGGCGACGTAACTACCATAGGATTGTGAGCGGTCTTTCGGATCGCGGGCCTGGAAATACACCAACTCATTGGCCGGCACATCGCCTCCGGCTCTTTCCGGAACAAGCCGTACCGAGTCCACGCGGAGGTGCGGATCCAAATCGAACAACAGCACACGTTCCCCTCCGGCCCTGTGCCGGATCGCCACCCGGCTGGTCGCGCGCAGCTCTTCGGCTTCATTGACCGTGGCCTCAATCCGGTAGCTGCCGATAACGAAATCTTCCTTGGAAAACGGATCCCGGTAGGCCTCTTCGGCGCTCCGCCCCCCGGCAGGAGAGCTGATCCAGTTGTCGAACACAGCGCGGCCGCTCGACTTGGCCCAGCGGCCCACCGTCACCTCCTCTTGGTCGAGCGCGTCCAGGCGGACGTGGGTCCAGCCCTTATCAGTCGTCTTCAGGTCGGCCGCGAACAGGGAGGTGCGCCGGTGTGCATAGGAGAGGATTCCCTTGAAGAGTCGGGGCAGGAACGGGGCGCCAGCATCCTCCCATTCCTTCTCGCGGCTGGTATAAAGGTCGGAGGAAACTCCGCCGGTGGTCGGGGCAAACTGCACCTGCCGAGACACTTCGGCGAAGCTATCGTCCAGGAAATGGAATACCGCCTCGCTGAACTCCAGGTCGAGCGCGTCCTGCTTGGTGAACAAACGCAATTGCTGCGCCTCCAGAGAGTTCGGCGGTGCCACCTGCACCCGGCCGTGCCCACGGAAAGTAGCTGCGAAAATGATGTCGTTTACAGGGTTCGCGAACTGAATGATGCCGTCAGCGAGTGTGATGCGGATGCGATCGCGCACCAAAGTGAGGTCCTTGACACTGGCGGACCTGCTGGCGTCGAACGTCGGCTGCCAGAGCGCTTTCCAGACGGCTGTCGGGTCAGGTGCCTGACCCGACTTGGCTGGAGCAGAAGCCTGCGGCGTCGCGTGCGCCGTCGCCAGAGTGAACATGCAAAGCAGAAGGAAGGCATGAAGGCGAACGATTTTCATGCGGGGTCTCCTGGACGGGGGCCTGCAATAATTTACAGCAGCAGGTAATTGATGGCAAGGCCAACGGCTAGCGCTCCAGCGTGATGATGGCCAGTTCCGGCCGGCAGAAGAAGCGCACGGGAAGCATGGAAGTGCCCACGCCGCGGCTCACGTACATCCGCGAGCTTCCTTGCTCATACCACCCCTCGAGGAAGCGGCCCGAGCCGCGCGGCAGCCAGAGTGGCCGCACAAACGGAAGACGCACCTGGCCGCCGTGCGTATGCCCCGCGAGCACCAGCGGGCAGCGCAGGGCCACGCGGTCAAAGTAGGCCGGCGCGTGAAACACCGCGATGGTGAAGGCATCGAGAGGGACACCGCGGAGCGCGGCCTCCAGGTCGGGCGTGCCGGAAGACGGGTCGTCGAGGCCAACCAGCCAGACGCCCTCGCGCACCGGCCGGGCCTCGTTGAGCAGGAAGTTTACTCCCGCCGAGGCGTAGAACGCACGCTCATTCTGGTAGGGCCGCCAGTTCTCCCAGTTTCCGCGCACCACCCAGACGCCCAGCGGCGCGTGCAGCCGGGCCAAAAGCTCCCGAGTGGCCTCGGGGTCGTCGCCGCGCGTCACGGTGTCGCCGGTGACCACGATCAAATCCGGCTGCTCGGCGTCGAGCAGTGCGAGCAGGCGCCGCTCGCGGAAGCCCACGCTGTTGGTGTGCAGGTCGGAGAGGTGCGCGATTTTCAGGGCTGCGCCCATGAAACTCGGGGAAAGCGTGCGGGCGCGATACCGGGTGACCTCGATCCAGTTCGGCTCGATCAGGAACGCATCCACTGCCGCAGCGAGAATCAACAGGATGAAAAGGAGGAAGACGAAGCGGCGGATTCCAGCCAAACGCGGCTCAGCTTCGGAAGGTTCCCGGCTGGAAGTGTACCCGGCACGCGGCGATGGGAATCCTGGAGGCGCGGCGATCCCGGTCATCCCTGGAATGATGGCATGCCTGGCGCGATTTGCGGCAGCAGATTGCCCAAGAGGTGCTGAAACCGTCTGCCGGCAAATCTTCACCGCTGGCGGGTCTGCGCCTCACGCGGAAAGGAACAGTTGTAGCGGCGGGCTTCAGCCCGCCAGGCCCATGTTTTTGCTATAGTGGGCTGGCATCAACCCGAGGAGATTCTGCAGGACGCCACGCAAGGGGAAACCCATGAGGCGAGCGGTGCTGCTGTGCACGATGGCTCTTCTGGCGGTCGCCAGCGGGCCAGCCCAGCCCAGGAAGCTCAAGGTGTATATCTCGGCGGACATGGAGGGCATCGGCGGGGTCAGCACGTGGCAGATCCAGGCGGGATCGCAGGGGCGCGAGTACGAGAAGTTTCGCCGCTTGATGACCCAGGAGGTGAATGCGGCGATCGCCGGCGCATTCGACGCTGGCGCCACCGAAGTGCTGGTCAGCGATTCCCACGGCGACGGCCAGAACATCGACGTGGAGTTGCTCGATCCGCGCGCGCGGCTGGTGCGCGCCTGGCCGCGGCCGCTCATCATGATGCAGGGCGTGGACAGCACCTTTGACGCCGTGGCGTTCGTCGGCTACCACGCCAGCGAAGGCCAGCCCGCTGCCATTCTGGCCCACACGATGTCCAGCCGGCGCATCTTCGAGATCAAGCTGAACGACACCGTGGTGCCCGAGGCCGCGTTCAACGCCGCGATTGCCGGCGAGTTCAGCGTGCCGGTCGTTTTTCTGTCCGGCGACCAGACCATCGGTGAAGAGGCCCGGCGGCTGCTCGGCCCGATCGAGACCGCGGCGGTCAAGCAGGCCAGCGGATTTTTCTCAGCTACGATGATGCATCCTGAGGGGGCGCAGCGGCTGATTCGCACCGGGGTCAAACGCGGCGTCGAGCGGCGCGGCGAGTTGAAACCCTACAAGCTGGCGCACCCGGTGAAGCTCGAGATCACCTTCAAGGACACGGTCAACGCCGAGCTGGTGTCCTATCTGCCCGGAGTCGAGCGGCCGCGCGGCAACGCCGTCGTTTTCACCGCGCGCGACACGCTCGAGGCGGCGAAGTTCCTCGAAGCGGTGATGAACTTGAATGCCTTTTAGCCGGCCTGCGGAGCAGCGGCTCCAGCGCCCGGGCCGCGTATGATCAGGCTTTGGAGCAGGAGTGAAAGCAGCAGCAGCGACGCACGAAAAGAAGGTCGCAGCCCTGGCCTCGGTGGGGACGGCGGTGGTGCTGGTGTCGCTCAAGGTCTTCCTCACCGTGACCACCGGCAGCCTGGGAATTCTCTCCGAAGCGCTGCACTCCGGGCTCGACCTGATCGCCGCCATCATCACCTATCTTTCCGTGCGGGTCTCCGACCAGCCCGCCGACGCCAGGCACCTCTACGGCCACGGCAAGGTGGAGAGTTTTTCGGCCTTCGTGGAGACCGGCCTCCTGCTGGTCACCGCGCTCTACGTCATCTACGAGGCCTTTGCCCGATTGCTGTTCCGCGGCGTGCACATCCAGCCCAGCCTGCTGGCCATCGGCCTGCTGGTTTTGATGGCGTTCCTGGACGTGGCGCGTTCCCGCGCCCTGGGGCGGGTGGCACGCAAATACAGCAGCGAGGCGCTCGAAGCCGACGCGCTGCACTTCTCCACCGACGTGTGGAGCACCACGGTGGTGATCTTCGGCATCGCCTGCGCCTGGCTCGGCAAACCGGATCGCCTGAACCTGCCGTGGCTCTCCCTGGCTGACCCCATTGCGGCGCTGGGCGTCGCCGGGATGATCATCTGGGTGGGGTCGCAGCTCGGCAGGCGCACGCTCGATGCGCTGCTCGACGCTGCGCCGGCGGGCCTGCAGCAACGCATTGCGGACGCGGTGAATGGCCTGGAGGGCGTGCTGGGGACCGAGCGCGTGCGCGTGCGCCGCGCCGGCAGGCACCACTTCGTGGACGTCACCATCAGCGTGCCGCGCACCGCCAGCATCGAGCAGGTTCACGCCACCAGCGATGCCGTCGAGCGCCGCATTGCGGAAATCGTGCCGGCCGACGTGGTGGTGCATATGGAGCCTCGCGCGCCGACCGGCGAACATCTGTTCGACGCCATCCGCGCGACCGCACAGCGGCGCGGGCTCGCCATCCACGAGCTTTCCGCACACCAACTCGACGGGCGCCTCTTTGTCGAGCTGCACCTCGAGGTGGATGAGCAGTTGAGCCTGCGCGAAGCCCATCGCCGCGCCACCGAGCTCGAAGAGGACATCCGCCGGGAGGCCAATTCCGACGCGGACGTGAACATTCACATTGAGCCGCAGGGCACGCACATCCCGGACGCCGTGCAGTCGCGGGGCGAAATGAAGGAGCTCTCTCGCGCGGTCGAACAGCACATCAACAGCCTGCGCCGGGAGTATCACGAACTGGTGGATTGCCATGAGGTGCGCGTGCGGCAGGTGGAGAACAAGATCCTGGTATCGTGTCACTGCGCGATGGAGGGCAGCCTGCCCATCACCCAGGTGCACGACGTCACCGCGGCGCTCGAGGGCCGCGTGAAGGAAAAATTTCCGCAGATTTTCCGCGTCACCATTCACCCCGAGCCGGTCGAGGAAAGCTAGCTCGAGCGGAAGGGGGCCCAGGAGCGAAACGATGAATGGAAAAGTCTGGCTTGTCGGCGGGGCACTCCTCGCGCTCGCTGGTGTGCTGGCGGCCGGCGGGCCGGCGTTATCGCCCGCACCGCCGCTGGGCGATGCCGCCCTATTGCTGCCCGAGGAGCAGAAGCACCTGCGCAACGTCCGGCAGCTCACCTTCGGTGGTCAGAATGCCGAGGCGTATTTTTCGGTCGACGACAAGCAGCTTATCTTCCAGGCTTCCACGGGCGAGGATCGCTGCGACCAGATCTACACGATGGACCTGGAGGGCAACCACAAGCGCAAAGTTTCAACCGGCGGCGGGCGGACCACCTGCCCGTATTTTTTCCCCAACGGTAAGCGCATCCTCTATTCCTCGACCCGCGCCACTGGGCCGGGCTGCCCGGTGCCGCCCGACTTCAGCCACGGCTACGTCTGGAAACTCTACCCCGAATATGAGGTTTACATTGCGCGGCCCGATGGGTCAGGCGTCAAGCGCCTGACCAACAACCCCGGGTACGACGCCGAGGCCACCATCTCCCGCGACGGCAAGAAGATCGTGTTCACCTCGCTGCGCAACGGCGACCTCGACATCTACACGATGGACCCGAACGGGAAGAACCTGCGCCGTCTGACCACCGAGCTGGGCTACGACGGCGGGCCTTTTTTCTCCGGGGACGGCAAGAAGATCGTCTATCGCGCCTACCACCCGCAGACGCCCGGAGAGAAAGCCGACTATGAGGAACTGCTCAAGACCGCCCTGATGCGCCCCACGCGTTTTGAGCTTTTCGTGATGGACGCCGACGGCGGCAACAAGCGACAGATCACGCACAACGGCGCGGCCAACTTCGCGCCGTTTTTCCATCCCGACGGCAAGCGCATCATCTTTGCCTCGAACATGGCCGACCCCGGCGGGCGCAACTTCGACCTCTATCTGATCCACACGGACGGCACGGGCCTTGAGCGCGTCACCTGGCATCCGCAGTTCGACGCCTTCCCCATGTTGTCCTCCGACAGGAGAAAGCTGGTCTGGGCATCCAACCGCAACGCCAAGGCCCGCAGCGAGACCAACATCTTCATCGCCGACTGGAGGGATTGAGCCTGCCCCTACCTACACCGCTCTGCTGGCATGACGCTTGGCCCAGGCCAGGGCGGCCAGGGCGAGCAGCGCAGGAAAACATTCCAGCACGTAGCGTGGCTCCGGCGTTTCAATGGTTGTCAGGAACGCGGTTCGTACGACGATAAACGCGATGGGCAATGCGAGGCTGAGTCGCAGCCGAGAATCTTCACTATCCCGCGGCAGTGTCGTGGGGTCGGCCGCGCGCCACGTGCCGGCCAGCGCGAGTCCCACATAGAGGAAGTTCAGCGCGCCAAGCCCAAGAGTGACGGAAACATCTACGCGGTCGTCGCGCCACTGTTGCGCGAGTGGCCGGAAGTGGCCTGAGTAAGGCAGCAGCTCGAGCCGCGGCGTCAGCCAGAGCGTTGCCACGCGGCGCAGCGGCACCCACAGGTAGGTGCGCAGCGGAAGCCGCGTGGTGCGCTCGCGCGCTAGTTCAGCGAATTCGCCGTCCCATTCGGGCGTGGCCGTCTGCTCATCGTTGTAGCGCTCCAGCAACGCCGCTACCCGCGCGCGCTCATCAACCGTGTCGAATGCCGCAGCGGGCAGGTCCTCGACTCGGATCGGCTCGTTCTCCAGCTTCCAGATGGTCAGGTAAACGTCGCCGAAGCGCACCAGCCACGTCCTGGTCCAGCCATAGAAGCCGCGCGGGACGAACTCGCCGCGCATCTCCGCGTAGCGCGGCGCAAGAAACCGCACCTCGTGCAGCGTGCGCCAGTTCCGTGCAGCCCACGGCAGCAGCGGAAGCATCAGGCCGATGAAAAGCAGCACGCCCGCTCGGACAAGCTTTCGCCAATCCGCGCGCCGGCGCCAGCGCACAGCCAGCACCAATGCGGCGCTGACGAGTAAGATCGGCGTTTCAGGCCTGGTCAGTGCGCCCAGCCCGACGATCAGGCCGCACAGGAACCACCCGAGCGAAACCATCGCGGGACGCTCGACCGAGTCGGGATCGATCTCCTCGCCTGCCGCGGCGTACACCAGGAGCAACAGCGCGAGCGTGGAGAGACACGGGCCCAGCACTGCGGTGAGCGGCACAGCGACGTAGTGCGCAACGACGGGGCAAGTGGCCGCAAGCCACAGCGCCGCCAGGCTGACGCGCCGGCGCGTGGCCCGGGGAGCGAGCCGCGCAGCCAGCGCCGCAGCCAGAAAGCACGTGAATAGATCGAGCGCCGCCTGCGCCAACATCACGCCCAGCTGGGAACGGCCCCACACCGCGTAGACCGCCGCGAGAAAAGCCGGGTAGGCCGGCCCGCGGAGGTCCACCGGCGTCAGATGACCTCCCAGGAACAGGCCATAGACGTGATGATCGAGCCAGTTGCGCGCCAACTCTTCATAGACGGCCACGTCGTCGGCCCGGCCGGGAAAGCGCCAAATGAAGAAGAGCCGCACGCCGAGTCCCACCAGAGCGGCGAACAACGCTTGCTTGCGAATCTTCATCATACGGAGTGCCGCAGGTTGGTCCTTGCCGCTTCCGCAGTTTGTCCGGCGATGCTCCCGAATCTTTCCGAAAGCGGGTCCGGCTTCTGCGAGAGGGTCATTGACAGGTTCCCGCCGGGCGGCTAGCTTGGACTGAGGCCATGAAAGAACGCAAGCCCATTTTCTACGACGAAGGGCGGCGGAGGTGGTGGCTGACGCGCCGCACGCTGGAGATCAGCGGAGCAGTGTTCACTCTGCTGCTGGTCAGCTTCTTCGTGAACGTGGTGGTCAAGAAACCCGACCTGCCGGGCTTGCTGCTGCCCGATGTGCGGCCCCTGCGGCACGCCGTGCGCGAGAAGCAGCCGCCCAAGGCTCCGCCCACGCGTCCTGGGCGACGCCGGCGCGTGGCCGCGCTGGGCAAGGTGCCGGAGAAATACGATCCCCTGCGGGCCGCATTTTACGTGGCTTGGGATGCGACCAGCCTGGCCTCCCTGCAGAAGCATTACCGCGACCTGGACTTGCTGATCCCCGAGGCCCTCCATGCGGTCTCACCCGACGGGCGCCTGGACGTGGTGGACGACGCGAAGCTCCAGGCCTGGCTGCAAGCCGAAAAAGTGGAGCTGCCGGCCATGGGGCTGGTGAACAACTACGACGGTCGGGTCTGGCGCATTGACGAGATGGTCGCGCTGCTGGCGCAGCCCGACTCGCGCCAGCGGCTGGTGATGGGCCTGGTGAAGTATGCGCTGGAGGCTCGCCAGGCGGGCATCGTGGTGGACTTTGAGGAAGTGCCCCTGAACAGCCAGAAGCACTTCCGGCAGTTTGCAGCGGAACTCGGTGCCGGGATACACGGGGCTGGCCTCAAGCTGATGATCACACTGCCGGCCGCCGACGCCGACTACGATTACGGCTACTTCGCAGCGCAGGCCGACGCCATCATCCTGATGAACTACGACCAGCACTGGCTGACCTCGCCGCCGGGGCCCATTGCCGCGCAGGACTGGTTTGTGCGCAATCTGAACAACACGCTGCGCCAAGTGCCGCCTGAGAAGCTGGTCATTGGCATCGCCAACTACGCTTACGACTGGTCCGAAACGCCGCGCGGCGCCCCGCGGGAGCGGGCCGAATCGGTCAGCGTCCAGGAAGCCCTCCTGCGTGCCTATGAGTCGGAAGCGGAGGTGGAGTTTGACGCCGATGCGCTGAACCCGTATTTCTCCTACTACGACGAGCACAACCACATCCACCGCGTGTGGATGCTCGACGGCGTCACTGCCTACAACCAGTTGCGCGCCTGCGAGCGGGCCGGCATCCGCGGCACGGCCGTCTGGCGGCTGGGGTCCGCCGATAGCTCGCTCTGGTACATCTGGGATACCATCCACGCCGACGACGCCACCCGCGCGCGTTTGGAAGACCTACCGCCCGGCCAGGACCTGATCATCGAAGGTGTCGGCGACATCTGGCGGATCAACGCCACGCCGCAGAGCGGCCGGCGCACGTTCCGCTACGATGCCTCTACCGACACGATTGTCGAAGAGACTTACGAGAAATTTCCGCTCTCCTACCAGATCGAAGCGATGGGCGCGGCCCCGCGCAAGATCGCGCTGACCTTTGACGACGGCCCCGACGCACGCTTCACGCCGCGTATCCTGGACATCCTGAAGGAAAAGAAGGCGCCGGCGACGTTCTTCGTCACTGGGGTGGCGGCCAACACCGCGCCCGGCCTGCTGCGTCGCGAATATGCCGACGGCCACGAGATTGGCAACCATACCTATACGCATCCCCACTTCAACGAAATCTCCCGGGCGCAGCTCAGGTTTGAGTTGAATCTCACCGAGCGTCTGTTTGAAAGCACGCTGGGCATCAAGACCCTGCTGTTCCGCCCGCCCTACGGCATCGATCACCAGCCGGAAACCGCCGACGAGGTGGAGCTGCTGCCCATCCCGCAGGGCCTGGGCTACATGCTGGTGGGCTCGCGGATTGACCCCTATGACTGGGGCGAACCCGGTGGAGGCCCCCCGCCTTCGGCGGCTACGATTCTCCAGCGCATCCTGACGCAGGCCGAAAACCCCGACGGGCGCAACGTCGTGTTGCTGCACGACGGCGGCGGCGACCGCAGCGCGACCCTCGCGGCCTTGCCCCGGATCATTGACGGGCTGCGGGCCCAGGGTTTTGAAATTGTGCCGGTCTACGAGCTGGTGGGCCAGACACGGGCGCAGGTAATGCCTTCGCTGGGGCGTGACGAACGCTGGATGGCCCGCGCCGATGCCTTCATCTTCATGTTCTACCACTGGCTGCGCCTGGGAATCGCCTGGGTGTTTGTCATCGGGATCGCTCTGGTGAGCGGCCGCGCGCTGGTGATCGGCTTGCTCGCCCTGACCGAAAAGCTGCGCCCGGCCCCCGCCGATCATCCCGCGTTCCGCCCACCGGTCAGCGTGCTGATTCCGGCTTACAACGAAGAAGAAGTGATTGTGGAGACGGTTTCCGCGGCGCTGGCCTCCGATTACCCGCAACTCGAGGTCATCGTCGTGGATGACGGCTCGGGGGACCGCACTGGTGAGTTGCTGGAGGAAAGTTTCGGGCAGAATCCGCGCGTGCGCATCCTCCATCAGCCGAATCGCGGCAAGCCGGGTGCGCTCAATCGCGCGCTGGCCGAGGCCGCGAGCCCGCTGGTGATCACCATCGATGCCGACACAGCGATCGAGCCCGCCGCGGTGAAGAAGCTGGTGCGCCACTTTGTGGATTCGCGCGTTGGGGCCGTGGCGGGAAACGTCAAGGTCGGCAACCGCACCCGCTGGCTGACGCGCTGGCAGGCGCTCGAGTACATCACCAGCCAGAATCTCGAAAAGCGCGCCTTTGACCTGCTCAACTGCATCATCGTGGTGCCCGGCGCGGTCAGCGCCTGGCGCGTCCAGACCATCCGCAACTCCGGCGGCTTTTCTTCCGACACGGTCGCCGAAGACACCGATCTGACCATCGCCATTCGCCGCGCCGGCTGGCGCATCCTCTACGACGAGGAAGCCATCGGCTACACCGACGCTCCGGAAACCGCCGGGGCACTGGTCCGCCAGCGATTCCGCTGGACCTTCGGCACGCTGCAATCCGTCTGGAAGCACCGCGACATCCTGGGCCGCTGGCGCTACGGCACGCTCGGCTCGGTGGCGTTGCCCAACGTGTTTCTGTTCCAACTCCTCCTGCCGCTCCTGTCGCCGGTAATCGACCTGCTCTTTCTGGGCTCGCTGCTGCTCTGGGGGCTGGCGCAGTTCCACGTGGCGCGGCTGCCGCAACTCTGGACCTCGGAGGACGTGGAGCGCTCGCTGGTCTTCTTCGCCGGCTTCATGCTCATCGACCTGCTGACCTGCGTGATTGCGTTTGCGCTCGAGAAACACGAGGAATGGTCGCTGCTCTGGCCGCTGGTGCTGCAGCGCTTCTACTACCGGCAGATGATGTACGTGGTGCTGTTCCGCGCGGTGATGCGCGCGGTGCAGGGCCGCGCGGTCGGCTGGAAGGGCGTCGAGCCCGAGCTGCCCACGCCCGTGGCTCACGCTTGAGCTTCGGCTCCGTCCAAAGCAAAAGAGACGCCAGCTCCCGGGCATCTTTCTGGAGGAAACGTATGACGGGCCGCTCCGCTGCACCCTTTCTGCTTGTTCTGTTCGCGGTGACCGCGCAGTCTGTGCGAGCCCAGGCGCCTCCACCGCAGCACCAGCACCAACACAGCACGGTCGACGCAGATTCTCAGCCCGGAGCGGCCGAAGCCGCGCATCACGCGTTCCTCGAGCAGGAGCGCATCGCCATCGAGCGCGGCGAAGGTTTCGGCATGGCCAGGGTCGCCGACCGCAACGGCTATCCCGGCCCGAAGCACGTGCTGGAGTTGAAAACGGAACTGAAGCTTACCCCCGAGCAGCAGTCGGCGATCCAAGGGCTCTTCGCGCGCATGCACGAGCAGGCCCTTTCGCACGGCAAAGAAGTGCTCCAGGTCGAAGCGCGTCTGGACCAAATGTTCGCCGAAGGACGGCCGGAGGCGGAGCTGCGCGAACAGGTCGAGCACATCGCCGCGCTGCGCGCGCGGCTGCGTTGGGCGCATCTCTCCGCGCACCTGGCCGCCCGCAGGCTGCTCACGCCCGGGCAGCTTGTCGCCTACCGGCACCTGCGCCGCTCCAGCCACACTGCGGCTCCGGCAGGCGACGGCTCGGAATAGCTTGCCGCCTTGTGGTAAGCTCATAGCCTGCGCCCGGCTTGTACGCGGATCGGCGGGGCCCTCATCGAATCACCCCATCCGGGGTCGCCACAGGATCCGGTCACACCACTTCCACGGGGGAGGACCTCAATGGCGCCCATCAACTTCCAAGTGAACGGGAAGCAACGGAGCGTAGATGTCAGCCCGGACACGCCCCTGCTCTGGGTGTTGCGAGACACCTTAGGGCTGACGGGCACCAAGTTCGGCTGCGGGATGTCGCTATGCGGCTCGTGCACGGTGCATCTGGATGGTGAAGCGATCCGCTCGTGCGTCACGCCGGTCTCGGCGGTGGCGGGCAAGCGGGTCACCACGATCGAGGGCCTCTCGGCCGACCGCAGTCATCCGCTGCAGCAGGCCTGGATCGCCGAGGATGTGCCGCAGTGCGGCTACTGCCAGTCGGGGCAGATCATGGCGGCGGCCGCGCTTCTGGTGAAGAGACCGAAGCCGAGCGACGCGGAGATCGACGAGGCCATGTCAGGGAGCCTCTGCCGCTGCGGGGCCTACCAGCGAATCCGCCGGGCGATCCACCGGGCAGCCGCGAGCACGAAGCCGGCCCCACCCAGGAGCACTCCGAAGGCCACGGGAGGTGCGCGATGAGCAACCTTGCTGTCAGCCGCCGCGATTTCCTGAAGACAGGTGTGGCCGGCAGCGCCGCGCTGGTGGTCGGGTTCTACTGGCCCGATGGTTCGGCGGCGCAGCAGCAGGAAGTGCCACGCCCCAACCCATTCAATGCTTGGATTCGGATTGACCAGGCCGGCAGGGTCACGCTGGTTCTGGCGAAGTCGGAGATGGGCCAGGGAGTGATGACCGCACTGCCGATGATCCTGGCGGAAGAATTGGAAGTGGACTGGTCGGCCGTGCACGTTGAACAGGCACTGACCAAGCCGGAATGGTACGGCGACCAGGGCACCGGAGGCAGCAGCAGCGTCCGCACATCCTGGCTGCCGTTGCGCCGGGCGGGCGCCGCCGCGCGGGAGATGCTGATTGCGGCCGCAGCAGAAACGTGGGAAGTCGGCAAGGATACCTGCTATGCGGAAAAAGGTGCTGTCATCCACGGCCCGCGGAAGCGCAGTCTGAGCTACGGCGAGCTGGTGGAGAAAGCATCGAAGCTTCCGGTTCCGGATTTCACCAAGGTAACGCTCAAGAATCCCGACAGCTTCCACATTGTGGGTAAGGCCAGTCCGCGGATCGAGGCCGGGGCGAAAGTCGATGGCAGCGCGATCTTCGGGCTCGACGTACGTGTGCCGGGGATGCTGTACGCCGTGGTGGCGCGCTGCCCGACGTTTGGCGGCAAGGTGGTTCGCTACGACGCCGCCAGAGCCAAGGCCATCTCGGGTGTGCGGCACGTCGTGGAGATTGAGGCGGTCGGTCCCGGCACCCACACCGCCGGCGGCGTTGCCGTAGTGGCCGATACGACCGCGCTCGCCCTCCAGGGCCGCAGGGCTCTGGAGATCGAGTGGGATCATGGCCCGCATGCCAATGAATCTTCGGAAAGCCTCCGGCAGCAGTTCGAGGCCCTCACGCAGAAGCCAGGCAAGGCGATCCGCAGTGACGGCGACGCGGATGCTGCCCTCGCCGGTGCAACGAAAAAAACCGAAGCAGTGTATGAGTTGCCGTTTCTGGCGCACGCCACGATGGAGCCGATGAACTGCACAGTGGACGTCCGCGCGGACCGCGCCGAGGTCTGGGCGCCCGCGCAGGGTCCCAACTGGGTTCGCGACATGGTGGCGCGCATCGCCGGGCTGCCTCCGAAATCCGTCGAGGTGCACACTACGCTGATGGGCGGTGGCTTCGGCCGACGCTACCAGTCGGACTTTGCCGTCGAAGCCGCGCAAATCTCCAAAGCCGTCGGCAAGCCCATCCAGGTGGTGTGGACGCGGGAAGACGATATGCAGCACGACTTCTATCGCCCAGCTTCCTTCCACCGGCTGAGCGCGACCCTCGACCCCGGTGGCAAGCCGCTGGCCTGGAAACATCGCGTCTCCTCCACCTCCATTCGCGTGTTCTGGGATCCGCCGGACCGCGTCAAACCCGAACAGTCGGAGGTGGGCGGCTCATCGCAAATGCCCTATGCGATTCCGAATGTTCGCGTCGAGTATGCGCCGGCCGATTCAGGCGTGCCCCGTGCCTGGTGGCGTTCGGTGGAGCACTCGATCGGCGCATTTGTGGTCGAGAGTTTCCTCGATGAACTGGCCGCAGCCGCCGGCGCCGACCCGGTCGAATTCCGCCTGGGCCTGCTCGCTGAGCCCCGCAAGATTCCGAATCTGCTTTGGCCGAACGACAAGCCACTGGAGACGGAGCGCCTGAAAGGTGTGCTTCAGTTGGCCACGGAGAAAGCGGCCTGGGGAAAACCTCTGGCTCGCGGCCGCGCGCGCTGGGCGGCCTGCCACTACTCCTTCAACACTTACGTGGCGCAGGTCGCTGAGGTCTCCGTCGGAAAAGGCGGAAGTGTGCGGATCCATCGCGTGGTTTGCGCGGTGGATTGCGGCCGGGTGATCAACCCCGGAGGCGTCAAAGCGCAGATGGAAAGCGGAATTGTTTACGGCCTGACCGCCGCGCTCAAGGGCGCCATCACCATTGAAAAGGGAGCGGCGCAGCAGTCGAACTTCCACGACTACCCCATGCTGCGCATGAATGAAATGCCGGTCATCGAGGTGCACCTGGTGGCCAGCCAGGAGGCTCCCACCGGCGTAGGCGAGCCGGGCACCCCGCCCATCGCCCCGGCGGTGACCAACGCCATCTTCGCCGCCACTCGCAAGCGCATCCGCCGCCTGCCCATCCGCGCCGAAGATCTGGCGTAGGCCGGAGGCCCGAGGTCACTGACTTGGCATTGCGGGTGGCGTCTCGGCCCGATTTCTGCTAGGATGCGCTAGTTAGGACTGTATCCCGAAGCTTGGGAACGGCACCGGAGGGACCCATGAGCGCCGCACCTGGTGCGGGCAACGGGAAAGTGACCGTGCCCGACATCCTGAGTTGGAAATCTCACCCGGCAACACAATCCACTCAAACCCATCGGAGGATCACTTGCCTGACGGCTTACGACTATCCCACCGCGCGCCTGCTCGATGAGGCCGGCGTAGATATCCTGTTGGTGGGCGATTCGCTGGGCATGGTCGTGCTCGGCTACGAGAACACGTTGCCGGTCACCGTCGAGGAGATGCTGCACCACACGCGCGCCGTGCGCCGCGGCACCCGGCACGCCCTGGTGGTGGCCGACATGCCTTACGGCAGCTACCACACCGAAGTCGCCGAATCGCTGCGCAACGCCGTGCGCTTTGTGAAAGAGGCCGGCGCCGAAGCGGTCAAGGTCGAAGGCGGCGAGCGGCGGCTCGAACTGATCTCGCGCCTGGTGGAAGCCGAAATCCCGGTGATGGGCCACATCGGGCTGACGCCGCAATCACTACATGCCCTGGGCGGCTTCAAGGTGCAGGGAAAAACGCTTGAGGCCGCCGAACAGCTCCTGCAGGACGCTCGCGCAGTGGAAGCAGCCGGGGCCTTTTCCATCGTGCTCGAATCGATCCCGCGCGAGTTGGCCGTGCGCATCACCCGCCAGCTCCGCATTCCGACCATCGGCATCGGCGCCGGGCCGGATTGCGACGGCCAGGTGCTGGTGTTTCACGACCTGATGGGGCTTACGCAGGGAGCTGTGCCGAAGTTCGCGCGGCGCTACGCGGACTTGGCCGGGGAAATTGCCCGCGCCGCGGCCGAATTCTGCCAGGATGTGCGCGGCGGCCGGTTTCCGTCCGATGACGAGTCGTTCCATCTGCCGGCCGAGGTGCGCGAGCGGCTGCTGGACCGGCTGCGTGCGTAGCGCCGGCCTCCGGCCGGCGGTTTTCTACCTCGCCGCGGCGACCGCGACGCCACGGGGACGCGTCCTCGCGGATTGAATCCCGTCGAGCAACCAAAACCAACGGGAAGGATTGCCCGATGACTCCGGAAGAGATTCGCCTCCTCTATAACTACAACGCCTGGGCCAACCACCGCACACTCGACTCTTGCGCCGCGCTCACTGACGAGCAATTCAAGCGCGACCTGGGCGGGAGCTTCGGCTCTGTGCATCGCACTTTGGTTCACATCATGGGCGCCGAGTGGATCTGGTACGAGCGCTGGCATGGCCGGGCGCCGGCCGCGCTGCCCGTGGCCGAGCAGTTCGCCACTCTCGGCAGCCTGCGCCAGCAGTGGGCCGACATCGAGCACAACTTGATGAGCTTTGTTGCCAGCCTTTCCGCGGCCCACCTGGATCGTGTGATCGAATACCGCAACCTGCGCGGCAATCAGTTCGCGTATCCGCTTCGATCCATGCTCCAGCACCTGGTCAACCACGGCAGTTACCATCGCGGCCAAGTGGTCACACTGCTGCGGCAACTGGGTGCGCCGCCGCGCCCGACCGATTTGCTCCGCTACTGCGACGTCCTGGCGGGCCAGCCGGAGGAATGAGCCCTCTCGGCTGAGGGGTCACAGCGGACGCGGGATGGAAGCGATCTTCACCGTCGAATGGATGAAGCAGGTGGCGCGCCAGGCACGCGCCGAGGGCCGCCTGATCGGCTTCGTCCCCACGATGGGCGCCCTGCACGAGGGGCATCTCTCGCTGGTGCGCGCGGCGCGGCAGCAGTGCCAGCCGGTGGTGGTCTCGATTTTTGTCAACCCCAAGCAGTTTGGCCCGAGCGAAGATTTCAGCAAGTACCCGCGCCCCATCGAGGCTGACCGCGCGGTGCTCGAAGCACAGCGCGTCGAATTCTTGTTCGCCCCGACCCCGGCGGAGATGTATCCGGACGGTTTCCGCACCCACGTCAGCGTCGAAGGTCTCACCGAGCGTCTCGAGGGCCGCTCGCGCCCCGGTCATTTTCGCGGCGTCACGACCGTCGTGCTCAAGCTGTTGGAGATCGTCCAGCCGCACTTGGCCTATTTCGGCCGCAAGGACGCGCAGCAGGCCCGCGTCATCCGCCAGATGGTGCGCGACCTCAATCTGGACACCGAAATCGTAGTCTGCCCAATCGTACGCGAACCCGACGGCCTGGCTATGTCCTCGCGCAACGCTTATCTGAAACCGGACGAGCGCTGCGCGGCCACCGTGCTGTTCCGCGCGCTGGGCACGGCGCGGCAGGAGATCGCCGCGGGCGAGCGCGACGCCGTGCGCCTGGTTGCCGCGATGCGCAAGCTGATCGACGCCGAGCCGCTGGCCACCGCCGACTACGTCGAAATCGTGGACGCCGATACCTTTGAGCCGGTGTCGCGCCTCCGCCGCGGCTGCCTGGGGTTGCTCGCTGTTTTTATCGGCACGACGCGGCTCATTGACAACATGCTGGTGGAGGAAGTCGAAGATTCGGGCAGTTCCTTCCGCGTCTCACTCTGATAATTGCTCCTTTACTGGGGTCTGGAAAGTTCTGTTACACTGTGACCGCCAGCCCGGATTGCTCCACGGAGGAGAAAACTATGCGGAAGACAGGGATTGCGTTACTCGTTGCCGCCATGTGTTGCCTGGCGGCGGCGCCGGCGCTTCACGCGGCGACCGTGCCCGCGGGCACGGCCATCGTGATGACGCTCGATGATTCGGTCAGCTCGAAGGACGCCACGACGGGACAGAGGGTGGCTTGCAGCGTGGCGGAAGACGTCCAGGTCAGCGGAAAGACAGTAATCCCCAGGGGCTCGAAAGGCTCCTGCTCGGTCGCCAGCGTGCAGGCCTCGGGACACTTGAAGACTCCGGCCAAGCTCTGGCTCAAGATCGATTCGATCACCGTGAACGGCAAAACCAATACCGTGACCACGCGCTGGTCCGGCCAGACCGGGCCGTCGCATGACAAGCGCAACGTTGTGGCCATCGGCGGCGGCACGGCAGCGGGAGCTCTGATCGGCGCCATCGCTGGTGGCGGCAAGGGCGCGGCCATCGGCGCGGCCGTGGGCGCGGGGGCAGGCACGGCAGGCGCTGCCATGACGGGCAAGAAAGACATCACCTATCCGGCCGAAACCAAGCTGCGTTTCACAACGAAGACCGATCTGGCAGTGAAGTAGTTCTGCGCGGTTGTAGGGGCGCTGCTCGCTGCGCCCTGCGTTCATCTGAAGCGAGGGCAGCCGCGGGGCACGTCCTGCTGCGCGGCCCCCTCTCGGGTCTTCTCCTCCCGAGCCAAGCCCTGCCCCCGTGCAGGGCGCAGCGCGGGAGCTCACTCAGATTTTCGTCGGTGAGCTCGCTCTAACCCCTCCCAAGGCTTCGAGCACCTGCGCAGCATGGCCTTTCGGGGTCACGTTTTCCCAGATCTTCAAAATGTTCCCGTCGGCGCCGATCAGGAAGGTGCTGCGCACGATCCCCAGGAAGGTTTTCCCCAGGAAACTTTTCATGCGGCGTGCGCCATAGGCTTCAATGGCTCGGAACTCCGAGTCACTCAGCAGCGTGAAATTGAGCTTCTGCTTGGCCTTGAACTTGGCCTGCGTCTCCACCGAATCCGCGCTGCAGCCCAGAATCACCGCGCCGCTCTTGTCAAATGTTTCTTTGGCGTCGCGAAACTCGGACGCTTCGCTGGTTCAACCCGGCGTCTGCGCCTTGGGGAAGAAGTACAGGACGACGGGCTTGCCGCGCAGGTCGGCGAGCGCGACTTCCCTGCCATCCTCGGCCGGCAAGCGAAATCCCGGCGCTTTGTCTCCCACTCTTAAGGCAGCCATGGCCTGCTCTCCGTGGATGGGCGTAATGCCTGCCCGGCTGATCTCAGCGTTCTGTGCGCCTCTGCGGTACGTGCTTCCGCCGCGGGAGCGGGGTTCTATCCCAGCAGGCGTTTCAAGATGTCATTCACCACTTGCGGATTGGCTTGGCCGCGCGTCGCACGCATCACCTGGCCGACAAAAAACTTGAACACGCCTTCGTTCCCGGCGCGGTACCTAGCCACGTTTTCCGGGTTGTTCGCCATGACCTCGCGGCAGGCGCGCTCGATTTTGGCTGTATCGCTGATTTGCGTCAGGCCCTCGGCGGCGATGATCGGCCCGGCAGGTTGGCCCGTCTCAAACATCTTTGCAAAAACTTTCTTCCCGCTTGCCGCAGTGATTTGGCCGCTTTCGACCAGCTTCAGCAATTCGGCCAGAGCCGCAGGGGCGACCGGGCTCCCGTTGATTTCTTTTCCCGCGTCATTCAGCCGGCGCAAGAGCTCGGTTTGAATCCAGTTGGCGGCAGTTTTGGCCGGCGCGCCGGCTCTTACCACCGCCTCGAAATAATCAGCCAGGGCGTGTGTGTCGGTCAGCACGCCCGCGTCATACGGCGTCATGCCGTAGTTGCCGATGAAACGCGCGCGCCGCGCATCGGGCAGCTCCGGCATCAACTTCAGAATTTCCTCTTTCCATGCCGCGCTGACGCGCACGGGCAGCAGGTCGGGTTCGGGGAAATAGCGGTAGTCGTGCGCGAACTCTTTCGTGCGCATGGACTCGGTGCGCCCCCCGGCGACATTCCACAGGCGCGTCTCCTGTTCGATCCGCCCGCCGCTCTCCAGCACGCCGATGTGCCGCTCGATCTCATACTCGAGCGCGCGTTGCAGGTAGCGGAAAGAGTTCAGGTTCTTCACCTCGGCCTTGGTGCCGAACTCTTCCGCGCCGCGCCGCCGCACGCTCACGTTGGCGTCGCAGCGCAGCGAGCCCTCCTCCATGTTGCAGTCGCTCACCTCGGTGTACTCGAGCACCTGCTTGAGCGTGTTCAGGTAAGCGTAGGCCTCGGCCGGCGAGCGCAGGTCGGGCTCGGAGACGATTTCGACGAGCGGCACGCCGCAGCGGTTGTAGTCGATGTAGCTCTTGCGGTCCGAATCCGAGAAACCCTCGTGCAGGTTTTTCGCCGCGTCTTCTTCCATGTGCAGGCGCGTGATGCCGATGCGCTTCCGCGTGTCGTTCCATTCGATTTCGAGCCACCCGCCGGTGGCCAGCGGCAACTCGTACATGGAGATTTGATAGCCCTTGGGCAGGTCGGGATAGAAGTAGTTCTTGCGCGCAAAGCGCGAATGTTCGCGCACGATGCAATGGAAGGCCAGCGCCGCGCGCATGGCCAGCTCCAGCGCGCGGCGGTTGAGCACCGGAAGGGTTCCCGGCAGCCCGAGGCACACCGGGCAGACGTTCGTGTTGGGCGGATCGCCGAAGCGCGTCGAGCAGGCGCAGAACACCTTGCTGGCGGTCTTCAGTTGCACGTGCACTTCGAGGCCGATGACCGCCTCGTAGCGCGCGAGCAGTTCCGGGGCGATCCCGCGACTCTCTTGGGCTGCTCTACTCATGGCGAACTGCGAATTATAGCATCAGGCGCGCCGCCCTCCACCGGCTGACCCAGCCATTCTGGTGCGCCCTCAAGAACTCGTGCCCGTGAACTTGCATCTTTAACCGAGCGAGGAAAGTTGGTGTCATTCCGAGCCCGCGGAGCGGGCGAGGAATCCCTCAGAGAGATTCTTCGCTCCGCTCAGCCTCAGAATGCCGAGACCATTCCGGAGCAAGAGCACGGCGCCCCTCAGGGCCGGAACCACTGCCGTGCTCCTAAGAGTCACCAGTCACAAGTCACCGATCACGAGTCGCCGGTGCCGAGCTACTTTCCGCCGAGGATCCACTTCATCCCCACGCGGAAGTCGCGCCCGAGCGCCGGGAAGCCGATCACATCCTGGTACTGCTTGTCGAACAGGTTCTCCACCCGGCCGAACAGAGTGACGCCCCGGCGCAGCTCATAGCTGGTACCCAGGTCGAACCGCGCGTAGCCCGGGTTGCGGGTCAGTCCCAGGCCGAGGAAATCGCTGTCGGTGCGCCGGCCGGTGAAGTAGGCCGCTAGGTTCCAATTCATATGGCGGAACCCAGCGTTGGCGATCAGGTTGCCCGAGTGCACCGGCCGCCGCAGCAGGCGGTTGCCCGGCTCCTCGGCGGGGTCAAACGCGTTCGGCGATTGCAGCACGCGGCTGTCGTCGTAGCTGTAGCTGCCCGAGACGACGAGCCACCGCGTCGGCCGGGCCTCTACAGCGATATTTGTGCCGCGAGCGCGCGCCAGGTCCGTATTGAAAAACGTGCCGAAGCCGAACGGGCAGCCCGGCGGCGGAGCGACCGGACACGGCCCGCCGGGGAGGCAGAACGTGAAGCTCACGATATCGCGGAAGCGGTTATCGAAATAGTCGGCGGTGATGCGCACGCGGTCCGAAGCCAGCCTTTGTTCCACGCCGGCATTGATGGTCCGGCTGCGTTCAGGCCGCAGCGCGGCGTTGCCGGGAAAACACGGGTCGGTGCCGAACGACTGGTCCAGGCGCGGCTCTTTGATGCCCTTGCCGTAGGAAAACCGCAATCGTGTGGCGCCCCAGAAGTCCTGCCCGTCGCGCAGGGCGTACGCCACGCCCACGCGCGGGACCCCGCGCGTGCCGAAGCTGTCGTTGGCCTCGATGCGCAACCCGCCGCTCAGTGTGAGGCGCTGCCAGGGCTGCCAGCGTGCGTCGAGAAAGCCCGCTTGGTTGTTGCGCCGCGCGTGCTGCCCGCCGAGCGCACTCAGGAAACCGTTCTCCACCTCGTACTGATAGCCCGCAGTGATCGCCCCCTGGCGGAAGAGGTAGCTCGATTGTTCCGCGAGGCCGGCGCGATTGAACTGATTCCGCGCGGTGAAGGGAAAGTCGCAGAAGAACGGTGCGGTGGTGAAGCAGAAATCGCTAATGGGATTATCGAACAGTTGCCGGCTGTAGGACTGGCTCCCGGCCAGACGGTGCCGCCAGTGAGCGCCGGTGGCCAATTCCGCGCTCAGGTTGGCGGAGAAGTTGTGCAGGGAGTTGTGTTGCTCGAGGTCCGGCGGCACGATGAGGGTCTGCCCGGCGATCCCGGCGTCGCTGGTATTGTTGCGCACGGCGAGCCGCACTTGGTTGGCTTCGGTGAAGCGCCAGCCGAAGTTGCCCGAAAGCGTGCGGTTGAGGAAGCCGTCGTTCGGTCCCGGCCCGGCGGTTTCCAAATACGCCGCGGAAGCGGAATAGTCAAACCGGCCCAGCAGGCCGCTGAGTGTTGCGGCGCCGCGCGCGGTGGAAAATGCGCCCCCTTCGGCGAGCAGCGTAAGCTGTGGCCGCCGCGTGGTGCCGCGGTGCGTAAAGATCTGCACCACGCCGGCCATGGCATCCGAGCCAAACAGGGCGCTTTCGGCGCCGCTCACCACTTCGATCTTCTCGACGTTGTCGAGCGTGAAATGGGAAAAATCCACGGCCCCGCCGGGCTCGTTGACCGTCGTGCCGTCCACGAGCACCTTGGTGAAATTGGAATTGCCGCCGTTCAAGAACAGCGAGGTGACGCCGCCCTCGCGGCCGGTGCGTCCCAGGCTAAACCCGGGCATGCTGGCCAGCAGCGCGGCAAGCGAGGTGGCCTGGCGCTGGTCGATCTGTTGCCGGGTGACGATGCTCACCGGAGCGCTGGTGGAATCGGCGGGGGCGGGCTCGGCCTGCGCGGACACCACCACGGTGGCCGCCAGTCGCTCGAGTTCGAGGCGCAAGGGCAACTCGCGCCTCTCGCCGGCGGCCAGCGTAATTTGCTGTTCGATGCGGGCGAACATGGGGTGCGCGACGCGGAGGCGGTATTCCCCGGGCGCAAGCGTCAGTGCGAAGCGGCCGTCCGTGCCGCTCGATGTGCGCAGCACGCTGCCGGGAGCCGCGGGCAAGCGTTCTGCGGAAATTTCGGCTTGCGCTACGGCAGCGCCGCTGGGGTCGGTGAGCGTTCCGGTGAGGGTGGCAGTGGATTGCGCTCGCGCGCACGGGGTGGCAAACAAGGTCCCAAGCAAAGCGACTGCAAGACTTGCAAGAAGTCTGAAGCTGGATCTCATCGCGTCTCCTCCTCTCCCTCTCGCGCGGGAGTTGAAGGTTGTCCCGAAACGCCCGGGAGCGTTCCCGGGCTTTTCAGGCTGCGGACTCCGCCGGTCTCCTGGCTGGGCGGCACCAAAACGGCGCGGCCTTCCCATCGGGCCCGAAAGAGCTTTGCGGCATCGGACCGGACAGTGGCCTGCGCGCGATACCTCTCCGCCTTACAGTCGCGCGGCGGCGACGGCTTCTCACCGTCTTCCCGTGCACGGAGTCTGCGGTTGATGTTGGCAACGCCTTCCGGCCGCCGGATGGCTCCGGCGGACGACAAGCGTCGCGTGGACGATTCGCGCGGGAGGTGGCCGGAGCAGACGGCCTCAGCCCGCGGTTTCGGTACGTTCTCCCCGGATGTTCACGCGAGGCCTGCCCGCAGGGCCCGTCCCCACTTCGAGCGGGGCCTCGAAGACCTGCTCGAGCAGTTCGCGGCTATAGACCGCGGCGGGCGGCCCGACTCGCAGGCATTTTCCGCGGTGCAGCAAGACCACCTGGTCGGCGAATTCCGCCGCCAAGTTCAGCTCGTGCGTGACCACGATCGCCGTGTAGCGATTCTCCTCCGCCAGCCGCCGCAGCCGCTGCAGCAGCTCCACCTGCGCGCCGATGTCCAGGTGCAGCGTGGGCTCGTCGAGCAGCAACAGCAACGGCTGCTGGGCCAGCGCCCGCGCCAGGATGACGCGCTGCTTTTCGCCGCCCGAAACCCTGTCCATCCAGCGGTCGCGCAGCTCGCCGGCGCCCACCTGCGCTAGTGCATTCTCGACGATGGCGACGTCCTCCGGCGTTTCAAAGCGCAGCGTGCGCCCGTAGGGATGGCGTCCTTGCAGCACGTATTCCCAGGCGCGTGCGGGAAACAGCAGCGGGCTTTCCTGCTGCACCACGGCGATGCGCTGCGCTCGCGTGCGCGGCTCGAGCTGGCTGGTCTCGAAGCCGTCGAGCTGCACGCGGCCGGAAAGCGGCTGGATCGCTCCCGAAATCAGCCGCAGCAGTGTGGACTTGCCGCTGGCGTTGGGTCCCAGGATGGCGACCACTTCCCGCTGCCGCGCCTGGAAACTCGTGGCCTCCAGCGTGAACAACGGCGCCCTGCGTTCCCCAACCGAGTACGCGTAGCTGGCCTGCTCGACGCTGAGGCGGACTTCACCGGGGCCGCGCCGCACGCCCTCGCCTTCCGAGTGCAGCGCGCCAGGAAGTGCGGTGACCGTGCGGCCCGAACTCACTGCAGCCTCCGTCGCAACAGGTAGATGAACACCGGGGCGCCGGCCATCGCCGTCATGGCGCCTACAGGCAATTCGGTCGGCGGCACAATCGTGCGCGCCAGGGTATCGGCCAGCACGATCACGATGGCTCCTCCCAGCGCCGCGGTGGGGATGAGCACCCGATAGTCGGAGCCGAACAGCAGCCGCATCACGTGCGGCACCAGCAGCCCCACGTAGCCGATGGCCCCGCTCACCGAAACCGCCATGCCCGTCAGGATCGACGCCGCCAGGTACACCACCAGCTTCACTCGCGTGACGTGCACGCCCAAGTGCATGGCCTCGCTCTCCCCGGTCAGCAACAGGTTCAAGTCCGCCGCGGTGGTGTAGATCGCCCCGGCCGCCACGCCCAACACCACGACGAAAATCCAGAGCAGGCCCGGGGCCAGCGGCGTGGAGAGATCGCCCATCAACCAGAAAGCCATGCCGCGCAGGTCGCGCCCGGAAAGTGTGGTCATCAGGAACATGATCACCGCGGAGAGAAACGACGCGGTGATGATGCCGGCCAGCAGCAGCGTGCCGCCGTCGAGTTGGCCTTCGCGCCGGCCGAGGAAGTACACCGCAGCGATGGTCAGCGCCGCCCCGGCAAACGCCGCGACCGGCGTCAGCAGCGGGATGTGCGGCGAAGCGATCAGCGAAGCAATGGCGCCCAGCGCCGCCCCGCTCGACACCCCGAGCACGTACGGGTCGGCCAGCGGGTTCCGCAGCAACGCCTGAAAGCCGGCGCCCGAAACCGAAAGCGCTGCGCCCACCAGGATCCCCAACAGGATGCGCGGCAGGCGCAGCTCGAAAACGATCAACCGGTATTCGCTGGGCAACTGGTCGCTGCGGCCAATGGCCACGCGCCCCAGGCTCAGCACCAGATCGGTGACCGAGATGGGCACCGCGCCCAGCTTGAGCGCCAGAATGACCACGGCCAGCAACACCACTGCGAGCATCGAGCAGATCAGGAGGAGGCGTCTGAACGTCAGCGGGCGCACGGGCAGGCCTCCTCGCGCTTGGCTGAGCCGAATTCCTGCCGCGGCCGGGTTTCGCCCTTCATCCCCGGGCCTGAGGAATGATTCTCGGGCTTGGATTCAAACGCGTCGGGATGCAACTGGCGCGCGAGCTGTTCGATCGCCTCCACCAGCCGCGGCGAAGGGCGGTTCACCGCGTCGCTGACCACGGCCAGGTGCCGCTGGCGCACCGCTTCCAGGTTGCGCCAGCCCGGGCGGTCGCGCAGCGTCTCGAAATCGCGCTCGACCGTCTCCGAATGGGAACTGGCGAAGACCAAATACTCCGGCTGCAGGCGGACGACTTCCTCGAGCGCCAGCCTCGGCCAGTCTTGCGTGGTGTCCACCACGGATTCGGCGCCGGCCCAGCGCAGCGCGTCAGCCAGGAACGTCTCCCGGCCGATGGAAATCAGTGGCTCCCACCACACGACAAACAGCACCCGGCGCGCCGGGCGGCTGCCCAACCGACGCTTCAGCGCCGTGAGGCGGGTGCGCAAGTCGGCCACCAGTGCTTCGCCGCGTTCGCGCGCGCCGATCACCTCGGCCAGGCGCGCCGTCGAGGCCAGTACTCCCTCGACTGAGCGCGGATCGCTGGCGTACGCGGCGATCCCGAGGCGGTCAAGTGCTTCGACGGTTTCGTGGCGGTTGAGCGCGCGCGTGGCCAGCACCAGGTCGGGCTTGAGCGCGACCACCTGCTCGAGGTTCGGGTTGATCGTTCCGCCCACCTTCGGCTTGGCTTGTGCTTCCGGCGGATAATCGCAGTAGTCGGTGACGCCCACCAGGCGCTCCTGCGCTCCCAGCGCGTACACAGTTTCCGTCAGGCTTGGCGCCAGCGAGATGATCCGCCGCACCGCTTGCGGCACACTGACCCGCCGTCCGGTTTCATCGGTGACCTCGAGCGCCGCAGCATTCGGCAGATCATTTCCAGGTAGGCGGCGCGGCGCGGTGGCCTGCGCCTGTGCCTGGCCTGCAGCCAGGAGCGTGAGCGCGAAACCGAGCACCAGCGCGAGGCTCACTCCGGGTTTCTCGTCCCTCGATTTTTCTCGGAACCCTTTCATCGCAATAAAAAAGCCCCGCGAGAACCCCGGGGCATCGAGCCGCACCCTCTCTCGCGAAGAGCGTCAGCGGTCAACGGTTCGGGCAGGTTTCCTGACTGACGGCCTTCCCAGCGCCTGGCCCCGAAATCCGGGATCAAACGCTGTGGAATCGAGGCACCGCTCTTCTTCTCCCGGGGTCTTCCTGGGAAACTCCGGAGAAGAAACCCTTCCCGGCTCGACCCGCATCGCGGGGGAACCAGTGGGCGTCGTCGCGATCGAGCAGCGCCGGCCGATCACAGTGGCGGGACCGTGGCCGATTTTCGCGGCCTTCCCTGGCACCCAAGCCGGCTGATTGTCGTTCGGCAGTGTATGCTGCGCGGCGGCAGCGTGTCAATGCGCCCCAGAAATCGTCAGACCGTGGTGACGGCGCCCTGGCCCGAGGCGCCGCGCCAGCGCAAGTCGTCGATCCACCAGCGGCCCTCGGCGCGCACCAGCGTGAAGCGCGCCACGTAGCGCGCGCCGTTCTGGCCCAGAATGTTCGTCTCGAGCACGGCGCGACCGTCGGTCTCCTCGTTCCGGCTGAGGCGGAACTCGCGCAGGTGGAAGATGCGCCGGTGTGTCACGACCAGCTCATGATAGGCCTCGAAGGAAACCTTCGCGCGGTATCGCGGCGAGAACATCTCGTAGGCGGCGCGCCACTCGCCCCGGCCCAACGCCTCAAGATGCGCCTTGACCACGCTCGCTGCCTCCCCGCGCCCATCGAAGATGCCGAACGGACTGGGAATGCGCACCAGCGTCCAGGTGGTCAGCGCAAATGCCGTCCCGCCGACGGCCAGCAGCGCCAGCAGACGCCGCAGCAGGCTCCGCCGCGCAGCAGCCCCCGTGCGATCTTCTACCGGTGGCTCGTCGTCCGGTCCTACCGGAAATACGGTCAGCGTCTTGTCCATCTTCCCCAGCGCTTCCTGAGAGCGCGGCAGAATTTGTGCCGAGTGCACTTGAGGGAATCGTGCCGTTCTACCGATTCTTCCATTGCGGTTTGCGCTTCTCGACCAGCGCCCGCAACCCCTCCTGCGAGTCTTCCAGCTTGTACAGTTCGTTCAGGAAAATGTTCATCGAGCTGCGCAGGCCCTCGCGCAGCGAAAGGCCCATGCCGCCCAGGATGGCCTTCTTGGCCATGGCTAGCACCGCGCCCGACTGCGCGGTGATCTGCGCGATGAGTTCGTTCACGGTGTTCTCGAGATGCAGTTCCGGCACCACGCGGTTCACCAGGCCCAGCTCGCGGGCACGCTCGGCGGTGATGGCCCCGCCGGTCAGCACCAGCTCGAGCGCCAGCTTGGGCCCCACGATATGCGGCAGGATGGTCGAAGCCAGCGGCGGAAACACGCCGATGGTGATCTCCGGCTGGGCGAAGCGCGCCTTCGGCGTGGCAATCACCAGGTCGCCGAACGCAGCGAGTTCCGCGCCGCCGCCGATGGCTGGGCCGTTGACGATCACCAGGAGGGGTTTACCCACCTCGAGCATGGCGGTGAACACGGAATAGAACGCGTCGAGCATCTGGAAGACGCGCTCAGCGGTGTACTCGCCGATGTCAATGCCCCCGGAGAAGACCGCGCAGGCGGAGTCGAGCACAACGAGCTTGACGTCGTCTTTTTCGCCGAGCGTCTCGATCCCCGCGGCCAGCTCCCGCAGCATCGGCTCGTTGAGCAGGTTGTGCTCCGGGCGGTTGAGCGTCATCCGCGCGACGGGGCCTTCCAACCGGTAGCGGATGAACTCGAACTCTTCGGGCTTGCGCGCGGACGCTTTGCCGGAGAATTCGTCGAATCGAACGGTGTCCACCATTCTGCTCGCTCCCTATGATGTTTCGAGGGCCACCGCGACACCCATGCCGCCGGAGACACAGAGCGTCGCCAGGCCCCGCTTCCCTGCTCGCGCGCCGCCGCGACGCAGCTCGTGCAGTAGCGTCGTGGCGATGCGCGCGCCGCTGCAGCCGATCGGGCGGCCCAGCGCGATGGCGCCGCCGTTCGGGTTCAGCCGCGTGCGATCGAAGTGCAACTCGCGGTCGCAGGCCAGCACCTGTGCCGCGAACGCTTCATTGAGTTCGATGACGTCGTAGTCGGCCACCTTCCAGCCCGTGCGCTTCTCGAGCGTGCGCACCGCAGGCACCGGCCCGATGCCCATCACGCGCGGGTCCACCGCCGCGACCGTGGCGTCCACGATCCGCGCCAGCGGCGTGAGCTTCAGCGCGCGCAGCTTTTCCTCGCTCACCAGCACCAGCGCGGCGGCGCCGTCGGTGATCCCGCTGGAGTTGCCCGCCGTGATGCTGCCGGTCTTGGAGAACACCGGCGGGAGTTTCTGCATAGCTTCCAGGGTCACGTCAGCGCGCACGTGTTCGTCTTTGTCCAGGCGCGTCGTGTTGCCTTTTTTGTCCGTGCGTTCGACGGCGACGATTTCGTCTCGGAACCGGCAATCACGCGTGGCCAGCGTGGCCCACTGATGGCTCTCCAGTGCGTAGCGGTCCTGCTCTTCGCGCGGGATTTTGTACTGCTCGGCGAGCACCTCGGCGGTCTCGCCCATAATCATTTTCGAGATGGGGCAGAGGAAACCGTCGCGGTACATCGCATCGACCAGCGGCTGGTGGCCCATCTTGAATCCCCAGCGCCCCTCGAGCAGGTAGGGCAGGCGGCTCATGGATTCGGTGCCGCCCGCCACGACGATCTCCGCTTCGCCGAGTTGGATCTGCTGCCATCCCAGCATCATTGAGCGCAGGCCCGAAGCGCAGGCCATGTTGATGGTGAACGCCGGCACGTCGTCGCCCAGGCCTGCGCGCCAGGAGATTTGCCGGGCCACGTTCGGCCCACCGCCCGCCTGCCGCGCATTGCCGAAGATCAACTCATCCACGCGCCACGCGCGGCCCGTACTGCCGGTCGCCAGTGTGCTGTCATCCCGAGCCCCGGCCCTGCCGGGGCGAGGGATCTCTCCGGCTGCGCCTGCCGCTGCCCTCCCCTGCGACTCGCAAGTCCCTGGCTCGCGCGCCGGCGGCGCTTCGCCAAACGCGCGTTCGAGCGCCGCGCGCACGGCGATTACGCCCAGGTCCGCCGCGGTTAACTCCAATAGCCCGCCGCCGAATTTCCCAATCGGCGTGCGGACCGCGCTCACAATGTATGCCGCCCGGCTCATGATGTCGTGAGGCGCTTCATCCCTCCCGCGCGCTGGCCGACAGTTTGAATTTCGATGCTAGCACAGCTTCCCGAGCAGCCGCAGCGGTCAATAGCAGGTAGGGTTGTCATTCCGAGCCCCGACGAGTTGTGTCGGGGCGAGGAATCCCTCTGTAGCGCCCCGACATGTCGGGGCGTTTTTCCCGCGTCGGTTGAGACCCTAATTCGCCCCGACGAGTCGGGGCGCTACGGTCGAATGTGCCGGCTTGACACCGCGCAGACTCCGATCAACGATCCGATCCGCTTCGAGAAAACGAGCCGAGGGCGTCTGTCAGTGTCGAAATCGACCGAGCATTCCTCTTCGACGAAAGCGGCTGCGCACGAGCCGCGCTTGCCCGCGCCTGTGTTCGACGACCGAAAGCATCACATCCGGATCTATAGCGGCGATTGCCTGGAGATCCTCCCGGCCATTCCAGAAGGCTGCGTGGACCTGATTTTCGCCGACCCGCCGTACTTCCTGTCGAACGACGGCATCACCTGTCACGCCGGGCGCATGGTCAGCGTGAACAAGGGCGACTGGGACCGCTCGCGCGGCCCGGACATCAACCACGAGTTCAACCGCGCCTGGCTGGCCGCCTGCCAGCGCGTGCTCAAGCCCAACGGCACCATCTGGGTCAGCGGCACGAGCCACGTCATTCACTCGGTCGGCTTTGCCATGCAGCAGCTCGGCTTCAAGCTGCTCAACGACATCTCCTGGGTGAAGCCCAACCCGCCGCCGAACCTTTCCTGCCGCTATTTCACCCATGCGACGGAGACGATCATCTGGGCCGCGAAGAACAAGAAGAGCCGGCACACCTTCAACTACAAACTCATGAAGGACCAGGCTGGCGGCAAACAAATGAAGAGCGTCTGGCAGATTCCTCCGCCCGACCGCGAGGAGAAGCGCTTCGGGAAACACCCCACACAGAAGCCTGTCGCTCTGCTCGAACGCATCTTGGAAGCGGCGAGCCACCCCGGCGACCTCGTGCTCGACCCCTTCATGGGTAGCGGGACCACGGCCGTCGTCGCCCTGCGGCTTTCGCGTTGTGTTGTTGCTGTTGATTTCGAAGATGCCTCCCTCAGCTTGACCCTCGCCCGAGTCTGCGCCGAGCTTGTTTTCGTCGAAATGAGCATCACCTGCTCGGAAAATGATCTTGATCTCTATCGAGGATCTGTGGATCGATCGGGTTGTACGGGGACCCGGGCCATGGGCACGTCACTATCGGGAAAGTTGGTTCGCCGCGAGCGCAGCTATTACTTTGTCGGCCAGAGCCGGCGCGAGGTGATTTATTCCGTACTTGCCTCAACCCTGGACGAGGCGTGGCAGAAATTCCGCTCCAGTGCACAGGCACAAACGGAAATCCTCTTTGTGATCAAAACCGAAACAGAGATTTATCTGGCGCAGTGAAAGTGATCTAATGCGAGTGTGCAACTCGCCCTGCCGGAAGAAGGTCTGTCGGGTTACAAGAGCCCTTCGCAGCGCGCACGGGTCGCGACGGAAGCTTGGGCCGAGACAAACCTATTCTGTCCAAACTGTAGTTCCTCCCGAGTCAACTGCTCACCGGCGAACACACCAGCCGTCGATTACATCTGCCCGGAGTGCGGCTCTCCCTTCCAATTAAAGAGCCAGGCAAGAAGTTTCTCCCGGCGGATTACAGATGCAAGCTACGAGAAAATGCGTTGTGCCATCGAGGCAGGTGGAACTCCCAACCTGTTCGCTCTGCACTATGAGCCCGAAGCCTGGGAAGTGAGGAATCTCGTTCTGGTGCCCAGTTTTGCCTTTACGATGTCAGCGATCGAACGTCGGAACCCTCTCGGGCCGAAGGCTCGGCGGGCGGGATGGGTTGGGTGCAACATTGTTCTTGGCAACATCCCGCCTGACGCTCGGATTCCAGTCGTTGCCGATGGCGTTGCATCCAGTCCGAAGGAAGTCCGGCAACAATACGCTCGGCTGCGGCCACTCGCAAAGCTGAAACTAGAAAAGCGCGGCTGGACGCTCGATGTGCTCAACGCAGTTCGGTCGCTCGGCAAGCAGGACTTTTCCTTGCCGGAGGTTTATGCCCTGGAAGGGAGCCTTGCCAGACTTCATCCGTCCAATCGGCACGTCCGCGACAAAATCCGGCAGCAACTGCAAGTTCTTCGAGACCTGGGCTTCTTGGAATTTCTCGGTGGTGGCGACTACAGCCTGCGGTAATTATTCGCTTGGTCACTAGAATCGCCAGCGCGCCGTCTTCGCGGTATTATCCGGGCGTGGCGGCGGGATTTGGACCGATTGCGGGAATCAAGATTGGCCACGCCTCGACTGCGCTCGGCACAAGCGCGCAGGACACCTCGGCTGCGCTCAGTGTTGGCTCCCCGGCGCTGAGGAGCTTGCAGCACAGGCTATAAGCGTGTGGTACCACGCAGGAGGCACAGGCTACAAGCCTGTGCTACGTTCACACAGGCCATAAGCGTGTGGTACCACGCAGGAGGCACAGGCTACAAGCCTGTGCTACGTTCACTCAGGCTATAAGCGTGTGGTACCACGCAGGAGGCACAGGCTACAAGCCTGTGCTACGTTCACTCAGGCTATAAGCGTGTGGTACCACCCAGGAGGCATAGGCTACAAGCCTGTGCTACCAGGCGAAGCGCTTGACCAGGGCCAATCCTCAGGTCGTTTACAGAGCCCGGCCTTGACCGGGTTCCGCTCGATGTAGTGCTTGATGCGCTCGAACTCAGCGGCATTGCGAATCCAGTGGTCAAACGATTCCTCCTGCCAAAAGCGCTGTCCTGTGCGACGTAGAAGTTCATTCGCCTTTGAAGCCGTCGACGTTTTCACGCCTCGCGTGATCCGTGCTAGCGGCGCGCAAGGAGAGAGCAGCACGTGGACATGGTTTGGCATCACGGCGAAGGCATGCAACTCGAAGAGATTCAGCTCACGCGCGCCGCGCCAGAGCGCTTGCACGACGCAGCGAGCGATACGCGGGTCCGCGAGCCACAGCGGTGCGAACCGCGCGTTCCCGAGCTCTTGGTCCACGTGGGAGAATCGTTTTCCGGGGCTCATCCGCTTCTTCTGCAGGTCGTCCCAGACGTGCGCAGGGAGCGATCCATGCAGCCGCCACGTAACAAACAGCGCCTTCCCGATGGGATGCCAGTGCGGAAGGTTCCTTTCGTAGTAGCTCCCCGACTGCATGGGCGCAGAGTAGCACAGGCTTTCAGCCTGTGGTCTGCTTCTTGGATGCCAAGCGAGGGCACAGGCTAGAAGCCTGTGCTACTACCTGCACACAGGCTATAAGCCTGTGCTACCTGGCATCGGCCCGATTCTTTGCTAGGATGCTGGCATGCCGGCGGGATTTGGACCCATTGCGGGACTCAAGATCGGCCACGCGCAGGACACTTCGGCTGCGCTTGGTGCAAGCTCGCTAGCGCTGACGGGCTGCACCGTCCTGCTGCACGATGCTGCGGACGCGCCGGCGAGTGTCGCCGAGGGCATGGTGGCGGCGTGCGACGTGCGCGGCGGTGCGGTGGGCGAGCACGAACTGGAGACGCTGCGCCCGGGGCACCTGGTCGAGCGCATCCACGCGCTGGTGCTGGCGGGGGGCAGCGCGTTCGGTCTCGATGCGGCCTCCGGAGTGATGCGCTGGTGCGAGGAGCACGGCATCGGCTTCGATACCGGCGTCGCGCGTGTGCCCATCGTGCCTGCGGCCATTCTCTTTGATTTGCGACTCGGCGACCCGAAGCGGCGTCCTGACGCGGCGATGGGCTACGCTGCTGCTAAGGCGGCGGCCCAGTCCAAAGCCGACGCGGCAGTCGCGGAAGGAAACGTCGGCGCGGGCACGGGCGCATCGGTCGGCAAACTGTTTGGCATCAAGCGCGCGACCAAGGCCGGCATCGGCTGCTGGACGGAAGGCTTGCCCGGCCGTGTGCGCGTGGCGGCGCTGGCTGCGGTGAATGCCTTTGGCGACATCCGCGACGCGGACTCCGGCCGGATCATCGCCGGCGCGCGCAAGGCAAGAGGCTCGCGGGAATTTGTGGATGTGGCCGCAGCGATGCGCCGCGGCACCGTACGAAAAGGCTTCACCGATCCGAACACGGTGCTGGTCGTTGTCGCGACCAATGCTGCGCTCACGCGCATCGAAGCGCAGCGCCTGGCGATGATGGCTTCGGCAGGAATGGCGCGCGTGGTTTCGCCGGCGCACACGATGTTTGATGGCGATATCGTGTTCGCGCTCTCGATCGGTGAAGCGCAGACCGACATCAACGCACTCGGCGCCGCCGCAGCGGAGGCTGTGGCGCGAGCGATTGTGCGCGGCGTCACCGAAGCGCGCTCGGTCGGCGGCGTGCTCGATTCTCGAAGCTAGCGGCTGAAGATTGCAGCTCGCGGCGCAGCCGCAATGGTTGTCATTCCGAGCCCCGGCCTGGCCGGGGCGAGGAATCCCTCCGAGAGATCCCTCACGGAGTTTACCCCGGCCCTGCCGGGGCTCGGGATGACAGCTTGTGTCCCGGCGGGTTGGAGTTTACCCCGACAAAGTCGGAGCTCGGGACAAGTTCCGTGCGCCGCTACACCAGCCGTGCGCTACGGCTTCTTGGCTGGGGGAGCGGGCGCTTTGCCCTCTTCGGTCATGGGCGGATGGCCGGCGGGGAGGTCTCCGGCGCCCGAGGGCGGCATGCCTCCGCCGGTCGGAGGGTGAGCCATCCCACCACCAGCGGGCATCGCGCCGCGGATCACCCAGGCCTCGCCCTGGCGCTCGAGCGTGTAGGCCATCTGCATGCTCGCCCCACCCTGCTTGACGCGGAATTCGACCTGTGCTTCGGCGCGGTTGCCCTCCACCTTCACTTGCTTGATGTCCATGTCCATCGCGGCCATGTTCAGGTTGGCGCGTTCGGTAAGATGTCTCTCCAGGGCGGCGCGGATGGCTTTGTCGTCCTGCTGCGCCTTGCTGCAGCCGGCGGCGGGCAGGAAGAACAGGATCAGTGCACCGATCAAGATGAGTTTATTCTTCATAACCTCTGCAAGTTATCGCACCCACGCGCCGGTGTCAAAACAAACTGTAGCCCTCTGCCTCCTTTGCGTCTTCGCCGCTTTGGGGTATTCTGCTGCGCATGCATGACCTGAACTATTTCCGGGAGCATCTGGACCTGTTCGAGCAGATGGCGCGCCACCGCGGCATCGAGCTCGACCTGGACGGCTTCCGCGCGCTCGACCGCGAGCGCCGCGAGCTGATCACCGCCGCCGAGCGCAGCAAGGCCGAGCGCAACAAAGCCAGCGAGGAGATCGCGCGGTTGAAGAAGGCGGGCCAGGACGCCTCGGGCCTCATCGCCGAAATGAAGCGCGTTTCCGATCGCATCAAACAGGACGACGAGCGCATCGCGCTGCTCGACGAACGCTTGCGCGAGTTCCTGTTGATTGTCCCCAACCTGCCGCATCCCTCCGTGCCCGTCGGCCGGGGCGAGCAGGACAACGTCGAGGTGCGCCGCTGGGGCACGCCGCCGCAGTTCAGCTTTGCGCCGCGGCCACACTGGGAGGTGGGCGAGCGCGCCGGGATCCTGGATCTGCCGCGCGCGGCGATCATCGCCGGGACACGCTTCGCGCTCTACAAGGGCGCCGGTGCGCGCCTGGAGCGGGCGCTGGCCAATTTCTTTCTCGACCTGCACACCCAGGAGCACGGCTACACGGAGATTCTGCCGCCGTTCGTGGCCAATCGAGCGTCACTCGTCGGCACGGGGCACCTGCCCAAATTTGCCGGCGATATGTTTCGCCTCGAAGGCACCGGGCTGTGGTTGACGCCCACCGCGGAAGTGCAACTGACCAACCTTTACCGCGACGAAACCCTCGACGCCGACGCGCTGCCCATCAAGGTCTGTGCGTGGACAGCCTGCTTCCGCTCCGAAGCCGGCGCCGCGGGCAAGGACACCCGCGGCATCGCCCGGCAACACCAGTTCCAGAAGGTCGAGCTGTTCAAGTTCACGCGGCCCGAGCAGAGCTACGACGAGCTCGAATCGCTGGTGCGCGACGCCGAAGCCGTCTTGCAACGGCTCGGCATCCACTACCGCGTCGTGCAACTCTGCACCGCCGACATCGGTTTTGCCTCGGCCAAAACCTATGACCTCGAGGTCTGGCTGCCTTCGACCGGCGCATTCAAGGAGATTTCTTCCTGCTCAAACTGCGAAGCGTTCCAGGCGCGGCGCGCCGCCATCCGCTACAGACCCAAGGGCGGGAAGAGCGACTTCGTGCACACGCTCAACGGCTCGGGCCTGGCCGTAGGGCGCACCTGGCTCGCGGTGGTCGAGAACTATCAGCAGACCGACGGCTCGATCGTGGTCCCGGAAGCGCTGCGGCCATATATGGGTACCGACCGCATTCCCGCCCCTGCCGCTGCAAAGGCTTAGCCCGCCAAGCTGCGGCGGGCAGCCCATTTGCAGAGCAAGTCCTTCACAATCAATCAGTTAGTGCGACACATCTCGTTTCACGGCAGCGGCCAACGCTAAGCGAATGAAATGAATGGGCTTGCCAAAGGCCCCGGTTTTGATTGACACTCATTTTCGGATTTGACTAAACTTCGCGTTTCGCAGAACTTACGAAGCGCATCAAAACGGGTGGCACGGCCGGCCTGGCGCGGCGGGTCGAGCTCAGGGAAGCCGCCGGAAAGCGTGGCAAGCGGGGTGGCATTTCTGGCTCGCATCGTTCGATTCCTGTTGTGGCTGGTCGTGGCGGTTTGGCTGGGGCGATTGCTGGTCCGCTGGTTGCTTCCTGCCCAAGTGCGCAAGCAGACGCAGCCGGGCCCGCCACAAGCCGCGAAGCCGCTCTTCCGCGACCCCTGGTGCGGCACGTTCGTCTCACCTGAAATCTCGCATTCCCTGGAGCAAGCGGGCCAGGTACTTCACTTCTGCTCGGCGGAGTGCCGCGAACGCTATCTGGTGTCCCAGCGGCACGCGGCGGGCGGATAACCGAAGGAGAAACACCGATGGCCACGGTTGCAAAAGCCGTTCCTCAGCCGGTGGTTCCGCGGATGGCGCCGCGCGAGGACCTGAACCCGTTCCGCATTTCGCAGATCCAGTTTGATATCGCGGCGGAGTATCTGAAGCTGGAACCCGGGTTGCGGCAGGTGCTGCGCACGCCCAAGCGCGTGCTGGAAGTCTCCATCCCCACCAAGATGGACAATGGCCAGTTGAAGGTGTTCACCGGCTTCCGCGTGCAGCACAACATCGCGCGCGGCCCGGCCAAGGGCGGCATCCGCTATCACCCCGGCGTCACGCTCGACGAAGTGAAGGCGCTGGCCTCGTGGATGACCTGGAAGACAGCCACGGTCAACATTCCTTACGGTGGCGGCAAGGGCGGAGTGATCTGCGACCCGAAGCGGATGTCCAAGGGGGAGCTCGAGCGCATGACGCGGCGGTATACCAGCGAAATCCTGCCCATCATCGGGCCGGAGCGCGACATCCCGGCGCCCGATGTCTACACCGACGCGCAGACCATGGCCTGGATCATGGACACCTACTCGATGACCGTGGGCTACTCATCGTTGGGTGTGGTGACCGGCAAGCCGGTATCGCTCGGCGGCTCACAAGGACGCAACGAAGCCACCGCGCGCGGCTGCCTGTTTGCCACCGAGGAGGCCTGCAAGGTCAAGAGAATCCCGCTGCGCGGCGCCAGCGTCGCCATCCAGGGCTTCGGCAATGCCGGCTCGATTGCCGCGCGGCTGTTTGCCGAGAAGAGGGCCAAGATCGTGGCCATCAGCGACTCTCGCGGAGGGGTGTACAACCCGCGCGGCATTGATCCGCTCAGGGCCATCCGCTACAAGGAGCGCTCCGGCACGGTAGTGGGCATGCCGGGCGCTTCGCGCATCTCCAACGACGACCTACTGACGCTCAAGTGTGACATCTTGATCCCGGCGGCTCTGGAAAACGTCATCACGCTGCACAACGCCGACCAGATCAAGGCCAAGATTGTCGCTGAGGCCGCCAACGGCACAACCACTCCGCACGCCGACGAAGTCCTGTACCGCCGCGGTGTTTTCGTGCTGCCGGACATCCTCGCCAACGCCGGCGGGGTGACGGTGAGCTACTTCGAGTGGGCGCAGGACCTGCAAGGCTACTTCTGGGAAGAGAATGAGGTGAACACGCGGCTCGAGAAGGTGATGAAGCGCGCGTTCTACGACGTGTACGAAACCATGCGCAAGTACCACACCCACTCGCGCGCCGCCGCGTACATCCTCGCCGTCGGCCGCGTCGCCGAAGCCACCCTGGTCCGCGGCCTCTTCCCGTAGGCCGCTGAGCGTCCCTCGCCGCCCGGTCAGCCCGCGGTTCACCGCCGAGCCGACCGGGCTTCGCTTTTTCACCCGTTCGTTTGGTGAGCCGCCGTGCACCGGCGGCGAGCGATGAGGAATTGACAGCCCGCGCGTCGCGAATCATCCACAGGCGTGCAAAAATAATTCTTGCGTTGCGGCGAACAAGGCGCGTACATTTTATTTGCCGGCGCGCTCTGCCACTGGAGTGCAGCCGGCCCCGCTTTCTGCGGGGTGCCTTGCGCGGAGGGCACCAGGCTTTGAGCAACCACGTCAGCCCGACTCCACCGATTCTCCTCACCATTGCCGGTTTTGATCCCTGCGGCGGTGCGGGCATCGCCGCGGACCTCAAGACCTTTGCGGCGCACAACTGCTACGGCATCGCCGCGGTCACCGCGCTTACCGTGCAATCCACGCAGGGTGTGAAGAGCACGCACATCACGCCTGCGGCGACGCTGCGAGCGCAGCTCGATGCGCTCGCCGAAGACATCGCCATCAGCACGGTGAAGATCGGCATGCTCGGCAACAGGGCCAACGCCGCGGTGGTGGCGGAGTTTCTCGACCACGGCAAGTTCGCGCACGTGGTGCTTGACCCGGCGGTGAAGGCCTCCTTGGGCGGCGCGGATCTGCTCGATGCCGGCGGGGTCAAGTTCCTCAGCGAGGAGTTGCTCAAGCGCGCGACCCTAATCACGCCGAACATCGCCGAAGCCGAACTGATGACGGGGCTGGAAATCAGGGACGTGGCTGCGATGGAGGCCGCGGCCAGGAAACTCTTCGAGCAGGGCGCGCGCGCCGTGGTCGTCAAAGGCGGGCACATGGAGAAGGCCATCGACGTCCTCTTCGACGGCACCGAGCTGCTGGCCTTGGGCGGCGACCGCATCAAGACCGAAAACACACACGGCTCCGGCTGCACGTTTGCCTCGGCCATTGCCGCGCAACTCGCTTCCGGGCGCGGGCTGCACGAGGCCGTCCTGCTGGCCAAGACCTATGTCACCAAGGCCATCGAAAGAAGTTTTGTCATCGGCAAAGGCGCCGGCCCGCTCGACCATTTCTACCGCTTCCACCAGGAGCCTGCGCCGCGCGGCACTCACGAGGTGCCGCAGCACGGCCTGCATCCCGCCGCCGAGCCCGCCACACACCGCTAACGCGTCCCGGCCCTTGCAGTCACCTTTTCTCCGTCTAAGAGTGCCT
>JACQDH010000139.1 GCA_016201215.1 Acidobacteriota bacterium | reverse complement strand
GTCGCCAGCACGCTGCTGGTGCCCGGCTACGTGGATGCCGCGGAGGTGGGACGCATCGCCCGGTTTATCGCCGAGTTGAATCCGGCCATTCCCTATGCGCTGCTGGGGTTTGCCCCGCATTTCTACATGGCGGATCTGCCGCACACCTCGCTGCGCCACGCACAGGCCGCCGAAGCCGCCGCCCGCGCGGCGGGGCTGACAAATGTCCGCATCGGGAATCGCTATTTGCTTTCAGACGACTACTGAGAAGATTGTCCAGCGCATCGGCCGTGCCCGGGAGGGAAGAAGCTGTGTTCGACAAGCTATTTCTGATGGCTGTCGTGTTGTCAGTGTTGCTTGGCTGTCTCACGCCGACCGGAAAAGGAGGCCAAGTGGCGTCCAGAGAAACCCGAGTTAACTCTACCAGCCAGATCGCTCTACCCGAACCGGCGCGCACCGGGCGCATGTCTCTGGAGGAAGCCCTAGCTCGGCGCCGCTGCGTGCGAGAGTTTTCCAGCACGCCGCTGACCGAGCAGGAAGTTTCGCAGCTTCTTTGGGCTGCGCAGGGGATCACGCATCCCGAGGGCTTGCGCACAGCCCCGTCCGCCGGTGCGTTGTATCCCCTTGAGCTTTATGTTGCGACCGCTGGGGGCTTCTATCACTACGTCCCGCAGCGCCATCGATCGCAAAAGTTCTCGGAGAGCGATTTGAGGCCCGCCCTGTATCGAACAGCACTAGAACAGCCACCGGTCCTGGAGGCCCCGGCAGTTTTCGTGATCGCGGCCGTTTACGAGCGCACTGCCCGGAAGTACGGAAGAGACCGCACGCCGCGGTATGTGCACATTGAGGCCGGCCACGCCGCACAAAACCTTTTGCTGCAGGCCGTAGCCCTGAATCTGGGGGCCGTGCCGATCGGTGCGTTTGAGGATCAGCAGGTTCAAAAGGCGCTCTCGCTACCTACTGAGCAGCGACCGCTATACCTGATCCCGGTCGGCCATCCGCGTTAGCCCGGTACCCACGCCGCTCACATTGGTGCTTGATTTCTCGCGGCGGGCTGAAATCGCCGTCGAGTCATGAGCACTCCGGGGCCCGGCGCTCGCGGCCGGGCCAAAACCATCGCTTTGGAGGTTGTGAGGCCATCAGCCGCATTTCGATTCCCCCGAGGGGCATCTTTGCAAGCGCTGTTGCTTGCGCCCAGGAAAACACGTCTCGAAAGGTACTGAGATTCCGCTCTCCCGCGGACGCGGCGGCAGTAAGATAGCCAGGCAAGAGTGCGAAAAGCCTGCGTCGGTTCTCGGCACGCGAGGCCAGGCAGCTTCACATGAAGCCACAATCCATTGCCGCCGAGCTCAGGATCAACTTGGCATCGAAGCAAGAAGAGGAGCTATTCAAATGGTTCTTGGTCTGCCTCCTATTCGGCAAGCCAATCCAGAGGCAGGTTGCAGAGCGGGCCTATCGGGAGTTGATGACAGCGCGACTCGTGGCTCCCGATGCTGTTCTGCGAGCTGGATGGGATGAACTTGTACGCCTACTAGATCAGGCGCACTATGTTCGCTTCGATTTTTCAACCGCGACCAAACTTCTCCATGTCTGCCAGGAGCGAAGGCGCGCTACGGCACGCTCACCCATCTCCTCGGCCAGTCGAAAACACCCGCAGAACTTTCCGCGAGGTTGCAGGAGTTCAAATATATTGGTCCGGTCACCGCACGGATCTTTGTACGAGAAGTGCGACCCATTTGGTATCCCGCCCGCGCGTCGACTAGACGGAGATAGGGCGCTTTTTCGCTGGCCGTGACACAACGGACCACCTACACGCGCTTTCGGTTCACCGCAGCCAGTGGGTGAACAAAACAACCCGCCACCCCCGTGCCGAAATTCTTCCCTTCCAGCGCCCCAGTGGATCACACGAGCAATGAGCGTGCCCTCTCTCGGTTAGAGCTGTCCGAATTCCTGAGGATGGCATTCTGTCCAGGGCGGAGAAGAGGACGCTCAGCTTGCGTCCCACAGGGTCAGCGTAGGGCGAACTCGTCAAAGTGTCGAATACAGGCAACAATCTGGGTCATCGGCAGAGTTCTATCTGTACCGGCGTCGGCTGTGTCAAGGGCGCCGCAGGCGTTCATCGCAGACCGTTGATGGCGCGGCCGGCTGGCCTCACTCGAGCTCGGAGCAAGCACGTCGTTCAGCGGTGCTGCCTCCTCAGCAGGATCTCTTCGCTGTGCCTCGACCAAGGCTCGCCTTCCGACGCTCAACCGCAGGGACGGGACGGCGTGCAACCAACCTTTGTAGTGGACCGGGCGTGCCTGCCCCCTTGATTTGTTTTGGCTAGACGCCCCCTGTGTCGGAGGGAGAAAGTGAAGGAAACGGTTGGCGGCGTTCTAGTACCACGTTGCTGCCGCTAGCGAAGACCATGGCGCACCTCGCCCAATCCGCTGAATCGCGCGGGGCGCGTATACCCCTCAGGTAAGTCGTGGAATGTCGCACTCAATCCAAAGGGAACGCCTCACTGCTTATCGGGTCTTGGTACAATTCTTGCTTGAATATGCTGTATGGAGACTGGGGACATGCTGGCTCCCGGACGCGAGGAGAGCGTGAGATGAAAAAGCTGATCCCATGGCCGGGCGGTGGCTTGTTCCTTGTGAGCGGTTGGATCTCATTCCAAGCTAGGCCGACTTGGCGGGACGCTCCCCCACAGCGTGTCACCGCTTCCTCTCCCACGCCCCGAGCGCCCGCCGTTCCCGGGCCGAAGCCACTGCCAGCAATCGATTCCGTCGAACGCGCCAAGCAAGCGGGGCGAAAGAGGCTCATTCGGAAGCTCATCTACGCGGGCGTCTTCCGGAAGCTTCAGTTCGCCGGCAGCTTTCCGGACCTTTGGGTAGGCCCAGCATTCGACGGTCTTCAGTTCGAGCAGAAGGAGCAGTTCGTCAATCTAGTGTACGCCTGCTGCATCGCGCAAAGCCCGAGCTACAACTTATTGATCCTCCACGACTGGCGCACAGGAAAGAAGATCGGCGCGCGCACGGTCACGTACGGTCTGGCCTCAGACACAACAAGTTACGGGTTTGTTTCTTGGACCGACAAAGCCACCCGTAATTGGGCGCGCCATCATCAAGCGAACTGTCGCGGGCTGGATGGATCATGAGCGTGGGCGAACCTGGCGACGAAGCAACGGCACGAATCTTCGACACCAATCCGCACCATCCTGGTATCGCGGGGTTCTTGCAGGAACTTTTCCAGGCATTTGAGCAGGCATGCTTGGTGTATGCCGTGGCGGGCAACTACGATGCCCTCCCCGCGCACCTGGGCGGCGGAGACCTGGCAATTCTCGTCAATTCCGCCGATGTTGAGCGTGCGTACCAGGTGCTGACGGGCGCGGCCCACTCTTGCTCAGCGAAAGTTTTTCGAATCGATCAAGAGTTCGCCCTGTGGACTGTAGTCCTCCACTTGGATCCCCTGTGGGTGTTGCGCGTGGACGTTGCCCCGCCGGACAGCCTCCGGTGGAGAGGGATGCAATTTCTGGACCTGGGTCTTGCACTGCGGCGAAGAATCCAAGAAAAAGGCGTCTGGCGGTTGCATGCGGAGGACGTTGTTTTCATGCAGTTCTGCCGGGGGGTGATGTGCAACTTCCGGCTCCGTGAAGAATGTCGGCTGCCAATCCTGAATCTCTATCGCAATCGTCCGAAAGAGTTTGAGCAACAGCTGGCAGAGATCTTTGGTCGAGGGTGTGCCGCTCGGCTCGTGGACGTGTGTGGGCAAGAAAAGTTCGAGAGCCTGGCGACGCTCGGCAGGCGACTGCGGCGTGCAGTGATCTGGCGAAGCTTCTTGCGTCGGCCCCTGAAGACAACCCGGGACATACTTACCTATGTGGGATGGAGGTGTCGCGAATACATCCGGCCCAATGGCTTAATGGTAGCCGTCCTGGGGCCCGATGGGTCAGGCAAATCAACGTTGATTCAGGCCCTTCAGCGTGACATCACCAGGCAGCTGCATTTTGGTGCGCAAGTGCATCACTGGCGGCCAGGGCTTCTCCCCAGTCTGTCTTCCTTGCTGGCTCGACCCTACAACGACGCTCCCGTCACAAACCCACGCGGCCGCAAACCAAACGGGTGGTTGTTGAGCCTGATTAGTGTTACATACTATTTTGCAGATTTCGTTCTGGGCTATTGGGCGCTGGTCCGGCCCCGCTTAGGACGCCAATGCCTGGCGGTCATTTTTGACAGATATTTTTATGACTATCTGATCGACCAAATTTATTATCGGATTTCTCTGCCGCAGTGGGTAATCCGATTCTATAGCCTCCTCATTCCCAGGCCCGACCTGGTGATCTTCCTTGTTGCTGACCCAAAGACGATCTACGACCGCAAGCCAGAACTCTCTTTGGAGGAGATTCAACGCCAGAGCCGGGAAATCCACCACCTGGCGGAGCGGCTTGATAACGCAGTATGGGTTCGGGCCTCCGGATCGATCGAATGCTCGGCACAGCAGATGTTTCGTTCTATTCTGAATGGACTTGAGCGGCGCCTGGAATCTGTCGCGGTTTGACGGGAATGGAAGTGCTGATCGAGCCTAGCGAAGCTACAGTCTGAGTCTCCGGCTCACCCTCAGCTCGCGCTAGACTGCGGGCCCGCCGCAGCGGCCGGGCAAGGCTTGCCCAGCACTCCCACTTAGGCTGAGGGCGAAGGATTTCTTTCGCCGCCACACGCTGCTGAGAACTTGATGCGCTATGAGGTTCAATTGAACCGCCAACTGGAACGGCTTATGAACCAGCTCGAGCGCCTGCAGCGGCTCCGCCGGCGGCGACCGGTTCCACCGCAGATCGACGCAAAGGTTTCCTCCTCACGGGAGCGGGGCGCCTTGATCGGATTCCCCGGCCAGAGTGACTTCGACACGAAGGCCCCAACCGCGACTTTGAGCTGGCGCACGCGGCGGGGAAGAGAATTGGCGGAAGAGCAATGGCCCTCGGCCCGAGCCCTGGGTTCAAGGGGGAGAGAAGCTTTTCTTAGCTTCATTGCTGATAGCTATTTAATGTGTTGAGTTCGTGTTCTTATAGATATCACCGAGACATCTGGGTCCTTAACCAGGTTTCAATCTGCTTCGCCCGAGAAAGCGACAATTGCAAAAGGAACTTATGTAAGTCCTTTTTCCTTAAGGACGTATGGGTATTGCAGCCGGGTGTTTCGGGCCTGATTCGAAGCGGAAAAAACCCAGCCCCGTATCCTCTGGATCGCTGGGGGACGACCTATTTCGGCTCGGCGCTCCGCGGGAGAGGAGGCTATCGGGATCAGTGCCAACCTGGGTGTTGCTGCGAAGGACTTGGACCTCGCCCTTGACGTAGGCACGGCCTTCGACCAGAATCCGCGCGGTGACCAGGTTCCCGGTTACCTAGCCGTCCTTCATTTGTCGATGCGGGCGCGCCGCCCGAAGCCACGCCGCATTCTCCCAGGGTGTGACAGTGGACACTCCCCCGAGTGACCAAGGATACTGAAACGGACAGGTCAACCTATGCAGTATTCAGGCACCCCGCAGGACTGTCGCGCGGCGTGACCGCGCGTCTCCGCACAGTCGCATCGATTCGAGGAGCTCCAGTCTGCCCAAGGAGGCGCGGATGTACGACCCCGAACTGCAAAACGTCGCCCGGACGCTGCGCGAGATTCCTTTCCCGACTAGATTCGCGGTGGAGATCACTGCGGCGTGCAATCTGGCCTGCTCGATGTGCCATCACCCCATGATGAAGCGGCCGAAAGGACGGATGCCTTTTGACCTATGGAAGAAGTGTGCTGACCAGGTGGCAGCGATTTCGCCGCGCACCGAGTGCTGGTTTTCCTTCTGCGGCGAGCCGCTCCTCGAGCCGGACTTGCTCCTGCACATCCTGGCGTACGGCAAATCCGTGGGGCTGCGCTCCCTGAATGTAAATACGAACGGCGTGCTGCTCACTCCCGAACTCGCGGGGCCGATCCTGGACTCGGGCGTGGACTTGATCGTCATCGGAATCGACGGCTTCTCGCGCGAGACCTACGCACGGGTCCGCGTGGGCGGCGACCGAGATGTCGTTTATGCAAACGTCGAAAACCTGCTGGCGGTGCGGAACGCTCGCGGCACGGCCCCCGAGATCCAAGTGCAATTCATCGAGATGGACGAGAACGAGCACGAGCTCGAGGCGTTCTGCACACACTGGCTGGCCCGCGGCGCGACCTTGAAGCTGCGCAACAAACTGAGCTGGGGCGCACGCTTCGGTACGCCGCTGTGCATCCCCGAAGAGGAGCGCATTCCCTGTCCCTGGGCCATGACCATGATGCACGTCTTCTGGGACGGCCGGGTGCCCCGCTGCTCCGGCGACACCGAGGGTGACGACAGCGTGGGCAACGCGTGGGACGAACCCCTGGCGGAGCTCTGGAACCATCTGGGCGCCTATCGGGATCACCACCTGAACCGGCGCTTCGACCAGTTGCCCGAGCGGTGCCAGAACTGCAAGGATTGGATGGTTGGCGTGGCGAAGAGAATCCGGCTGGCGCCGCAGGCGTCGTGCGACTCGCCTGCGATTGTTCAGTTGAAGTAGTTGCAGTGAGGATGTGGCGGCGCGCAATCAGCTCACCGGCCCGGCACCACGCGGGGCGACGGAAAAAAAACGAGCGACCAGAGAGATAAAGAAGCCAAGAGGCCGTTGGATAGGACGCGATGAAAACACTCTACATTTGTGGGGCTGGCAACTCTGAAACCATCCGGCTCGCGATAGCCATCAACCGGCAGGAGGCCCGCTGGGACCGCATCGTCCTGTTGGACGACGACTCCGCCAGACATGGGCAGTCGCTGCTCGGCGTGGAGATCGTCGGTCCATTTAACTTGCTCGGCCAGGTTTCCTCTGATTCTGCCGAGGTAACGAGCGCCGTGGCGAGGACCACAGCGAAGCGCTGGTCGGCCCACCGCAAGCTCGAAGAATACGGCGTGCCCTTTGCGAACTTGGTCCACCCGAATGTGGATCTTCTGGGCGTGGAATTGGGCAAAGGGGTGATCGTCTATCAGAACGCTACGCTCGGCCCGCAGGTTTATGTGGGCGACGGCTCCGTGGTTTTCATGGGCGCCGCCATCGGGCATGAATCCGAGCTGGGCAAATGCTGCGTTGTGGCGCCCAATGGCGTAGTGAATGCGCGGGTTCGGCTTGGCGACGGCGTTTACGTTGGGACGAACGCGACCATCTTGCCCGAGGTGAATGTGGGAGCCCGAGCTACGATCGCAGCGGGCTCCGTCGCCATGAAGGACGTCCCCCCAGGCGCCACGGTGATCGGCGTTCCGGGGAAGATTGTGTTCATGCTCAACCAGAAGCCGCCCAGAGTGCCTGCACCAGAGCCCCAGATGGTGGGGCTGGGCGCAAAGCCTTAGTCGGAGAACGGGAGACAAAAATGGAATCTTACCCGCCGGTTCTACAGGTCATCTACGACGCGATCGAGGAAGTCAACGGCGCGCTGAAGCCGGAGGAGAGACTCGAAGCAGCGCCGGGAACCATCCTTATCGGCGAAGGGGGAACACTGAGTTCACTCTGCCTGGTGAACTTCATCGCCACCCTGGAAGAGAGGATCGAGCGCGTCTTCCACCGCCAGCTCAGTCTGGTGGACGTGCTGATGGCAACTGAAAACAGTCAGTGGACGGTCGCCACGCTGGCGGAGCGGCTCGCAGAACTCCTCAATCTCCTCGGGGCTGAACAGCACCGCGCACAAATTCTCCGGGCCATCTGACTTGAGCCTGCCGGAGATGGCCATGGGCCGAGAACCCGCCCCCGAAGTGCCGATACGCCAATTGGGACGAAGAGGAGCCGCTGCGACCGAGTGCGCTTTCTTCGGCGAGGACGCGCGTTTCCATCACATTGGCCTGGCGCTTCCGTCGATTCATGTGGCGAACCCGGGCTGCGAGCCGGTTGCCGCGGAGGAGCAGAAAGTCTCGATTGCCTTCATCCAGCTCAATGGAATCACCATTGAGCTCCTCGAGCCTTTGGCCGACGATTCGCCGATTGCGAAGAGCTTGCGCCAGGGGGTGAAGCTGCTCCACCTCTGTTTCGAAGTGCCGAACCTCGATCAGGCATTGGAGTTAGGCAGGTCGGCCGGGTTTCATCGCCTGTCAGGCCCCTCGCCGGCGCCCTTCTACGAAAACCGCCGGGTGGCCTGGGTCTTCAGTAAACACTACGGGCTGTTTGAGCTCCTGGAGCAAGACCGCATCTCTTCGAGTCCTGAACCCAGGTGACTTCCGCGAGAGTCCGAGCGCCTAGCCAAGCGCGAAGTTCTTTTCCCCGCCGGTAGGTCGCGGCGTGTCCCCGCACTGACAGCGAAAGGAGCGCCTTCTGGGCGTGCAGCGAAAGCAGCGCACCTCTACCGCCTGCTTGCCTGCCGGCGCTGACGAGACCATACTTGTGTCCGGTATGGAAAAGAACCGGACCTCTGCCGGGCTTGAAATCATCAAAAGCTGCCTTGCCTGTCCCGCGCGCGAGGACGGTCTTTTCTGCCATTTGGGACCAGAAGCGCTGTCTCAAATGAACGCCATCCGGCAGGCGCG
>JACQDH010000109.1 GCA_016201215.1 Acidobacteriota bacterium | reverse complement strand
TGATCCAGCGCGTGGAACAGGAGTCCGCGACGGTGAAGGTGGCTCTCAGCGAGGGCGCGAAGGAGCAGGCCGAATTGCAGCAGGCGGCGCTGCAACAGCGCCAGCGGGTGCTCGAGAGCCTGCGCAGCGTGCCGGTCACCGGGCGCCTGGTGGTCCGGCTGCCGCGCGATCTGACCGGATTTGAAAACTCCCCGGACGATATCGAAGTGCGCGCTGGAGACACACTCTACATCCCCAAGCGTCCGGACTTTGTGGTCGTGACCGGGCAGGTCTACAACTCCAATGCCACCGCGTTTGTGCCGCGCAAGAATGCGGCGTGGTATCTCGAGCGGGCCGGTGGGCCCACCGATCTGGCAGAGAAAAAGGCTATCTTCATCGTTCGCGCGGATGGCTCGGTCGTGAGCGGACGCGGGGAGCGCTGGTGGGGCGGGAACGCGCTCGCGGCTCGAATCGAACCCGGCGACATCATCGTCGTTCCCGAGCGCGCCATCGGGAAATCGACACTTTGGAAGAACTTGCTGGGGCTGGCGCAGATCGCGCAGGCGGCGTCTCTGTCTGCCCTGGTCGCCACGCGCTAGAGGAACCCATAAGGGTGCAACTACCAAGGATGCTTCCGGTGATAGTTCTCGCGGCGTGCTGGGCCATGCCAGCGCCTGCGCAGCACTATCCCCAGGTGCGCGCGGTCGGTTCGACGTTTGTGCCGCTCGACAGTTGGGTCTATCCCGCACTGGGGCGTCTGGCGGCGCTGGGCTACGCCCCAACCCTACTCAACGGCATGAAACCCTGGACACGCATCGAATGTGCCCGCTTGACCGACGAGGCCGGCGAAGCCCTGGCGCAAGCACTGCGGGAAGACCGCCGGCCAGATCGACAAGCCGTCGAGTTGCACGCCACCCTGGAACGCGAATTCGCCTACGAACTCGAGGTGCTGGGAGGCGTCCGCGCGCGGGCGTTTCGCCTGGAATCGATCTACGCACGGGTGACCTCCATCAGCGGCCCGCCGTTGACCGACGGTTTCCATTTCGGCCAAACCATCTCGTACGACTTCGGCCGGCCGTTTCGCCGCGGCAGCAATGCGGTGGCTGGGTCCGCCTGGCGCGCCTCGGCCGGCCCGCTGGCCTTTTACCTCCGCGCTGAATTCCAGCACGCGCCCTCGGCTCCGGCGCTTTCCGACACGACCCGCAACCTCATCGCCACCGTCGATGGCAAGCCACTAACGCCGGCGCAACGCTTCGACCCTGTCCATCGGGCGCGGCTGCTCGACACTTACGCGAGTCTGAACCTGAAAAACTGGCAGCTTTCGTTCGGCAAACAGAGCCTCGCCTGGGGACCCGGCCCGGGGGGCGCGCTGCTGTTCAGTAACAATGCCGAGCCGATCACCATGCTCCGTCTGACGCGCGTCGTGCCGTTCGAGATGCCGTCCTTCCTGCGCTATCTGGGGCCGGTCAGGCTCGATCAGTTCATTGGCCGAGTCGGCGGCCGGACTTTTGTGCCCCGCCCGTTCCTTTACGGGCAAAAGATCACGATCAAACCGAGCCCCTACTTGGAGATCGGATTCGCCCGCACGGTCACCCTCGGCGGGCGCGGCGGAGACCCGTTCAACAGCCGCAATTTCTTCAAGACCTTGTTCGGAATCCAGGGGAACCCGCTGGGGCCCGGCGTGCCGGGAGATAGCCGCTCGGCGGTGGATTGGATCTTTCGCATCCCGGGCCTGCGGAACTACGTGGTCCTGTACGCCGACCTGTTCGCGGATGATGACGAGTTGCCCTATTCGAACCCTCCCCGGGCGACCCTCCGACCCGGCCTGCATCTCACGCGAATCCCCGGAGTGCCCAAGCTCGATTTCACCATCGAGGCCGCGTCGTCGGAATCTCCCGGTCTCCCCGACAACTGGCACGGATTCAACTACTCGAATCACATGTATCGAGATGGCTATACAAACAACGGGTTCCTGCTCGGAAACACCGTGGGCCGGGAGGGCCGCGCCATACAGGCCTGGAGCACTCTATGGTTTTCCCCCCGCAATCTCTTGCAGCTCAGCTTCAAGAATAACTCGGTGAGCCCCAACTTCATCCCCGGGGGCGGATACTGGCAGGACTACAACGTGCGCCACGAGATGTACCTGCGCTCCGGCTTCTACGTGAAGAGCGCTCTGCAGTACGAGCATATTCGGAGTTTTCCGGCTCTGTTCAACGGCCGGGTGAACAACTTCACCGCCTCGGTGGAGTTCGGCTTCGCCCCGACGCAACCGAAGCCATGAAGGCGAGAGCCAGCACGTCGGTCCGCCTGGCTGCGACCCGCCCCAGGGTCGCGCGGAGCAGCCAGCGCGTGTGCGGGACAAACCGCACCGTTTTCGGCCGGCTTAGCCGGCCTGTACAGTTTGCCCCGGGCAACTGGTAGTTGCGCCGGGGCTGGTTGTACTGAACTGATTATACGAGGGTTAGGTCACAAATGCCCGCGAAGTGACGGGGCGAAGCTGCGTGGGCCCCTGCAGCCCACCAGCGCCAATGGCAATGACGAGCAGCCTCACTATCGAAACGATCTCACCGAGCGGCTCGGCCCTGCTGGTCCAGTACCTCGAGCCGCGCTGGTATGCCGCCTACACCTGCGCCCGCCACGAGAAGCGCGTGGCCGAACAGTTAGAGCGCCGCAGCGTGGAGTCGTTCCTTCCCCTGTATGAGACGGTTCACCGCTGGAAGAACGGGCCGGCACGGCTCGAGTTGCCGCTGTTTCCGGGCTACGTCTTCGTCCGCATCGCCGTGCAGGAACGACTGCGAGTCTTGGAGGTTCCGAGCGTAGTGCGACTGGTGGGCTTTGGTGGCCTGCCCACGCCGCTGCCCGAAGGCGAAGTAGAAGCCATACGGGAGGGCCTGGCAGGAAACCTGCACGCGAAGCCGCATCCGTTCCTGACCGTCGGGCGAAGGGTACGGGTGAGGAGCGGGCCGCTGCAGGGCCTGGAAGGAATCCTCGTGCGGCGCAAGGGCAACTACCGCGTAATCATCTCCATGGACTTGATCATGCGCTCGATTGTTGTTGATCTGGACATCACGGACCTCGAGCCATCACCGTAAACCATGCTGGCGGAACGCACCCTCGGATAGAAAACCCTCACCGGAAGACTGCATCGGTCAGCAAGGGAGACCCACTCAGTGGAAAGTTCGGCTACCGGCCTGGCGCCGGCGACAAAACCCGCCAAGGAAACCGAAACTCCGGCGGCCTCGCCGCTGCCAGTCGATGGGCAGGAGAAGAACTCCGACCACCGCCCGGTGCTGGCCGCCGCGCGATGCCTTTGGGACCAGCGTCGGTTGCTGCTTCGCGTCACGCTGAGCGGCCTGCTGGCGGCGACGCTGATGGCATTTCTGCTCCCGAAGGAGTACGTCTCCACGACGCAGCTAATGCCGCCGGACAACCACGCGGGTGCGAACCCCGCCCTGCTGGCCGGTCTGTCCAGTCCGGCGATTGGCCTGGCGGGCAAGGCCAGCGATCTGCTGGGCATGAAGAGTTCCGGCGCGCTGTTCGTCAGCGTCTTGCGAAGCCGCACCGTCGAGGACCGCCTGATCGAGCGCTTCAGCCTGAAAAAAGTGTACGGCGTCAAGCTTCTGGAAAGTGCGCGAACACAGCTTGCAGGAGTCACGTCCATCTCCGAGGACCGCAAGAGCGGGATTATTACGATTACCGTGACCGATCGAGACCCGCAGCGGGCCGCCGCCCTCGCTCACGGCTATGTGGATGAACTCGATCGCCTAGTGGCTGAGCTATCTACTTCGGCCGCGCATCGGGAGCGTGTGTTCCTGGAAGAACGCCTGAAAACAATCCGGCGAGATCTGGAAGCAGCGGAAAGGGATTTCAGCCAGTTCGCGAGCAAGAACACTGCCATTGATATTCAGGTTCAAGGGAGGGCGATGGTCGAGGCGGCCGCCACGCTCCAGGGCCAGCTCATCGCCGCGCAGTCGGAGCTGGAGGGCCTCAAACAAATCTATACCGACAGCAATGTGCGCGTCCGCTCGGTTCGGGCCAGGATTGGAGAGCTCCAGCGCCAACTGGAAAAGCTCGGCGGGAAGGCGCCCTCAAACCAGCGCGCTGCTGATGATCCGGCCGACTCCCTTTATCCTTCGATCCGAGAGCTGCCCCTGCTCGGCGTCACCTACGCCGATCTGCATCGTCGGACGAAGATTCAAGAAACCGTCTACGAGATCCTGACCCAGCAGTATGAACTGGCCAAGGTGCAAGAGGCGAAGGAGACACCTAGCGTGAAGGTGTTGGATGCGGCCGATGTACCGGAAAGGAAGTCTTTCCCGCCGCGTCGGCTGATCGTGATCGCCGGAACGCTTTTCGCGAGCGGGTTTGCGATCGTCTGGGTGCTTGGTCGAGCGCTCTGGCGAGAAACTGACCCGCTGGATCCGCGAAAGATTTTTGCCCAAGAGGTTTTAACCACAGTGAAAGCGCATAGCCCATGGGCATCGCAGAACGGTAGTCGCCTGAGTGTGCTCACAGGCAAAGTTTGGCGCAAGTTGAGCCGGCGCCAGAGCCAGACGGAAGAGGGGAAGTAGGCTGGCGTTTTGGGTTGCCGAGGTGATTGCGCGTCGGTTGGATTTCGCAACTGACGCGGCAAACGGCTCAGGTAACACATTCATTCCTAACGGAGGGCGTCCATGCAGATCTTTCTCGATTCGGCCAACTACGCGGAGGTCGAAAAGTGGTTACACCAAGGCGTAGTCGATGGAGTGACGACCAACCCCAGCATTATGTTCAAGGATGGCGTCTACGACATCGAAGAAGGCGCGCGGCGATTGTGTGCCTTGCTCGGCGAGCGGCCCGTGAGCATTGAAGTCATCACGAATGACCACCAGGAGATGATCCAACAGGCGCGAATGTTCGCACGTTGGGCGCGGAATGTGGTGGTCAAGATTCCTGTCGTGAATGAGCAAGGCGAGTCTTGCCTGGGCGTGGTCAATGCGCTCAACCGCGAGGGCATTCTTATCAACTCAACCGCCATCCTGTCCTTCAATCAGGCGATTCTGGCGGCCAAGGCCGGGGCCACTTACGTGAGTATTTTTGCCGGGCGCATTGCTGATGAGGGTAACGAACCCGCAGGTGTGATCCGGAATGTGCGGCACTGGCTCGATGACGGGGGCTACACGACAAAGATCATCGTGGGCAGTATCCGCACCGTGATGGACATTCAGAATGCGGCCCTGGCCGGCGCTCACATCATAACCATTCCACCTCAGTTCCTGCCCAAGATGGTGGATCACAAATACAGCCGGGAAACAGTTCGCCAGTTCAATCGGGACGCCGCAAAGGCCCTGGCGCACATTGCGCAGGCACGCACGGTTGTCGCCGCAAAAGCGTAATCGGGCGGGTCGCAGTCGCCAAGGCGGTTGAAGCGGGCGGCTCCTGACAGGAGGTGGGAACCATGGCACGGACCGTTTTGCCGAACGAAACAATCCCAGAAGGGCGGGGTGTCTTGGGACCGCCGGACGTGCATCTGCTTGGCCGGATGCACCGCGAGCGGGAATTCTTCAATCAACGGGTGCGGCCCGCCGAGGTGGAGGAAGCAGCGCTCCGCGTGCCGCCGCATCTGGAGCAGGAACTCGAGCCCGAGGTGGTGTCGCTAACCCAGATGATGGCGGGGAAGACGGTCTGCGACTACGGCTGTGGCTGGGGAATTCTCTCCAGTTACTACGCGCAATGCGGCGCGCAAGTCTATTGCTTTGACATCTCGGAGGCCAACATTGCGCTCACTTGCCGGGCGGCACGCATCAACGGCGTCGCGGGGCGTCTCTGGGCCCAGGTGATGGCCGGGGAATGGCTCGCCTACCCGCAGGAGTTCTTCGATTTCGTGATCGGCAACGCGGTGCTCCATCATGTGGATATTGTTCGCGCCGCCGCCGAACTTCGGCGCGTGCTTAAGCCCGGCGGCCGAGCGATCTTTGTCGAGCCGCTCGGAGAAAACACCCTGCTGGAGTGGACACGGCGTTGCCCGCTGCGTTCCGCGGCGCACCAGCATTCTCCCGATGAGCATTCGCTGCGCTACGCCGAGATTCGTCAACTCGAACGTTTTTTTGAACGCGTGGAGGTGCGCGAGACGCGGCTGCTGCGGATGCTGGTTCGGGCGCTTGAGGAGTTCCCCTTTGCGCGGGCTGCTGGGGTCAGCCGGAACTGGCTGCGACGCGTCTCGGTGCGCCTGGGGCGCGCCGATGAATGGCTGCTGCGCCGCTGCCCCTGGCTGAAACCGCTCTGCCAATACGTGGTCGTGACCCTGGAAAAGCGGGAGACGAGGGGTGCGGTCCGATGAGCCGACCAAGGGCGTTGATTACCGGCATTACCGGCCAGGATGGCTCGTATCTTGCGGAGTTGCTCCTGCAAAAGGGATATGAGGTTCACGGCCTCAAGCGTCGCTCGAGCAGCTTCAACACGGCGCGCGTGGACGCTATTCTCCCCGACTGGCACGAGCGCGACGCCCGCTTGTTTATCCATTTTGCCGACCTGAGCGACTCGAGCAGCCTGTTCAAGTTGCTCCTACGGGTGCGGCCCCGGGAGATTTATCACCTCGGCGCACAAACCCACGTGCGCGTCAGCTTCGACATTCCCGAATACACCGGCGATATCACCGGCCTGGGCACCGCCCGGCTGCTCGAAACGATCCGCGAGACAGGGATCGAAACCAAGTTCTACAACGCCGCCAGCAGCGAGATGTTTGGGCGCGCGCGCGAGGCGCCCCAGCGGGAAACCACTCCGTTTCAGCCCTGCAGCCCCTATGGCTGCGCCAAACTGTACTCCTACTGGATGACGGTGAATTACCGCAAGGGCTACGGCCTTTACGCCGTGAACGGGATCCTGTTCAACCATGAATCCCCGCGGCGCGGAGAAACGTTTGTCAGTCGGAAGATCACCCGGGCCGTGGCCCGCATTCTGCGGGGCGTGCGGGGCAAACTCTACCTAGGCAACCTAGAGGCGCGCCGTGACTGGGGCTACGCCCCGGAGTACGTTGAAGCGATGTGGGCCATGCTGCAGCAGCCGGAGCCGGACGACTACGTGATCGCCACCGGGGAGACGCACTCGGTGCGGGAGTTTATGGAGTGCGCGTTTTCCTATGTGGGCCTGGACTGGCGAAGATGGGTGGAGATCGACCCGCGCTATTTCCGGCCCAATGAGATTGACGTGCTGCAGGGGGACGCCAGCAAGGCGCGGGAGAAACTGGGCTGGGCGCCGCGTGTGAAGTTCACTGAACTGGTGCACCTGATGGTAGACGCTGACGTGCAGCTGCTTGCGGACAAGCTGAGCGGCCGCGAAGAACTGCAGTTGTCGGCACGGGTCTCGGACTAACGAGGGGAATCCGATTCCGTTTAACTCTAGAGAACAGGCATGAGCCAGTTCTTTGCCGACCAAAGAGTCGTGGTCACCGGCGGAGCGGGCTTCCTGGGTCGGTGGGTGGTGCAGGGGCTGCGCGCTCGCGGCTGTGAAAACATCTTCGTGCCCCGCCGGGCCACATGCGACCTGCGACGCTGGGAAAACATCTGTGGGCTGCTGGACGAGGCTCAGCCCGAGCTGATCATTCACCTGGCGGGGGTGGTCACGGGAATCGGCGCGACCCGGGACAATCCCGCGGGCAGCTTCTACGACAACCTGATCATGGGCGCACAGTTGATGGAGGCGGCGCGGCAGCGCGGGGTCGCGAAGTTAGTGATACTGGGAACGGTCCGATCCTACCCCAAGAACGCGCCCGTGCCCACGCGGGAGGAGGATCTCTGGAACGGTTATCCGGAGGAAGTCAACGCGCCCTACGGCATGGCCAAGAAGATTCTGATCGTGCAGTCCCAGGCCTACCGGCAGCAATATGGTTTCAATTCGATCTGCCTCCTGGCTGCCAACCTTTACGGGCCGGGCGCCACATTGGACCTGACCAGTTCGCATGTGATTCCCGCCTTAATTCGCCGGTACTGCACAGCGGTGCAGAGAGGCGACCACGAAGTGGACTGCTGGGGAGACGGCCATTCCATGTGCTCCTTTCTGCATGTGGAAGACTGCGCTGAGGCAATCCTGCTGGCTGCTGAGTTCTACAACGAGAGCGAGCCGGTCAATGTCGCCTCTGGCGAGGAAACCTCAATCGCGGATCTGGCCCAGCGCATCGCCCGTCTGTCCGGCTTCACAGGCAAAACCGTTTGGGATCCTACGCAGCCCCCCGGGCAGCCCCGCAGTTGCTGGGACGTCTCGCGGGCGGAACGAGCCATCGGGTTTCGCGCTCGGAAAGATTTCAACGCAGGGTTGCAGGAAACCTATGACTGGTACAGAGAACGTTTTCAGCGAGCGACAACAGCATGAGAACAATTACGCTCGGCTATCTGAACATCAGTGAACAGGGACGCAAGTACGTCCTCGATGCGCTGGACCACAACCGTCTCTCGCGCGGCAAGTACACCGCGCAGTTCGAAGAGCGCTTCGCTGAACTGCACGAGTCCAAGCACGCCGTATTCTGCAACAGCGGCACTAGCGCGTTGCAGATTGCCCTCGCAGCCCTGCGCGAGCGGCATCACTATCGTGATGGAGACGAAGTGCTGGTTCCCGCGCTCACCTTCATCGCCACCTCTAACATCGTGCTTCAGAACAACCTCACCCCGGTCTTCCTTGAGGTTGATCCCCGGACCTACAACCTCGACCCGAGCCGAATTGAGGAACGATTGACGCCGCGGAGCCGGGTCATCCTGCCTGTCCACCTCTGCGGCTTGCCTTGCGAAATGGATCCCATCCTGGATCTGGCGCGCCGGCGCGGGCTGCAGGTTCTCGAGGATTCGGCAGAAACGATGTTCGCGCGCTACCGCGGCCGGCCCGTCGGCTCCTTTGGCGAACTCGGCTGCTTTTCCACCTACATCGCCCACATTTTGGTGGGCGGCGTGGGAGGATTGGTGACGACAAAGGACGCGGAACTGGCCACCATCTGCCGCAGCCTAATGGCGCACGGACGGGACCACATCTACCTGAATATCGACGACGACGATCAGATCGGCGATCCACAGCTCGAGCAGATCGTCAAGCGCCGGTACAACTTCGTGCGCCTCGGCTACTCCTACCGGGCCACCGAACTTGAAGCGGCGATTGCGCTCTCCGAGCTTGAACGATGGCCAGACAATATCGCGCGCCGGCGGCAGAACGCGGCCCTGCTGACCACGCTGCTGAAACCATTCGAAGAACATTTGCAGTTGCCCTGGATCCCGCCGGATACCGAGCACTCCTTCATGATCTTCCCGCTCGTGGCTCGCGAGCATATTGACCGGGAGCGCCTGCTGCTGCATCTGGAGCGGCGCGGCATCGAAACACGGTATTTGTTCCCGCTGCTCGGTCAACCGATCTACCAGAAGCTATTTCCGGGCCTGGAAAGCGAATACCCCGCGGCCCGGAATCTGGCGCGCCAGGGTTTCTTTATCGGCGTGCATCCCGGACTGGAGCGAGTGGATCTCGAATTCATTGCGGAAACTTTTTCTGAATATTTTCGGACGACCCTGGCCTCTGCGACAGGCCCCTCCGGGCGCCTGCACCGGGCCGCGAGCGAGTAAACACAGATGCGCATCGGATTGCTTTCGTTTGAGCTGACGGCCAACGGCGGCGAGCAACGGCAACTGCTGCGGCTGGCAGACGAATTGCAGGCGCGCGAACATCAAGTCTCCGTGTATGCCTATCGGTACAATCCCGCCGCTTGTTATCCCGCGCTGACCAGCCGGCTCGACATTCGGTGCGTCGAACGGCTCAGTGCTGACCGGTTGGCGTACCGATCGACGACCCTAGGTGCGCTCGCCACCGCCTTGAAGCGCTATTCCATTGAAAGCCGCAAACTGGCTCGGCTTGTCGCCGCCGTGGACGTCCTCAACCCGCACGGGCGGCCGGCACACCGTGCCGCCGTGCTCTCAAAACATACCACAGGTGCGCCTATCGTTTGGACGTGCAACGACATCGTCAGCTGGGAGAAGCCTGGGCACCGCGCCCGGTTGCCCGCCGCCCTGCAGTCCTTCGCCAGTCGTGTCATGCTGCCTCTGGAGCGGCGCATCGTGCAGCAGATCGACCGGGTTGCCGTCTTGGACAAGGGCAGCCAGGAAATCCTCTATCAAACCTACGGCCGGCCCACCCGCCTGGTGCGCACTGGGCTGGACACCCGGGCCTTGCAGGAATCGCGCGCAGGCCGCCAGCGGATTCGCCGCCGATACGGCATTGCGGACTGCACCTATCTGGTCCTATGGTTAGGAATTCTGGAGCCTTTTCGCCGCTTGGAAGACCTGCTGGAGGCGCTGCGGCACCAACACAAGCCAGAGACCCCAATGCACGTTTTGATCGTTGGCCGGCAGGACGCCGCACCAGGGTATGCGCGGCAGTTGATGCAATTCGTCACCGAGCACCGGCTCGAACCGCTGGTCCGATTTGTCCCCGGGAGCATTCCGGACGTGGAACTTGCCGACTATTACTCCGCTTCCGATGTTTTTGTGTTTCCGAACGACCATCAGGCTTGGGGGCTGGCTCCTCTGGAGGCGCTGGCCTGCCAGCGGCCGGTGATTGTCTCACGCGGCTCCGGAGTCCATGAAGTGTTGACGGACGGAGAGACGGCACTCCTCGTTCCACCGCGCGATCCGCCCGCCATCGCACGAGCGCTCCGCACTTTGATGGAAAATCCCGCCCTGGCCAAGCGAATCGGAAACCTGGGCCGTCAATTCGTCACGCATCAATTCTCCTGGAATAAGTACGCCGCAAACATGCTGGAACTCTTCGGGGAAACGTGCGAGGGCGCCCGGCGTGGGCGCGCCCTCGAGCAGGAAGCGTTGGCATGAGCCTCACTGCGCGGATAAGCCGTGCCATGCTCTGGGGCCAACTGGGGCGGCTGGCCGAGGTGGTGTTTTTCTTCCTGCTGACACTTGTGCTGGCGCGCCGGCTAGCCGCAGCGGGATACGGAATCTTTTCTCTTGGCTGGAGCCTGATGATGTTCTGCGGCCTGCTCGCGGGGATGGGGCAGGGGCAAGAAAGCCTGGGCAAGTTCGTCCCGGAAGCGGCGGCGGGTCGGTACGCGGGCGGCGTGGCCCGCTTGGTGAAGCACCTGCTCGGCATGCGAGTGTTGGCCTCGGCGGTGCTGAGCGGGGTCGTGCTCCTGGCAGGAGGATGGCTGGAACGACAGTTAGGCGTGGCGGGTTTCCGGCGGTACCTGGGGCTGATCCTGGTGGTCTTTGCCCTGCGCAGTGCTTCCGAGCTGTTCAGCTGCGTGTTTTCGGGACTGCTGGAACTGCGCGTGGTCGCTGCCGGGCGCTCGGTGGTGCCGCTGGTGGCGCTTCTCTTGGTGCTGTTCGCCGCGGGGCCTGACGCCAAGATTGAGGTGCGCACAGCATTTCAGGCTCTAGCCGTGGGTCAATGCGCGGGTCTAGGAATATTTCTTCTCGCAGCGCGAAAGGGCGTGCACACGGCCAGCGAGGCTCTATCAGCAGCTTCCACAAACCTGAGACACATTCTTTACTTTGGGCTGTACACCTGGCTGGCTGGCTTCTTCATTCTTGTGCTTGGCGAAGGAGCCGATGTGTTGTTGCTTGGCTGGTTGCTAAAGGATTCGGCTGCGGTCGGCTGGTACGCCGTTGGTGCCAGCCTGGTCTTTCGCACCACGGGTTTGATGGCCGCTTGGCTGCCGCTGCTGGGCATGCCTACTCTTTCCACCGCCTATCTGAAAGCAGGCCCGCAGGGATTGGCGGAGGCAGCCGAAGCCCTCTGGAAGCTCATCAGCCTTTCGCTTGTCCCCACGACGGTGTTTCTGGTGCGATTCTCGCCCGAGTTGGTGAGCCTGTTTTATTCCCCACGCTATGCCCCAAGCGTGCCCGTGGTGATGACGCTCGGGCTTTTTCTTTGCCTGAGCGCGGTTGCTGGCTTTGGACTGCAGGCCGGGATGCTTTACATCCTGGAGCGCGCAAAGACGGTGTGCGCCTTGTTCGCGGCGTCCGCGGGGTTGAACTTGGCCCTGGCTTTCCCCTTGATTCACCAATTTGGGATTGTTGGGGCCGCCGCAGCCACCGGCGGGGCGTTCCTTTTCCTGTCCCTTCTCTCGGCGCGAGTGGCCGCCGCGCACTGTCCGCTACGATGGCCGTGGCCGTTTCTGCTGAAGGTGATTATGGCATCGGGCGTCGCCGCCGGATCGACGCTCTGGCTGGCGCCCAATTCCCCGGGAAGCCTGGCAGCGGCGGGGGCGCTTTGGGCGGGCGTGCTCCTGCTCTGCCTGTGGGTGAGCAAGCCGCTCGACCGCGCCGACTCCCGGCATCTCCGGACCCTCAGCCCGTCGTTGGGTTGGCTGGCCGCACAGTTTTCTGGGCCTGGGGTAAGCCTGAAACTGGGCGCTTGGCCGGGAGGAAACGAAGAATGAAAGTCGTGATTCTGTGTGGGGGCAAAGGAACCCGGCTGCGGGAGGAAACGGAGTTTCGGCCCAAACCCTTGGTTGAAATCGGCGGGAAGCCGATTCTCTGGCACATCATGAAAATTTATGCGCATTTCGGATTCACGGAGTTCGTTCTCTGCCTTGGATACCGCGGCTACATGATCAAGGAGTATTTCTTGAATTATACCGCTCAGGTGAATGACTTCACCATTGACTTGGGAGATTCCGGAAGCAGCCTGCAGTACCACAACGATCATGAGGAGCGGAACTTTAAGGTTTCCTTGGTGGAAACGGGCATTGAAACGCTTACCGGCGGACGGCTGAAACGTGTCGAGCCGTATATCGAAGGAAAAACTTTCATGCTGACATATGGGGACGGCTTGGGCGACATCGATATCCACAGGCTAGTCGAATTTCACGCCTCACACGGAAAGGTGGCCACGGTCACTGCAGTGCGTCCATTTTCCCGATTCGGGGGGCTGGAGCTAGGTGACGGCGGTCTGGTCCGGCGCTTTCGCGAAAAGCCACAAATAGAAGAGTGGATCAGTGGTGGCTTCTTTGTCTTTGATCGTCGGGTGTTCGAATACCTCAATCTGGATGGAACGCTGGAACAAGCTCCGCTGGCGAGGTTGGCGGAGGACCACCAGCTTATGGCTTACACGCACACTGGCTTTTGGTACGCGATGGACACATATCGCGAATACCAATATCTCAACGAATTGTGGGAAAGCCGCAAAGTTCCCTGGAAGGTTTGGGAAACAAAAGCGGTGACGGCTTCCGTCGGGACCTGAGAGCGGTATGCCGGAGGCTGAATCACATCGAGTCGTTCCATTGAGGCGCGCAACTCCCGCCACGAAACGGCGGGCGAAGCGGTTGGTTCCGCCGTCATGGGGATGAGAGGAAGCAGATGAGCGACACGGCGTACTATCGATCGAGTGCGTCGGTCCTCAAGGACGATCGCACGACCTCTTATGACTTATGGCCCCCGGCGGGACTCCACCAAGTTGATTCCTTACACCATCTTGTGTTTGCTCCGCGGACAGCCGCCCAAGCTCACCAGCGGAAACCGGATATGCAACTTCGTCTCTATCGCTGATGTGGTCAGGGGACTGTAAAGGTTGAAATGGAACCGAGAGCGTTGCGGCGGAGTGTTGATCTGGGCACCGGGAAAGGACAGAGCATCCGAAGCGTTGTGGAGCTCCTGATCGTACTAACGGAGAGCCGGGTTCGGCCCCAATTTGGCACCGTTTCTGATCGGCTGACCAATGGCTGCCATGTGCCTGACTTGGAAGGAACGTAGCGGTTTCTGGACTGGGCGCCTCGGTGACCTTTGCGCGATGGTCTTAGCGAGACTGTAAGTCGGTACCGAAGGTCCGGGAAAGAGAAAGTGACCCATGCAACGTGCTGAGGACCTGCGGCAACAAATTTTGCAGATGGTCATGGATTACCACGCCGAAGCTTTCCCCCCGGTCAAATTCGTCTGGGGAGAAACTCCGGTCCCGGTTTCCGGCCGCGTGTTCGATCGCAGCGACCTTCTCTATCTCGTTGACGCGGCGTTAGACTTTTGGTTAACGGCAGGTCGCTTTTCTGATGATTTTGAGAGGGAGTTAGCTCGTTTTCTTGGTGTCCGCTCAGCCATCCTCTGCAATTCCGGCTCCTCGGCTAACCTCTTGGCCGTCTCGGCGCTCACCTCACCCAGACTTGGAGAGCGGAGGCTGAGACCAGATGACGAGGTCATCACGGTAGCCGCGGGTTTCCCCACCACCGTCAATCCCATCATCCAAAATCGCCTGACCCCGGTCTTCGTGGACATTGAGTTGGGAACTTATAACGTCGACGTGCGGTGCCTGGAAGAGGCTGTAACCCCGCGCACCCGGGCGATCATGATCGCCCACACCCTCGGCAATCCGTTTGAGTTGGACGCGGTTCTGGATTTCGTGAAGCGCCACCGCCTCTGGTTCATCGAAGACAACTGTGACGCTCTTGGTTCAACCTACCAAGGCCGGCTTACAGGAACGTGGGGTGACCTGGCGACCGTAAGCTTCTACCCGGCTCACCATATCACCATGGGCGAGGGTGGGTGTGTCTTGACCAATACACCTCTGCTTAAGACGGTGGTCGAGTCTTTCCGCGACTGGGGTCGGGATTGTTGGTGCGACCCCGGAAAGGCGAACACTTGCGGAAAGCGCTTCGATTGGCAGCTTGGAGATCTGCCATACGGGTATGACCACAAGTACATTTTCTCGCATATCGGATACAACTTGAAATTGACCGATCTTCAGGCGGCGGTGGGCGTCGCTCAGCTCGCGAAACTTCCCCACTTTATTGAAATCCGCAAGCGCAACTGGACATTGCTTTTTGAAGGGCTGCAACCATTTGGTGAATTTTTCGTTCTCCCTCAACCCACACCTGGCAGCGACCCTAGTTGGTTCGGCTTCCCAATCACGGTGCGACCCGAAGTCCGGTTCACCCGCAATGAGTTAATACGTCATCTAGAAGAGCATAAGATAGCTACCCGATTACTCTTTGCGGGTAATTTGCTTCATCAACCTGCTTACCAGGGTGTGAAAATGCGGGCGGTGGGGCCGCTAACGAATACAGACGTTGTGATGAACCAGTCGTTTTGGGTGGGGGTGTATCCCGGATTAACCGAGCCAATGGTCGAATACATTGTCGAAACCGTTGCGGCTTTTGTCCAAAAGCTGGCTGGTTCTCTCGTGAGGTAAAGAGTGGACCTGGCTATTTACGGAAGGTTGCTTGGGCCTTCCGGCGATCTTCCCTCGGGCAAGCGGCCGCGCCCTTCATCGCACAATTGGTTTACCGATGTCTGAAATCCAGGCCCGGTCTGATTCTGAAAAACCAATGCCTGCGGCGACTGGGCCACACCGCACAGCTTTGGGCGGTATTGGATCCGCGCCAGGAGACTATCCCGATTGGGTTTGGTCCACTGCACGGATTCTCAACTCTCAATGATCCTGCGCCGCATTTTCCCCCTTTCGCGCGTCGGGGATTGAAAAAGTGATGAACCAGGTGCTTTTCGAACGCGCCGTGCGTCCGCAGGACTTCATCTACGACACCGGTGTCAACGTGGGTCTCCATACCCTTTTGCTGACGAAGCTCTGTGGCCCGACAGGAAAGGTCTATGCCTTTGAACCCTGGCCCGAGACCCTCAAGAAGCTAGGGGGCAACTTGCAGCTCAAACACATCCGCAACGTCGAGGTCGTTTCGTGCGCCGCGTCTGGCCGGAGCAGGCTGGCAAAGTTTCGGCCGGGCCCGGACAGTTCGCAAGGAAGGCTGGTGAATGACGCCACCCAGGACGCGCCACACCCAAACCTCGAGGTCCAGACCATTTGCTTGGATGACTTCGCACCACAGGCCGGGCGGCTTCCTCCCACCCTGCTTAAGATCGACATCGAAGGAGGTGAGGGAGGAGCGCTGCGAGGCGCCCGCCGAACGCTTCGCGAGTTCCGGCCCATAGTGATCTGCGAAGTCCACGATGAGACTGCCGGAGAAGTGATGCAGGCAGTGCTCGCTGAGGCCGGCTACGAATGTTTCTTGCTCGAAACAGGATTTCTGGCTGTGCAGGCGGAGGAAAGCTTGCCGCAGAGGTGTCATCTGCGGGCGTGCCACCCCGGGGAAACCAACCGGCTGGCCAGCCTCCCCGCCGTCCGGTCGGCGGCGCGAGGGACGTCGCGCGTCTGACATTCTTCGGCCGCAAGAGCGGCGGAAATGACAGGGGGAAAGAAGTGAGACTCATTTCAAAAAAGTTTTGGCGCGACCGTCCGACATTCGTGACCGGCGCGACCGGGTTGCTGGGTGGGTGGCTGGTCCGCCGCTTGGTGGAGTTGGAAGCTTGTGTCACCTGCTTGGTGCGCGACTGGGTGCCGGAGAGCGAACTGGTCGCTTCGCGTCTCATCGAGTGCGTACACGTCGTGCGGGGCGACGTCCAGGACCAAGCCCTGCTCGAGCGCGCGCTGGGCGAGGCAGAGGCCGACTGCGTATTTCACCTGGCGGCACAAACCATCGTGGGCATTGCCAACCGCAATCCCATTTCCACGTTTGAGACAAACATTCGTGGGACTTGGAGCCTGCTCGAAGCGTCGCGCCGCTGCCCCACCGTTCGCCAGATCGTGGTTGCCTCTTCGGATAAAGCCTATGGGGATTGGGGAGGAAAACCCTACGAGGAAGGAATGGCCCTGCGCGCCAAACATCCCTACGACGTGAGCAAGTCTTGTGCCGATCTTCTGGCCCAGTCCTATTACACCACGTTTGGCTTGCCGGTTTGTGTGACGCGTTGCGGAAACTTTTATGGCGGCGGGGATTTGAACTGGAACCGCATCGTGCCTGGGACGATCCGCTCGGCGCTTCGGCAAGAGACGCCGGTGATTCGCTCGGATGGGAATTTGGTGCGGGACTACTTCTACGTTAAGGACGCGGTTGAAGCTTACCTGCTCCTAGCGGAATCCATGGCGGACCGCGCCGAGCTTTACGGCGAGGTGTTCAATTTCTCCAACGAGACTCCTATCCGCGTGGTGGAGCTCTCCCGAAAAATCCTGGGGCTGATGGGATCGTCCCTGGAACTGGATATTCGCGCCACCGCCAAACAGGAGATTGGTGCGCAGTGCCTGAATGCCAGCAAGGCCCGGGCAGTGCTGGGATGGCAGCCGCAATTTAGCTTGGAGACAGGCCTGCGCGAGACGATTCACTGGTACCGCGACTTCCTGGCCCGACCCCGGAGCGGAAGGCGCGAGGAAACGCTGGTCGCCACGCAGAGCGGGAACACCTGACGCGCGGGGCGGGGGAGATAGGCGAAGGCGAGGAAACAGAAAGAGGCTCTCGATGCGTTGTTTAGTAACGGGCGGGACGGGCATGATCGGTTCGCGTCTGGTGCGGCTGCTTCTTGCGAAGCAGTGTCGAGTCGCCGTGCTGGTTCGCGAGCCGAGTTTGGCATGGAGGATTGCCGATCTTCTTCCTCGTTTGGAGCTGATTGGTGGAAGCCTAGCCAGCCTCCCGGAAGCCGCGGGAGCAATTCAGGGGTTTCGTCCTCAGACAGTTTTCCATCTGGGGTGGTATGGCGCTGTCAATTCCCGCCGCAACGACGTCCGCCAAGTGACGGAAAACCTCGGCGGGACACTCGAGTTACTCCACATCGCGCGGGAGAGCGGCGGCCAGCGTTTTGTGGGTTTGGGCTCGCAGGCCGAGTACGGCGCTCACAACGGTCTCCTGACCGAGGAACTGCCCGCTCGGCCAACCACCCTCTATGGCCTGGCCAAGCTCTGCGCGGGCTTGGTGGGGCAGCAGCTCAGCGACACATTGGGAATTGAATTCACTTGGTTGCGGCTGCTGGTTGCCTACGGGCCGGCTGATCAGGCTGACTATCTGATTCCGACAGTCATATTGTCGCTCCTCCGCGGGGAGAAGCCACGGCTGACCTCCGGCGTTCAGCGGTGGGATTACCTCTACGTTGAGGATGTTGCCGAAGCCATCTGGCAAGCGGCCCAGGAACCCAGGGCTGTGGGCGTATTCAATCTGGCCTCGGGCCAGCCGGCCACTGTGCGCGCAATTGTCGAGCGGCTTAGCGACCTAATTGACCCTCGCCTGCCGCTCGGATGGGGCGAATTGCCGTCTCCTAGCCTCCCGATCCGGAGTCTCGAAGCTGACATTTCGAAGTTTCGGCGCGCGACCGGATGGGGGCCGCGCATCCCGCTCGATGAGGGCTTGCGGCGCACGGTGGAGTGGTTTCGTGAGAACCAAGGGCGCTATGCGGACGCGGACCGGGAGGTAAAGGGCGTAGGTGCGTCATGAGGCAAGACGGGTGCCAGGAGTTGGCGGTGAGAATCCGCAGCCACGCGCTGCAGATGACGCATCGAGCCCGGTCTTCGCATGTGGGGAGTTGTTTGTCCATCGCCGATCTCTTGGCTGTGCTTTACCAGCGAATCTTGCGCGTCAATCCTAACCAGCCCGAGTGGGAGGAACGGGATCGCTTTCTGCTGAGCAAAGGCCATGCCGCGGCGGCGCTGTATGCGGTTCTGGCCGAGCGCGGATTCTTCCCGAGCGAGTGGCTGGAGACCTACTGCCAGGATGGCGCGCGGCTGGCAGGACACATTACCCATCACGGCGTGCCGGGTGTGGAGGTGTCCACCGGCTCGCTCGGGCACGGCCTGGCGATGGGATGCGGTATGGCGCTGGCGGCCAAGTGTGACAGCAAAGCGTTCCGGGTGTTCGTGCTGCTGAGCGACGGCGAATGCGACGAAGGCTCCACGTGGGAAGCGGCGCTGTTTGCCCCGCATCATCGCCTGGATAACCTGGCCGCCATCGTGGACTACAACCGCATCCAGAGCTTCGGAAGCGTGAAAGATGTTCTGGACCTTGACCCTCTGGCGGAGAAGTGGAAGGCGTTCGGCTGGGGCGTGCGCGAAATCAACGGACACGACCTGGAAGAAATCGAAGCCTCGCTGCGGTCTGCGCCGTTCAAGCCGGGCCAGCCCAGTTGCGTGATCGCTCACACGGTCAAAGGAAGAGGCGTCAGCTTCATGGAACACAAGCTTGCCTGGCATTACCAGTCGCCGAACGCAAAACAGTTGCAACAAGCGCTAGCGGAATTGGGGGAGCAACAGTGAGGAACGCGTTCATCCGCAGCCTCACTGAATTGGCTCGGCGCGATCCGCGCATCTTCCTGCTGGTCGGCGACCTCGGCTATTCGGTGGTGGAGCCGTTCCGCGACGAGTTTCCCGAGCGCTTCGTCAACGTGGGCGTCGCGGAGCAGAACATGACCGGGCTGGCGGCGGGACTGGCGCTTTCGGGAAAAATCGTGTTCACCTATTCAATCGCCAACTTCCCCACGCTGCGGTGCCTCGAGCAGGTGCGGAATGATGTCTGCTATCACCGGGCGAACGTGAAGATCGTAGCGGTCGGAGGCGGGTTGGCCTACGGCGCGCTGGGCATCACTCATCACGGCACAGAGGATGTGGCCATCCTCCGCGCGCTTCCAGGGATGACCGTCGTCGCCCCCGCCGATCCGATGGAAGCAGCGCTGGCCACCCGCGCCATCGCCGCCTGGCCGGGCCCCTGCTACCTGCGTCTGGGCAAGGCCGGAGAACCCTCAATTCACGCTGCCCCGCCCGATTTTCGAATCGGAAGACCAATCGAACTCCGGCAGGGGGAAGACGCGGTGATCCTGGCCAGCGGACCGATGACGCGCAATGCGCTGCTGGCCGCGGAAAAACTGAGCGGAGCGGGGATCTCCGTCGGCCTCTATTCCGTGCACACTGTCAAACCCCTGGACGAGGAATTCATCCGCCAGCTCGCGCGGCAGGTGCCTTTTCTTTTTGTCGTTGAAGAGCATTCCGTAATTGGCGGGCTGGGCAGCGCCATCGCCGAGGTGGTGGCGGAAATAAGTGGCACGCGCCCACTCCTGAAACGCCTCGCCCTGCCGGACAGCTTCCACCCAGTTGGGAGTCAGGAATTCCTGTGCTCGACCTACCTTTCCGCGGAAGCCTTGTTCACCCGTATCCACGCAACTCTTTCCAGGGTTGCCGCAAAAGAGCTGCGGGCACTGGCGTGAAAAGACCAAGCCATCCTCGCGTGAGCGATCCAATTCCGAAAGAGGCACGGGGTACCACGGCCCACGAAGAACGATCTGGACGATTTATGGGGAGTTCTGAACTTTCTCTGACGCAATTCTAGGAGCTGGAGCGACCCCGATGAGCGCAACACCCACACTCATCTCATTCTGCATCCCGACTTTCAACCGGGCCAACTGCCTCCGCGAGGCATTGAAGAGCATCGCGCAGCAACTTCGACCCGAGATCGAAGTGGTCGTGTCTGACAATGCTTCCACCGATGACACCCGCCAAGTCGTCCGCGAGTACCAGCAGCAGTATCCCGGGATCCGCTTCTCCGCAAATGAAACAAACTTAGGCTACGACCGGAACCTGCTGCGGTGCCTGGAGCTTGCGTGCGGCGAATACGTGTGGCTTTTTGGCAGCGACGACCTGCTTTGCGAAGGTGCAGTGGAGATTGTCCAAAGGAAGATTCTGAGAGCGGCAAGGAGACCGACACTGGTTTACATCAACCATGATGTCGTGGACAATCAGGGAAACGCCCATTTCCCCAACCAGGTTGGTTCCCAACGAGACACCATTCTTTCGAGTGCTGCGAACTGTATTGGATTTTTGGGTCTGAACTTGGGCTATATGTCAGCCTTGGTGGTTCGTCGCCAAAGTTTTCTGGCGGTGGAGGGAGTCGAGGAGTATATCGGATCGGGATGGATCCATTTGTACTTGGTGCTGGCCGCGCTGTCCGCGGGAGGGCCAATCTGCTACGTAGGCCGTCCTCTGGTGCGAGCTCGTCGCAGCCTCTCCGTCGACTATGACCTGACGGAACGGTTCTTTGTGGAGGCCAGCCGAGTCTTCTGGAGTGCCCGACGCCACGGTTACCCCGCGTGGGCGATTTATCGCGCCATGAATCGGACGGTGCGGGGGCACTATCTGAGAATCGCCCTGGCTTTTCGGTGTGATGCCCCGGATCAACTGGTGCGTTCCTTCCCGGTGTTCTTCCGGACCTGTTGGAGGTACCCATGGTTCTGGCTCCTACTGGTACCCTTGCGCTTCGTTCCGCGCTCGCTAGCCGTGTGGCTGCGGGCGAAAGCCCGAGCCTTGCGTGCCCGGCGCTACTTCCCGCCAGGGGCAACGAAGGACTTCGCCCATGGGGCCGACTTGTCCGGTTAACGAGGACTGGCCTTCGGGGGGCTTTGTAGGACGATGCGGCCCGGACATTCACCTCGGCGAGAGCAACAAGGAGTCGCTTGGAACGAGTGACTCGGCTCGACGACTCGCTGTCAGTCTCAGCAGCAACACTCGGCCACCCCCCTTTCAACGGAACTCATGCGATTCACCCTCGGGATCGCAACGACCATTGCGGCACGGGCAAGAGCCGAACGCGGCACGCCCGGTGTGTGGAAACTGTTCGAGCGAGCGGCCAGCGCGATGCGAAGGGCTGGTGTCGGCAGGGGAATCCTCAAAAAGTAGGAAGAGAACCATCTGAGATCATCGGACAGTCTTACGAGCGTGAGATGAGTCTACCCGGGCCCGTGAAGAATACCCTAGGTTCTCCTCCGGCCGCGAGCGGCCTGCTGGGGGCCACGACCGAACTCCAGCCGGAAAGCACCTTGTTGTGGCCGACCTTGTGTCTGCTCTCGATGCTCCTGGTTGGTGCCGCACTTTTCCTGGGTGGAATCGAAGCCGCGACGATTCTATTAGCTGCTCTGATCGGTGCGTTGGCGTTGATCAAACCACGCAGCGCGCTTTGGGCCAGCACCGCCTTCATGGTGTACCTTTTTGTCTTCTTCCAGAGGGCACCTATGTTCGGACCCGAATTGCCATCCGAGTTTTACTACTGGGGCGCGGGTGTTTCCATCATCACGGTGGGGCTCTGCCTCGCCTTGCTTCAAAAACATCATGGGCTTCCGATCGCCGCCAAAACTCCATTTCTTGCCAGGTTCGACAGGGCTATGTTGCTGATGTTCCTCGTGTGCCTGGTTTCGTCGATTTACGGGGTAAGCAGAGGGAACAGCCTTTTTGCGGTGGCTCGACAGCTCTTCGGATGTGTCTTGCTGCCGGTTTATTACCTGTTCGGCAGATCACTCCTCCGCACGGCAGAAGACGTGAATCACTGGCTGCATCGCGTCTCTTGGGCCGCGGCAGCCGGCGCCGCCTGGTACGTGGCAAAGCTCGGCTTTATCAGCCTTTCCGAAGGCACCCACTACCGAGAACAATCACACCTAGCTTCCCTTGCGGGCGTGATTGGCGCCGTCCTGATCGTCGAGTTCTTACAGGATCAGCGCTTCTGGGAACGCGTCCGGTCGGGCGTGGCAATTGCCTGGTGTGTCCTCGTCATTGTGTTGATGGGGGCCCGGGTCGTCGCAGGGAGCCTGGCTGCTACGACGATCGTTTTCACATTTCTGCACTGGAGAAAAAGACGTCTTACCGCCCGCTTTCTGACTCTATTGCTTTTCGCCTTGGCCATTTCTTTCGCCGTTCCAGCGTTTGATCAACCGCTGCAAGAGCCGGGGGTATTAGGGCAGATTGCATCCCGCTTTTCCCCTTTTCAGCTGGACGAGGACTTGTCTTATGTCGGCCGAGTGGCACAGTGGCAGGCCGTCGTGGACGTCATCAAGCACCATCCGATCCTGGGCGCTGGCATGGGGGCTGAGGTTTCTTTCTTTTCCCCGGACTTCCCCGAAGTATATGGAAGGGGGGCTTTCATAGACAATGGTTGGGGTTTTGTCCTGCTCAAGATGGGACTCGTGGGACTCTCGGTCTTTCTATTCCTGATCGGGGCTTTTCTCTGGTTCGCCACGAGAAGCGGGTCTGAAATCGCACCGGGGTGCCCACAGCATGTCCGAAAGTGCCTCCTGGCAATTCTCCTGTTCGGGCTGCTTAGCTTCATTGGTGGTCCAACGTTCTTTCATTTCACACAGTCCGGATTCCTCGGCACAGCCCTCGGCGGTCTGGCCGTTCTTGCCGGCACGACCACTCCTACCGGTCGTTCCAGACATCCCCAGATGAGCGGAGTCTAGAAGGCCGTTATCTCATCGGATGCCCGAGTGCGATCGCTCTTTGGGCGAGGATGAAACCAGTGACGGTTTCCCAGTCTCGCTTGCTCGGGCTCAAAGCTCAGAAAACCCACATGCCAAATATCACCGAGGAACTGCAGGGGCGCGACCGAATCACGCGTGAGAAAGCCTTCAACGATGAGCTTGTCGTTGAGGGTTTGAAAACCCGCAGCCTGCTCGACCGGTTCGATCAGATCCTGATGCGCGCCGCACCGCCACTGCGCCGGCTCGCCTAGCTGACCATGCGCGAGATGCAGAAGTAATTCAGGAAGGACCCGCCGGTCCTGTGTTTTCCAGCCCGCGCTGGTGTCGAAAACAAGGATGGCTCCGCTGCCGGCGGACGCATCCGCCGGTTGTTTGGCAACCCGCGATCCTTCGACGTAAGCGGTGATTCGTTGGTCCGTCGGCGAAGGGACACAGGGCGTGCCCCGCGGCAGCCGGGGGGAACGCAATGCTGAAAGCTCTTTTCTGGAACTCGATCACTTTACTAGTCTATGTCTACATCGGATACCCCCTGCTGATCGCCTGGATCGCACGACGCCGGATTCGACCCGCCGGCCCGGAGCTGAACCGGCAAGCCGGAGAGTTACCCCTGGTCAGCGTAATCATTCCCGCCTACAACGAAGAGCGCTGGATCGAGCGCAAGATCGAGAACACTCTTGCCCTCGACTATCCACACAACCGGATGCAGATCCTCGTGGCCTCAGACGGCTCCATAGACAGGACCGTCGAAATCGCCCGTCGGTTCTCTTCCCAAGGCGTGGAGGTGGTACACGCCCCGGAACGGGCGGGAAAGATGGCGACACTCAACCGAGTCGTCACCTGGGCCCGCGGGGACATCCTCCTGTTCACGGACGCCAGCGCCCTGCTCGCTCCCGATGCGCTTCGCTGGCTGGCCCCGCATTTCCATGATCCGCAGGTGGGTTGCGTTTCGGGAAACCTCGTGTGTCTCGCGACCAGTAGTTCGGCCACAGAAGGGGAGGAACTGTATTGGCGTTACGAAGCATGGATCAAGCGTTCCGAAAGTCGCTTTCACTCGTGCCTCGGTGCGCATGGCCAGATTTTCGCGGCTCGTCGTTCCCTGGTCCCACAGATCCCCGGGGCGAGCGATGATTTCTATATCCCCATGAGAATCCTGATTTCGACGGGAGCGAGGATCGTCTTCGAGCCCCTCGCGAAGGCTTGGATTCCGGCGGCCGCCACGCTCCGGCAGGAGTTTAGGCGAAAGGTCCGATCCCATGCCGCTCTGTTCTGGGACTTACCGCACCTGCGGAAAGGCTTGAATCCCTGGACGAGTGACATCTGGTGGCAGTTCTGGTCGCACCACGTTTTGCGCCTCATCGTCCCCTGGGCCATGCTGGCGGCCCTGGCGGTTTCGCCATGGCTCTTGAAGGCCGGAATGATCTACCGGTTAGTATTCTACGGACAAGTTCTCTTCTATCTGGCGGCAGCCGCAGGACTGCTGCTCATACGGCGCGGGATTCACTGGAAGCCCTTCTACGGATGCTTTTATTTTGTTTTCGCCAACCTGGCCGTAGCACTCGCCTGGCTGCGGTGGCTTCAGGGAAAGCAACCATCTGCCTGGCAACGGACCGACCGCATTCTCCCGCTTTCAACCGACCAGTATCCACATGGTCTCTAAAACAATCCTAGCGCACGAAGTGACGAAGAAGTCGGATGCGCTGGCTCTACGACCTGCAGTGTCGGCAAGTCAAGCCACGATCTGGCATTGGTTAAGCTGCTCGTGGTGTAAGAAGAGCCTATTCCTCATTTGCGACCTGATCGCGGTGATGGCGGCGCACTGGCTGGCAGAGGTTTCTGTGCACCACTTTCTGCAAATCCCCGAAGGATCATTGGCGCCCTCGGGGTACTACCTTTTCTATGTGCCTTTCTTCGCCGCCCTCCTGTATCTGCTTGAGGGCTACAAGAGTCCCGATCTGCGGCGGCCGGAAAAAGAACTGCAACTGGTCTTTACCGGTGTTTCTCTCTCTTTTGCGGCATTGGTGTGCGCTAACTTTGTTTTGTTCAAGACCCTCGGCTTCTCCCGGTATCTCGTCTTGGCCTGGTACGCCCTGACCCTGTTTCTGATGTTGGGCATACGCTTCAGCCTGCGGACCCTCTACGACAGCTTGTGGCGACGCGGGCTCGCCCAACAAAAGGCTCTTCTGGTGGGTTCGACCATCACACTCGCGGAATACCAGACGCGACTCTCGATCCAACGTTACGAGGGCTATAGGATCGCGGGCGTTCTTGCTGAGCCGGACTCCAGAGGCGCTTTAGAAAATCGAGCCCTCGGGCTGCCCGTACTCGGTTCACTCGACCAGTGGGAGCACGTCGCCGAAAAACACAAGGTCCAATTGATCTTTCTCCGCCTGCCGACAACCTCCTGCGACTCACACCCGCGGGTGCTCGAGATCATTCGGCGCTGCCAGGAAAAGCGGATCGACGTCGAGGTCTATTCCGACTTGTTTGGCTCTCCGGAATTCAACTACGAGCGGGATGAGTTCTCCGGCTTTTTCCGCTTCTATGCAACGCCAAGGTGGTCGCGCGCGTTGGAGCGGCTCGTGAAGAGCGCCCTCGACAAGCTGATCGGACTGGTGGGCAGTCTCGTCACTCTGCTGCTCGTTCCGGTAGTGGGACTGCTGATCAAGTTGGAAGACAGCGGGCCGATCTTCTATCCGCGCGAGTTTGTGGGATGTGACGGCAAGGTTCACTACTACTTCAAATTCCGGACGATGCGCGAGGATGCAGACCAGATTCTGCAGAATACTCCGGCCCTTCGGGAGAAGTTCGCAGAGAAGTTCAAATTGGCGAACGATCCCCGAGTGCTTCGGGTGGGACGGTTCTTGCGCAAGTACAGCATTGATGAGTTTCCGCAGTTCTTCGGTCTGCTGAGCGGCCAGCTCACTTTTGTCGGTCCGCGGGTGATTTCCTGGGACGAAAGGGATCGCTACGGGGAGCAATTGAAGATGCTCCTGTCCGTCAAACCAGGACTGACCGGTTTCTGGCAGGTGATGGGTCGCCAGACGACCACATACGAGGAAAGAGTGCGCATGGACATGTTCTACATCGAGCATTGGTCCATCTGGCTCGATCTTGTGATTATGGCCAAGACGGCATGGAAGGTCTTGAGAGCGGAAGGGGCCCACTAGATGAGGAAGGAGAGGAAGTATCTCGGATGAAGATTCTGGTCACTGGCGGCGCTGGCGTCATCGCCTCCCATGTGGTGGATGGCCATCTCGAGATGGGTCATGAGGTTGGTAGTGCTGGACGATTTATCCCGCGGACCTCGTAGGAATCTGAACACGCGCTTCTACGCGGACGACATCCAAGACACCCAGTGCCTCCAGCAGGTCTTTGCCCTAGAGGAACCTGAAGTCGTGAACCATCACGCGGCCCAGATGGACGTCCGGCGCACTGTACGCGAGCCATTGCTCGACGCTCGCGTGAACATCTTAGCCCGGATTTCCGATTTGAAACTCGGTGATAAGGGTGTAGAAGATATCCGTCGCCTGTGTTCATGCGTGAACTAAGCACAGGGAAGCCTTCCGGAGGTGGACACCCAGTGGGTGAGAGCCAAAATCAGCCCTTTCAACTCTCGTTCAACGCTTCCTTGAGGGTCGATTTTCAGGGGTCGCGAGTCACTTCCGATGGAGGTCTGATTCTGATCCGGGAGCTGGACGAGCGGCTGGGCTTCGGCGAACTCATCGAGCAATACCTGACGGACTCTCGGGCGAAGAATGCGCGCTTGCCCTTCGCCGACCTGCTGCGGCAGTCGGTGTACAGCCGCTTGGCGGGGTATGAGGATGTGAACGATGCCGAGCGGCTGTCCCACGACGCGACCTTCCGGCTGGTCGGCTCCGAAAAGATCTGGGATCGAGGGGCAGCTCTGACCTCCCGGTTGCAGACCTTCGAGACTGAGATGCTGGCCGAGGAGGAGAACTTCGCGGGGCTGGCACGACTGAACCGGGCACTGATCGGGAGAGCGGAAGCGATGGATTCAGGTGACCGGGCGGTCCTGGACCTGGGTTCCACCGAGATCCCAGTGTGCGGAGAGCAAGAGCAGAGCGCATACAACGGACACTTCGAATCGACGTGTTATCACCCGCTGCTGTTATTCAATCGCGAGGGCGACTGCCTGGCGGCCAAGCTGCGGCCCGGCAACGTGCACAGCGCCGAAGGCTGGGAAGACGTTCTGTTGCCCGAGATCGAGCGGCAGCAACAAATGGGGAAGGAAGTCGTGTTCCGGGCGGACGCGGCCTTTGCCAAGCCGGAGGTTTACGAGGCGCTGGAAGCGCGGGGCGTGAAATATGCCATCCGCATTCCCGCGAACGACAGCCTGGAACGGGACATCGCCGAACTGCTGCCGCGCCCGCTGGGAAGACCGAGTCAGAAGCCGTTGGTGGAGTACAAGGGATTCCTCTACCAGGCGGCGAGTTGGAAGACGGCCCGGCGCGTGGTGGCGAAGGTCGAGCATCATCCGGGGGAGCTGTTCCCGCGCGTGGGATTCATCGCGACCAACCTGACCCTACCGAGCCCGGCGGTGGTGCGATTCTACAACAAGCTCGGCACCGCCGAGCAGTGGATCAAGGAAGGCAAGCAGGCGGTGAAGATGACGCGACTGAGCTGCCACCGGTTTCGGTCGAACGAGGTGCGGCTGTGGCTGAGCGTGATCGCCTACAATCTGGGCAACCTGTGGCGACGGCTAGCGTTTCCGAGGAGGATTGGGAACTGGTCGCTGACGAGCTTGCAGCAGCGGCTGGTGAAGACGGGCGGTCGGCTGGTGAGACATGCGCGCTATTATTGGCTTTTGCTGGCCGAAGGACATCTGAGTCGGAGGCTGTTCGGCAGCATGCTGAGAATGATCGCGGCGTTGCCGCTGCCGGACGGTTAGCAAACCAGGACAGAAAGCAAACGAGCGCTCGGAAGCCATCCAGCGGGGAAGTGTCAGCGGCGAGGCAAGCTGGGGCGGGCAAAACCAACACAGCGGCTCCGCAGAACGGCCAAAACGAGCCGCACTACCACCCCAAAGGGGCCAGCGCGACTTGCGGCTGACACGACGGGCCAGGAGGGCTAGGATTTCGGGCGAAGCGGAAGCTCAAAACGGAAATTCCGGTCAAGCGCGGGTTTGACTTCATCGTCGCGCTGGCGGCCCTCGCGGTTCTGTCGCCGATTCTGATCGTCCTCGCCCTGATCATCAAGTTCGGTTCCCCTGGACCGGTTTTCTACCGCGG
>JACQDH010000024.1 GCA_016201215.1 Acidobacteriota bacterium | reverse complement strand
TTAGAGGTCCGCGGCCCCTCCAAGGATCAAGGCTGAAGACGGAAATCTGCGCGCTGAGCACTGAAAACGGAAAATTGACGGCTGAGAACTGAAAGCTGAAAGCTAGTCACTTCTCGAAGCAGATGTTCTTCCCGCGTGCAACGCAGGAGTGCTTCAGGAAGTCCTCGTCGTTGTGGTAGGGAAAATCGGAGCGGTAATGACTGCCGCGGCTCTCCTCGCGGGCCAGGGCCGAGCGGGCAATCAGTTGGGCGAGCGTCCACAGGTTATGGAGCTCGCAGGCCTGCCGCAAAGCTCTTTCCGGGCACTCAATCGTGAGTGTATCCAGTTGCTCGATGGCCAAAGCCAGTTCGCGGCCGTTGCGGAGGATGCCCACGTCCTTCCACATGAGAGTGCGAATCTGCTCGAGGGCCGCCGTCACAGGGTCGGAAGGTGCGGCAGGCCCGGCTGCATGGCGCGAAGTGTGATTCGCGTGTTTCTCGTAATTCGGCTGATTGGGTTTTTTCCCGCGCTGGCCCAAATGGTTCTGCGCAGCCTTGCCTTGCGGGCCGGGATTGGGCGTGGCCGCTTTCGCTTTGGCCGCCGGCGAGCCTTGCGCCATGGCAGCGCCCGCGCGCGCTCCGAACACCAGACCCTCGAGCAGGGAATTGCTGGCCAGGCGGTTCGCGCCATGGACGCCCGTAGCGGCGGTTTCCCCGGCGGCGTAGAGTCCGGGAAGCGTTGTGCGTCCAAACAGATCGGTCTTCACGCCGCCCATGGCGTAGTGCGCCGCCGGCCGGACCGGCACCAGGTCGCTGGTGATGTCGAGGCCGTAGCCCTGGCAGGTGGCATAGATGCGTGGGAAGCGCTTGCGGACGTAGTCAGCGGGTCGGCCGGTCATGTCGAGGTAAACGTATTCGGTCTCGGTGCGCAGCATCTCGGTGACGATGGCGCGGGCTACGACGTCGCGCGGCGCCAGTTCACCGGCTTCGTGGTAGCGCTTCATGAAGCGCTCCAGATCGACGTTGCGCAGCACCGCGCCCTCCCCGCGCAGCGCTTCGGAGAGCAGAAAGCGCGGGGCGCCCTTCACGGCGAGCGCCGTGGGATGGAACTGCACGAACTCGAGATCGGCGAGCACGGCGCCGGCCTGATAGGCGATGGCCATGCCGTCGCCGGTGGCCACCGCCGGGATTGGTGGTCTCGCGATAGACCTGCCCCAGGCCGCCGGTGGCGAGCAGCACGGCCCCGGCGCGGATTTCGTGCCAGCGGTGTTGCGTTTCGCTAAGGTAGCGCAGGCCCACGACGTGGCCTTTCTCGACCAGTAGCTCGGTGGTGAAGGCGTGGGGGCGGATCTCGATACGCTCCAGAGTGCGGGCCTTGGCGAAAAGCGCCCGGCTGATCTCGTGGCCGGTGGAATCGCCCTGGGCGTGGAGGATGCGCGAGCGGCTATGAGCGCCCTCGCGGGTGAAGGCCAGCTTGGTCCCGGCGCGGTCAAACTGCGTGCCCCATTCGATCAGTTGCTGGATATAGGGCGGACCTTCTTCGACCAGCACTTTGACCGCCTCTGGGTTGCAGAGGCCGTCGCCGGCCAGCAGGGTGTCCTGTTCGTGCAGGCTGATCTCGTCTTCGTCGCTGAGCGCCGCGGCGATCCCGCCCTGGGCCCATTCGGTGGCCGTGTCGCTGAGCGAGGACTTAGCCAGCACCAGCACCCTGCCCGAAGGGCCCAGCTCGATGGCGGCGCGCAACCCGGCGATGCCGCAACCCACGACAACGTAGTCAGCGTACTGCGGACTGTTGGCTTTCATCGCCGTAATCCGGGAACCGTGGCCCGGGGTCCAGGCGCCGCGGCTTATGGTAGCACGAACCCAATTCGGGCCGGCGGGTGGCACCCGGCCGCCGGGAGGAGTCTGCCGCTCGAATGTGCTACATTCTTCGCTCCATCTATGCGCGCAGCCCAACGCATCGTCGTTCGCGCCGCGTCGGGCGACTACACCGTGCTGTGCGGCCGCGGCACACTGGCGCGCGCCGGGGAACTCGTCGCCGGTCTCGGCGAACATACGGGAGTCTTCCTCCTCTCCTCGCCGCGCGTGTGGAAGCACTGGGGCCGCGCACTGGCTCGGAGTTTTCGCCGCGCCGGCGGTTGCAACATCATCCTTTTTGACGACCGCGAAACCTCGAAGAACATACGGGCCGTCGAAACTCTCTGCCGCCGGCTGGTGCGCGCAGGTGCCGACCGCCGTGCCGTGCTCGTGGCGGTGGGGGGCGGCGTGGTCGGTGACATCGCTGGCTTCGTGGCGGCAAGTTATCTGCGCGGCGTGCGCCTGGTGCACGTGCCCACCACCCTCGTAGCGCAGGTGGACAGCGCCATTGGCGGCAAGACCGGCGTCAATCTGCCGGAAGGGAAGAACCTGGTTGGCGCGTTCTACCCGCCGCGCCTCGTCCTAGCCGATCCAGATGTGCTCCAGACGCTTCCACAGCGGCAATACCGCTCCGGACTCTATGAAGTGATCAAGTACGGCGTGATCGGCGATGCCACTCTCTTCCGCTTCCTCGAACGGCGCCTCGACGATCTGCTGCGGCGCGACGCGCGGATCACTACTTTGGTCTCGCGGGTAGGCCCGCGGCCGTCGCTGTCAGGAATTTCCGCCGCGGAACTCGTGAAAATCATGCGCGCAGACAAGAAAGCGCGTGGCGGCCGCTTGCGGTTGGTTACGCCGCGGCGCATCGGCCGGGTCGAGGTCACGGAGAGCATCCCCGAGCGACTGGTCGGCAGGGTGCGGCAGGCGCTAACGAGAAGCAGCGCGACTGCCTTAGGCCTTCGGTGAGGGACACCTTTCCTTGGTGGGGAGGGATGCTGGAGGACTTATCCTGGAAAGCTGAACGGTGGAAGCTGACAACTGAGAACTGACAACTGACAACTGTTTGCCAACTATGAGCTCGTCCACTCCTCGACGTGCGCCCTTGCCGGGCACGCGGCCTGCCGGCGCACACGACGAAGCTGAAGCCGCGCGCCAGGTGCGGCAGATGTTCAGCCACATCGCCCCGCGGTATGATCTCGCCAATCACCTGCTGTCGTTCAACCTGGACCGAGTCTGGCGCCGCCGTGTGGGGCGTCACTTCGGCCACGTCCTGGCGCGCGCCGATGCCCGCGTGCTCGACCTGTGCTGCGGCACGGGCGATCTCACCCTCGCACTGCTTCGCGGCGGCCAGGCTACTGTCTTCGGCACCGACTTCGCGCACCCCATGCTGGTGCTGGCTCAGGACAAGTCAGCCCGTGCGGGTTCCGCCGGTGGACGCCTGGGAGGCTACGTGGAGGCCGATGTGTTGCAGTTGCCTTTCGCCGATGCCAGCTTCGATCTGGCCACGGCCGCGTTCGGCTTCCGCAATCTCGCCAACTACGAGCGTGGCTTGCGCGAGATTCACCGCATTCTGCGGCCGGGCGGGGAAGTAGGCATCCTGGAATTCGCCGAACCGCGCGGCACGCTCTTCGGGCCGCTCTATAGGTTCTATTTCACGCGGATTCTCCCCCGCTTGGGTCGGGCGCTCTCGGGAGACTCCAGGGCCTATTCCTATCTGCCGAGTTCGGTTGAAGCATTTCCTTCTCTGGAGGACCTGGCCGCCCTGATGGCGCGCGTGGGGTTCGCGGACGCCCGCTTCGAGTTGTGGACCGGCGGCATCGTGTCGCTTCATTCCGCTCGCCGGGTCTGACGCGCCGCCGGAGGGGCTCTGCTTTACACGCTTGCCATTATGAGTAAAATAGGGGTCGCTCAGGAGAAGGCCATGCCAATCAAGTGGACGATGAAGGGCGCCCTGTTGGGCGCGTGCAGTTGTGACTGGGGCTGCCCGTGCAGTTTCAATGCGCGGCCGACTTACGGCAAGTGCGAGGGCGGCTACATCTGGCACACCGAGGAAGGGAAGTTCGGCGACGTTTCGATCGGCGGGCTCACGCTCGCCTGGGTGGCCCATTCGCCCGGGCCAATACACGAGGGCAAGCTCACCTCCCTACTCATTCTGGACGAAAAGGCCACCGCGGCGCAGCGTGACGCCCTGCTGAAAGTGACGCACGGCAAGTACGGCGGGCCCTGGGCCATCTTGGCGTCGGTGACCGAAACCTGGCTCGAGCCGCGCTACGCGAAGTTCGATATGCGGCTCGACGGCCTGACGAGCCGCGCCCGCGCGGCGGGCCTGCTGGAGCTCGAGCTGGGGCCTATCCTCAACCCGGTCACCGGCAAGCCGGAGGAGCTTTACCTCGACAAGCCGACCGGGTTCACCTCCACACGGGCCACGATCTGCAAGTCCGAGGTGTTTCGCGTGACCGCGGACCTGCGTTATGACCACAGCGGCCAGTATGCCGAGTTTTCCCAATTCAGCTATGCGGGCGAGGGCGAAGGCTAGCGCCAAATGTTGATGCAGCACGACAGCCACGCGGCTGCCGGGACGCTCGCTGGGGTTGCGTCGCCGCCGCGCAGCGAGCTCCGGGCTCGCGGCATTGCCTCCTTGATCTTTCTGGGTGCGGCGGCGCTCACGCTTTACGGCACGCGCAGCATGTCTGGCGGGATGCCCATGCCCGGCGGCTGGACCATGCCCATGATGTGGATGGTCATGCCGGGGCAGTCGCCGTGGTCGGCCGCATGGATGTTCCTGCTGATGTGGCAGGCCATGATGGTAGCCATGATGCTGCCCTCCACCTGGCCGATGCTCTCCCTCTATCGGCGCGTGGCCCTGCATACCGCCGCGCCGCGCCCGGCGCTCTCCACCGTTCTGGTTGGCGCGGGCTACTTCGCGGTGTGGCTGGCCTTCGGTGCCGTGGGCTTCGGCATCGGGCTCGAGGTCTCCCGTTGGGCGATGGAGTCCCAACGCCTGAGCCGGTTGATTCCCCCCGCAGCGGGAGTCGCGCTGATCTTCGCTGGCCTCTATCAGTTTTCCCCGCTCAAGCAGTCGTGCCTGAAGCACTGTCGCGAACCGTTGCTATTCTTGGGCCAGGCGTGGCGCCCGGGACCCGCGGGGGCCATCCGCGTGGGTGTCCAGCACGGTGCCTTCTGCGCGGCGTGTTGCTGGGCGCTGATGCTGATCCAGATGGTCCTGGGCGTGATGAACCTCGGCGTGATGACGGGCGTCGCGGCGGTGATCGGCGTGGAAAAACTGTGGAAGCGCGGGCCGTTGCTCGCAAGGCTGGTCGGGCTTGGCGCCATCGGTGCCGGCGCTGCGCTGGTTCTAAGATCGTTTTACTGAATGCTGAAGGCTGATTGCGGAGAGCTCAGTTTTCGAGACCGAGGGCCCGCACTTTGTTCAGCAGCGACTTGTAGGACACACCCAGCTTTTCGGCGGCGCGCGTCTTGTTCCACTTGCACTCGCGCAGCGCGGCTTCGATCTTGAACCGCTCGATGTGATGCAGCGCGCGCGCGCCGACTTCCTGAAGCGTTCCTTCCCAGAGGAAATTCTCGTCCAGCATTCCCGCAGGCATGTCGGCGGGGGCAGGCCGCGCCGTGGGGAGTTGGAATGCGGCCGCGTCGATGGCATGGCCGTCGCAGAGAATTACGGCGCGCTCGATGGCATTTTGCAATTCGCGGACGTTGCCGGGCCAGGGGTAGGTGGTGAGGCGCAGCTTGGCGTCCTCGGTCAGTTCCAGGTCGGGCTTGCGGAATTCCCGGCGGAAGCGCTCCAGGAAATACTCGGCCAGCAAGAGGACGTCGTCGCCGCGCTCGCGCAACGGCGGAATGGTAAGCGGCACGGCGGAGATCCGGAAATAGAGGTCTTCGCGGAACGACTTTGCGGCGACGGCGGCGCGGAGGTCCTTGTTCGTTGCCGTCAGGATGCGCACATCCACATCGACGGCCTGCGTGCCGCCCACGCGGTCAAAGCGGCGCTCCTCGAGCACCCGCAGCAGCTTGGACTGGATGGCCAGGGGCAGCTCGGCAATCTCGTCGAGAAAAAGCGTGCCGCGGTGCGCCAGCTCCATCTTGCCGATCTTACGCGCGCCCGCGCCCGTGTACGCGCCGCGCTCGTGGCCGAACAGCTCGTTTTCCACCAGGCCCTCGGGGATGGCGGCGCAGTTGAGCGCCACAAAGGGCTGCTCGCGCCGCGGCGAGAGATGGTGGATGGCGCGGGCAAAAAGCTCCTTGCCAGTGCCGCTTTCCCCCAGCAGCAGGACGGTGGAATCGGTTGCCGCAACGCGCTGGATCTGATAGCTAATCTCCTTCATGCCCGGATGTTCGGCCACGATGCGGGGGAAACCGTAGCGCGCCGCGTACTCCTCGCGCAGCAGCAGGTTCTCGCGCAACAGCTCCTGCTGCTGCGCGGCGCGTTCGACCAGCAGCTTCAGGTGGTCCAGGTCCACCGGCTTCTGAATGAAATCGAACGCGCCTTCTTTCATCGCGGTCACGGCCTCTTCGACCGAGCCGAAGGCGGTGATCAGGATGACGGGGATGGTGGGGTCGGCCTGCTTGGTCTCGCGCAGGATGTCCAGGCCGGAGCAGCCGGGCAGCTTCAGGTCGGTGAGGACGAGCAGGTAGCGCTGCGCGCGAACCTTGTTGACCGCGGTGGTGCCGTCCGGCGCGTCGTCCACCGAATAGCCCGCGCGCTCCAGCGCCTTGCGCAGCATGGCGCGCAGTTCGGCTTTGTCCTCGACCAGGAGCAGCGACTCCATCGCACTTCTTATTTAACACGATTCCTGGTTGCTGCGGGGAGCGGGGGTCAAGCCATGTGCAGTGTCCGGCAGGGGGGGCAGAGAATTGCCCGTCAAGGTTGGCGTATCGAGAGACTGGTCCTGAACGCAGAGAGCACAGAGGGCACAGAGAGGATGAATCCGAGAAAGGAATGCGAAGCTGCGGGTTATTCCGAAGACCTGGACACCAGCGGTTCAGGACTTTCGACTTTGACCTGTGGACTGTCAGCTCACGACCGAAGACTGAGAACTGAGGGCTACTCGCGCGCCCAGCCCGGATCGCCGCCGGCGCGGCGCAACTCGTCCTCGAGATCGGAAAGAGCCTGCTTGAGTTGGGCGACTTCCTGCTTCTTGTCCGCAATGGCTTTGGTGAGGTTGTTGATATCCGAGCGGGAGTACTGCTGGCGCAGAGCCTTGTTCGGGTCGCTATAGTATTGCTGCTGCTGCAGGTTCAACTCGCGCTGCATAATGTCGAGTTCTTTCTCGCCAGTGCGCAACCTGCCGCGGGCCTCCGCGAAGCGCTTGCGCCAGGCCGCCTCGCCCTTGGTCTCTTTCTCCTTTTCCTTGGCTACTTGTTCCTCAGTGGCCGCGGGCTTGTCCCCGACGGCTTCCGGCGCGGCGGCGGGCGGTGCGCTGCCCACGACATTCACGGCGCCGGACACGCTGGGCAGGTTGTCGTTGGTGAAAACCTTGGCGGGCTTGGGCAGGGCCTTCTTCTGCTCGCGCGCTTTGCGCGCCGCTTCGGCCACCGATTCCTTCTGCGGCGAACCGTAGCTGAGCGGGGAGGCGATGGGGCTCCCACTACTTAGTGTAGATGCTGGCAGAGGCCGAATCAACTGCCTGGGCGGTTGGGCGGCGCAGCGGTAGCCAAAGGATAAACTCGGCGCCGCCTTCCGGCTGGTTCCGCGCCTCGACGCCGCCGCCGTGCTGCACGACGATTTTTTGGACCACGGCCAGGCCCAGGCCGGTCCCGGCAGCCTTGGTCGTGTAGAAGGGCAGAAAAATCTTCGGCAAGTCTTCGGCCGGGATGCCAGGGCCGTTGTCCGCGATGGAGATGCGCTGGACGCCGCGGCCGGCGCTGTGTTCGACCGTGCCCCGCAGGGTGACGCGTCCACCGAACGGTTGTGAAGTAACGGCTTCGACGGCATTTCGCGCCAGGTTCAGAAGCGCCTGGCGCAGCAAGGCCTCGTCGCCGGCGACTTCGGCAAACTCGCCCTCGCAGGTGATGTCCACCTGCGGGAGGGCTTCGCGCACCTCGGCCACCACGCGCTCGACCAGCGGCCGCATGCGGATCTCCTCGTCGGCGAGCTCGAGTGGTCGCGCAAATTTCAGGAACTCGGTGACCATGTGGGTGATGGCGCGCGTCTGATCCAGGATGCGCGCCGCATGGTCGGCCAGCTCGCTGCCGGCGGCTTCGCTGCGGATCATCTGGGCGTAGCCGGAGATGGTCGCCAGCGCGTTCTTGAATTCGTGGGCGATGCCGGCGGAAAGCTCGCCCAGCGCGGCGAGGTTTTCCTTCATGTGAATCTGTTTCTGCAGCAGGGTGAGCTCGGTCAGATCGCTGAGCAGGCAGATCGCGCCGGAGACTTCCCGCGGGCCGCTCAGAACGGGTGAGATGGTCACCCCGAGCTGCCGCAACTCGGACGCCGGAGTGGTGTATTCCACCTCTTCGCGCCGAAAGGTGCGCGCTTCCTGCAAACAACTGGTCAGCAGCCGCGAGAGCGCGGAGTCGGGTCCGAGGGCTTCGGTGTAGCGCCGGTAGGCGATCCCGCGCACGCCCAGTGCCGTCTCCGCGGCGGGATTCGCGCTGGTGATGATGCCCGCCGAGTTCACCAGCAGCAGCCCGGCAGGCATGTTGCGCGTCACCGCCTCGCTCAGGCGCTCGGTCTGTTCGGCGCGCTCCTTTTCCAGCCGGTGCAGGCGTTCGAGTTCCTTTTCCTGCTCGCGGAGCTTCTGGATCACGGCCTGCATCGAGGCGGCCATGAAGGCGGCGGGATTCTCCCCGGCGGGCTTGAGCGTGCCGAGCTCGTCGCTGCGTTCCGTCGCTCCGCCGCGCAGGTAGCGCCGCAGCCCGAAGGAGAAGGCGAACGCTCCGCCCAGAATCGCCAGGATGAAAAGAATCGCGCCGCCCAGCCACAAGGGCCAAGCGGCCGGCATTTGGATGGCCATCATTTTGCGCCTGCCCGCCCTCCTAGCGTCCGGCCAGCAGCGATTGGTACCAGTCGAGCGCAGGCGTGCCGAAGAACACCACCAGCAGCGCGCCCGCTCCGAGAAACGCGCCGAAGGGCAATTCGTAGTCCCGGCCCTTGCCGGCCAGGGCGATGACCAGCAGACCGATGACACTGCCGAGCAGCGACCCGGCCAGAATCGTGAGCAGCGTTCGCTTCAGCCCCAAGAACGCCCCGGCCATGGCCATCATTTTGACGTCGCCGAGTCCCATGCCCTCGCGGCCGCGCAGCCGGAAGTAGCCCTCGCCCACCAGCCACAGCAGACCGCTGCCGACGGCGGCGCCGAGCAGCGCGTCGGCGAATGAGAGCACCGGCCGCGGCGGCTGGAAAGCAAAGAGGCGGTTGGCCAGCCACAGCGCCGTGCCGTCCACGGGTCGCGCGAAGAAACTGAGCGCGATTCCGATGCCCAGGCCGGTGAAGTTCACTTTGTCGGGCAGAATCCGCTCGCGCACGTCGGTGATCGTCAGCACGATCATCAGGGCGGAGAAGACTGCCCACTTCAGAGCGTCCAGGCTCAGGCCGAAGGCAAAGAAACAGGCCAGGAAAAGCAGGCCCGTCAGCAACTCCACCGCCGGGTACAGCGCGGAGATCTTCTGCTTGCAGTGGCGGCACTTGCCGCCGAGCTTCAGCCAGCTCAGCACTGGAATGTTGTCGTAGGGCTTGATCGTCGCCTGGCACGAAGGACATCGCGACGCCGGCAGCACGATCGATGCGTCGCGCGGGATGCGCCGAATGCAGACGTTCAGGAAGCTGCCAATCACCAGACCCAGCACGAAAACGCCGGCTGCAATCAAGGGGTTCCTTGTGGCGGCGCCTTCCAGGCGCCGTCCTTCGTTCCGCATTGGCACTCTGCCACAAGCGCCGCAGCGCCTCAACCTCCCGCACTCCCCCCGTGCCCGATGCCTAACGCGGGCGAAGAGTCGCAACCGAAGGTTGAGAGTCGAGGTTGGTGGCTGGAATCTCAAATCTGGTCTCAAATCTGTAATCTGACGCCCCAACACTGCCCTCAGAAAAGCTGAAGGGTCAGATCCCTCCCAGCCATCCGGACAAGAGCGACCGATCTGCTCGCCCACGGGTTTCGTAGTGGGTCTGTTTCTGAGAAGCCGACTGCACTTTCACTACGCGTGACAAAAGTCACTTGTGAATTAGCTTCGAGAATCGCCTTTAATCGCCAGAAGGACTTGTGAGACTATCGGAAATCAGCTAGCAGAGGCAGAAGTGTGAACGCAAAGAAAGCAATCTACATCGCGTCGGCTATCGTGATTCCTCTGAGCTTCCTGCAATATGAATTTCTGTCTTCTTCCAATCTCCTTCTCTCTGCCGTCGTGTTTTTTGTCTTGTTCCCTGGGATGATTGTCCAAATGGCAATAACGGGGGGACACGGAGGAACGATGGCACAGGAAGCCTTTGCTCCAATCGTCGGGGCGGTCATCAATACGGTCACTTATTCGCTGTTGATATTGGGGGCGGCTAAGCTATTCCACAGATTCACTTCAAGGTGACCCACTCGCCCGGACAAACCGGCTAAAGTGAAGTTGACTCGAGTCAGCGGACGTATAACGGGCTTCCCGGATACTGAATCACTGCCACCGGTTTGGATGCGTTGAAGGCCGGGAGACCGTACGCTATATTGCTTTGTTTCTGATATGAGCTGGCTCGAACA
>JACQDH010000003.1 GCA_016201215.1 Acidobacteriota bacterium | reverse complement strand
CGCTTCCTGACTGCGGCCGCGGAGGTGCTGGGGCTGCAGCTCGAAGAGCTGGGCACCGTCGCCAGCCAGTCCAAGAAACCCCTGAAGATCACCAACGTGTGCACCGTTTTCGTCGAGCAGGAGATCATGATGCACCTGGCTCGCGGGTGTCCTGTAGAGGACATCCTGGCGGGCGTGCATGCGACCATCGCCGGGCGCAGCGTGGGGTTGCTGCGGCGCGTGGGGCTCGAAGAGGAGATCACCTTCACCGGCGGCGTGGCGCGCAACCCGGGGATGGTGCGCGCGATTGAGGAGCGCGTAAAGGTGAAGCTGAACGTCTCGCCGGATTCCCAGCACATTGGGGCGATCGGCGCGGCCCTGTTTGGCTGGGAGCGCGCCGCGCACGGCGAAGTGAGCAAGAACAGCAGGAATCATCCCGAGGGCGGAGCGCCTGCGGCCCGAAAAGGAGCCTGACGTGAGCTACGTCCTGGGCATCGACGTGGGCACGCGCACGACGCGCGCCGTGCTCGTGGACGAGCACGGAGGAGTCGCGGGCCGGGCCTGCCGGGAAACCGGCGCGCGGCTCGAGCTGGCCGCCCAGAAGACGCTCGAAGAGTTGTGCGGGCATAACGGGCTGAAGGCCGAGGACATCGTGTACGTCGCCAGCACCGGCCACGGGCGCTATCGCGTGCTGTTCCGGCAGATCCAAATCACCGAGATGACCTGCCACGCTGTGGGGGCCTTGCGACTGTTTCCGGGGACGCGCACGGTGCTGGACATCGGCGCGATGAACTCGCGCGCGCTGCGCATCGCCGACAACGGCCGCGTCGTGGCCTTCCGGATGAACGACCGCTGCGCCTCGGGCGCAGGGCGGTTTGTGGAGCGTGTCGCGCGCGCCCTGGAAATTGACCTCGACCAGGTCGGCGAGCTTTCGCTGCGCGCGCAGGACCCGCAGCCCATCTCCAACATCTGCGCGGTGCTGGCCGAAAGCGAGGTCATCAATCAGGTCACCGCCGGTAAATGCATCGAGGACATCCTGCGGGGCGCGCACAATTCCATTGCCGAACGCCTGGTGGCCCTGGTGCGCCAGGTGGGCGCGCAGATGGAGATCACGCTTACCGGCGGCGTCAGCAAGAACACCGGGATGGTGCGCTCGCTCGAAGAGCGGCTCGGCATGCCCTTGAACGTCAGCCCCGAATCGGAGTACGCCGGCGCCCTCGGTGCGGCTCTGCTCGCCCGGCAGCGCTGGCAGCGCCTGCAGGATCCCGCCTTCCACGACCCCACGCAGGGGAATTAGCCGCCGAGGAGCGTAGATCCGAAGGCTCACAACTGCCGGCTTGCCCGGTCGGCATGGTCGGCGCCGCGCAGGACGCGATGCCGCGCATTGGCAAAGTCCGGTCAGGGGCCACCAGCGGGCGTGGCCCCAGTCTCGCCATCCCCTGATACGCTTGCTATAAGGTCAATCAGTCCAATAATTTAGACCAAGGGAGGGTTCTCCTGATAAACTATGTCTCCCCCTCAGCGCCCGGCGACGGCTGGGGCCTGGGGGGAGTCGAGTTGGGCGGTAGAATCTCGAACCAGACGCCAGACGCCGGCATCCATTGTAGGAGCCACCGGCACCTCGGGGCGGCCGGCAAGGGCCAGGTCCATCCAGGCACCCGGCGGTGCCGTAGAGGAAGAAAGGTTGCTTGGGGATGAGCGCGGAACAGCAAAGACTCGAACAGTCGCGGCAGCGCACGGCGCACTGGAAGCGCTGGGGGCCGTACCTCTCCGAGCGCCAGTGGGGCACGGTCCGTGAGGACTACAGCCCCCACGGCACGGCCTGGGAGTATCTCCCGCACGACCACGCCCGCTCGCGCGCCTATCGCTGGGGAGAAGACGGCATCGGCGGGATTTCCGACCGCCACCAGATCGTCTGCTTCGCGTTGGCGCTGTGGAACGGGCGCGACCCCATCCTGAAAGAGCGCCTGTTCGGGCTCACCGGCAACGAGGGCAACCACGGCGAGGACGTGAAGGAATACTACTTTTATCTCGACTCCACGCCTACGTACTCCTACATGAAATTTCTCTACAAGTATCCGCAGGCGGCATTTCCCTACACGCAGCTCGTGGAGGAGAACCGGCGCTGCGGGCGCGGCGCTCCGGAATTCGAGCTGATGGATACCGGCGTCTTCGCGGAGGATCGCTACTTCGACGTATTCCTCGAGTACGCCAAGGCCACTCCCGAAGACATCTTGATCCGCATCACGGTGCACAACCGCGGCCCCGAGGCCGCCGAGCTGCACCTGCTGCCAACGCTGTGGTTCCGCAACACCTGGGCGTGGGATCACGGCGCCCACCGTCCGCGGCTCATGGCGGGCGCGCTGGTGCCAGGTGGCGTTACGATCGTCGCGCAGGAGAAAACCTACGGCACGCGCTGGCTGCTCTGCGAGGGTGAGCCGGAGCTGCTGTTCACCGAGAACGACACCAATTTCCGGCACCTCTTTGGCGGGGAGAATCGCACCCCTTACGTCAAGGACGGCCTCAACGAGTACATTGTGCACGGCGCGCACGAGGCGGTGAATCCGGCAAAGGCCGGCACCAAGGCCGCCGCACATTATCCGCTGCGCCTCGAGCCCGGCTCGAGCGCCACGCTGCGCCTGCGCTTCACCAATCAGCCGCCCACCGACGAGATGCTGGGTCCCGAGGTGGATCAGGTCTTCGCCGAACGAATCGCCGAAGCCGGCGAGTTTTACGCCCAGCGCACCCCCAAGGGCCTCTCTGAGGATGCGCGAAACGTCCAGCGCCAGGCGTTCGCCGGCATGCTCTGGTCCAAGCAGTTCTATCACTACGACGTTCGCCGCTGGCTGGAAGGCGACCCCGCCTTTCCTCCGCCTCCGCTGGAGCGCAAAAACGGGCGGAACCACGAGTGGACGCACCTCTACAACGCCGACGTGATCTCCATGCCCGACAAGTGGGAGTACCCCTGGTACGCCGCGTGGGACCTGGCGTTCCATTGCGTCCCGCTGGCGCAGGTCGATCCGGACTTTGCCAAGGAGCAACTCATCCTGCTGCTGCGCGAGTGGTACATGCACCCCAACGGGCAGTTGCCGGCCTACGAGTGGGCTTTTGGCGACGTCAACCCGGGCGTGCACGCCTGGGCCGCTTGGCGCGTGTACAAGATTGAAAAGCGCATTCGCGGCTGCGCCGACCGCAGTTTCCTCGAGCGCGTGTTTCACAAGCTGCTGCTGAACTTCACCTGGTGGGTGAACCGCAAGGACCCCGACGGGAAGAACGTCTTCCAGGGTGGGTTTCTGGGGCTGGACAACATCGGCGTCTTCGACCGCTCGGCGCCGCTGCCCACCGGGGGCCATCTGGAGCAGTCCGACGGCACCAGTTGGATGGGAATGTACTGCCTCAACATGCTGGCCATGGCGATGGAATTGGCGCGTGCGGACCAGGCTTACGAAGACGTGGCCAGCAAGTTCTTCGAGCATTTCGTGTACATCGCGCACGCGATGAACGATCTGGCCGGCGAGGGCATCTCGCTCTGGGATGAAGAGGATGGCTTCTACTACGACGTTCTCCACCTGCCCAACGGCAGCCATCACTTCCTCAAGGTGCGTTCGATGGTGGGGCTGATTCCGCTGTTCGCCGTGGAAACACTCGAGCCGGAAATCGTGGACAAGCTGCCGGGGTTCAAGCGGCGGATGCAATGGTTCCTCGACAATTCTCCGGACGTGCCCGGGCACATGGAGATGACGCAGCGCTCGCCGCACGGGGTGCGCCGGCTGCTCTCGTTGGTCAACCACCGGCAACTGGTGAGCGTGCTGCACTACATGCTGGACGAGAGCGAGTTTCTCTCCCCGTACGGGATTCGTGCGCTTTCCAAGTTCCACCGCGAGCATCCCTACATGCTCCACGTCAACGGGCACGAAAACCGCGTGGACTACGAGCCGGGCGAATCCATGACCGGTTTGTTCGGTGGTAACTCCAACTGGCGCGGGCCGGTGTGGTTCCCGGTGAACTTCCTGCTCATCGAGTCACTGCAGAAGTTTCACCACTACTACGGCGACTCCCTAAAGGTCGAGATGCCCAGCGGTTCGGGGCAGACCGCGAACCTCTGGTGCGTGGCGGCCGAGCTTTCCCGCCGCCTGACGCGCATCTTCCTGCGCGGCGGCGACGGCCGGCGTCCCGTGTTCGGCGGCATCGAAAGATTTCAGACCGACCCGCACTGGCGCGACCTCATCCTGTTTCACGAGTATTTTCACGGTGACCACGGCACGGGCATCGGCGCCAGCCACCAGACCGGCTGGACCGGCCTGGTGGCCAAACTCATTGAGCAGAGCGGGGGATAGCTTTCCCTGGCCGCGGGCCTGTGCCCGCCATGGAGAAGAGTACGGATGAAAGCGATTGCCGTGATTCCAGGGAAACCCAGCAGCATCCATCTGCGCGAGGTGGCCAAGCCCCGCCTGGAAGTCGTGCCCGACGGGCGCGGCGTGCTGGTTCAGGTGCTGCGCGTGGGCGTGGACGGCACCGACAAGGAGATCAACGCCGCCGAATACGGCGCTCCGCCGCCGGGCGACGACTACCTCATCCTCGGCCACGAGAGCTTTGGACGGATCGAAGCGGTGGGGCCAAACGTGAGCGAGCTGAAGCCCGGCGATTTTGTCGCCGCGACGGTCCGCCGGCCAGGCTCCAGCATCTACGACCAAATCGGCACCTACGACATGACCACCGACGACTCCTATTTCGAGCGCGGCATCAACCTGCGCCATGGCTTCCTGACCGAATACTATGTGGACGACCCTGAATACATCATCCGGGTCCCTGACGACCTGAGGCAGGTTGGCGTGCTGATGGAACCGACCAGCGTGGTTGAGAAGGCCATCGCGCAGGCGTACGAGATTCAGCGGCGGCTGCGCGTCTGGCGGCCTCGCCGGGCGGCCGTGCTGGGAGCGAGCACGCTGGGCCTGCTGGCCACGCTGGTGCTGCGGTTGCGCGGCCTCGAAGTTGTGACCCTCAGCCGGACGCGGCCGCCGTACCTCAATTCCCGGCTGATCGAGCAGCTTGGGGCGCGCTACGTCAGCACGCAGGACCTATCGCTCCAGCAGGCCTCGGAAAAGTTCGGCCCGTTTGACCTCATCCTCGAGGGCACCGGGTATTCGCCGCTGGTGTTTGAAGCCATGAGCGTGCTGGCAAAAAACGGTGTGCTGGTGATGGTCAGCGTCACGGGCGGTGACCGCAAGGTGGAGGTCCCGGCGGACAAGATCAACCTTGGCTTCGTGCTGGGCAACAAGGTGGCCGTGGGCAGCGTCAATGCCAACCGCGAGTACTTCGAGATGGGCGTGAAGGACCTCTCCGAAGCGGAACTCGCCTATCCGGGCTGGCTCTGCAAACTGCTCACGCATCCGATCAAGGGCCTCGAGAACTATGAGGCGATGATGAAGACGCTCAGCGAGGCCCAGGACGCCATTAAGGTGTACTGCGAGGTCGCCCCGCTGTAGTGCCATCGCCTTGGCGCAAGCAGTGGGCGTTCGCCGCAGGAACCCGGACGTCGCGGTTTGGACCGCGAAGCTATCTGCAGAGTTTGCCTAGAAATCAGCCATCAGGCCGAGACCAATCGAGACGCGATTATAGAGGTTAAACAGGGCGACGGTCATCACCGCCTCGAACAATGCGGCCTCGCCCCAGCCGGCATCGCGCACGGTGTCCACGTCGGCCTTGGTGATGTCAAAGGGTCTTCGCGTCAGCTTGTCAGCGAACTGGAAGAGCACTTTCACTTTGTCTTCGACGGGGGCGTTCTGGTGGTCGGTGGCGAGCTTACGTCCGAGAGGTTTTTCGACACCGAGCTTATGCAGGATCTCCATATGCACGGCGACGCAGTAAGACGAAGAATTGATGCCGCTGACCACCAGCCCGATCTGTTCTTTGACCAAGCGGGGTAGGGCGCCGTCTTTCATAATGTCCGCGTCGAGCACCTGGTGCCCCTCAATCAGCCTCGGCGAGCGGCCCAAGGCCCGGAAGTAGTTGGGCAGGAAGCCGAAGTTCTGGCGGAGCTGCTCATAAGTCTGCTTCAACGAGGGGCTGGCTTGCTCTTCGGTCACCAGGGCGACGAACGACATGGCTTGATCTCCTCCTGCGCCACAACGCGTGTGGCCCGGGCTGTGGCGGGATTCTGAGCCTCCACTCTCTCGTAGGAGGTATAGGATTATGCCAGACTCCACAGGGTTGGACGAGCGATCGGACCGATTCTAACGCGTCTCTGCCCCGGCGGGGGCGGGATTTCCGGCCCGTGGTACAGCGGGACCCCTGAATGGGCAGCAAGCATCGTGGGGCAGGAAGAAGTAGGAGGATGCGCAGTGAATTTTCAGGGCAAGGTGGTCATCGTGGCAGGCGGAACCGGCGCGCTGGGCCGTGCGGCGAGTGTTGCCTTTCTCGACGCCGGGGCAAAGGTAATCGCTACCTATCGGCGGCAGGAAGAATATGATGCGCTCGTTGCGTCGGCCGGCGTGGGGGCCGCGCGGTTGGGCGGCGCCACCGTGGACGTTACCGATGAGAGCGCGGTGAAGGCCTTCACGGAAGGCGTGACGGCGCAGCACGGCCGCCTGGACGTCCTGGTCAACGCCGTGGGCGGCTACGCCGGGGGGAAAAAGCTCTGGGAGGCTGACGCCCGAACCTACGATCAGATGCTCGCGCTCAACCTGAAGGCAGGATGGGTGCTGGCGCGCGCGGTGTTGCCGGCGATGATCCGGCGGAATCGCGGCTGGATCGTCAACGTGGCCTCCAAGGCGGCCTACGGCCGTTCGGCGGGCGCGGCGCTTTATGCGGCATCGAAGGCTGGCGCGCTGGCCCTGTTTGATTCGCTCGCCGAAGAAGTGAAAACGTACAACATCAACGTCAACTCTGTGGTGCCGAGCATCTTTGACACGGAGGCGAACCGTCAGGCCATGCCCGGCGCCGACTTCTCCAAGTGGCCGAAACCCGAGGAGATCGCCGGGGTGATCCTCTTCCTGTGCTCGGAGGAAGCGCGGGTGGTGCATGGCGCCGCCATCCCCGTATACGGGCGAACCTGAACTGCCGCGCCAACCGGCAAGTGGAGGTGAGCGATCATGCCCCCGAAGGCTCAGCCTGCCAAGATGAAGGCAATGTCCACAGCAGTTCCCACGCACACGGTTGAGTTCGGCCGCGAGATCTGCGGCTCGCTCGACGCGGCGAGCGAACGCGAGTGGCTGGTCACGAACGGCATCGGAGGCTATGCCTCCGGCACCGTGGCAGGCCTGGCCACGCGCCGCTATCACGGGCTGTTGGTGGCGGCGCTCCAGCCGCCGCTGGGGCGCACGCTGCTGGTGTCGAAACTCGACGAAACCGCGCATTACAGCGGCCGGGCGTACGCGCTGGCCGCCAACCGCTGGGCCGGCGGCGCGCTCGATCCACAGGGCTACCGGCAGGTGGAGAGGTTTCGCCTGGAAGGCACGACGCCGGTCTGGACGTTTGCCTGCGCCGATGCGCTGCTGGAGAAGCGCGTCTGGATGCACGCGGGCGCGAATACCACCTTTGTGCGCCACACGCTGCTGCGGGGCAGCGGGCCGATGGAGCTGGAACTGAAGGCGCTGGTCAACTATCGCGACTTCCACTCCAGCACGCGTGCGGGCGACTGGCGGATGAACATCACCGCGGTCGAACATGGCCTGTGCGTCGAAGCCTTCGAGGGTGCCACGCCGTTCTACCTGCTGAGTGCCACCGCGACGGTGCAGCGGGCGCACGAGTGGTATCGCGACTTCGATCTGGCCGCTGAGCGCTACCGCGGCCTGGACGACCATGAAGACCACCTGCACGCCGGAACCTTCCGTGCGCGGCTGGCGCCTGGCGAATCGGTCACGCTGGTGCTGAGCGCCGAACCTCCCACGGGCCTCGCCGCGGATCTGGACGGCCGCGCGGCTTGGCAGGCGCGGAGCGCCCAGGAGCAGGCCTTGCTCAATCCGTGGGCCGCGGCGCTGCTGCAAAGTGTGCGCCAAGCCGGCGCGCCTTCAGCGCTGCGCCTGCTGGAAACCAGTTCCCAGGATTCCGGCGGCGATCTGGCCTGGGTGCGGCAACTGGTCCTCGCCGCCGACCAGTTCATCGTGAAACGCCCTTTGCCGGACGAGCCGGAAGCCCGCTCGGTGATCGCCGGCTATCACTGGTTTGGCGACTGGGGCCGCGACACCATGATCGCGCTCCCGGGACTCGCGCTCTGCACCGGTCGCCCCGACCTTGCGCGCCAGATCCTGCGTACCTACGCGCGGTTCGTGAGCTGCGGGATGCTGCCCAATGTGTTTCCCGAGGCCGGCCAGACGCCCGAATACAACACGGTGGATGCAACGCTCTGGTTCTTCGAGGCCGTGCGCCAGCATTACCAGGCCACGCGCGACTCCGTGCTGCTGCGCGAGTTGTTTCCGGTGCTGGCTGAGATCATCGACTGGCACGTGCGCGGCACACGCCACCGCATCCACATGGATCCCGCCGACGGGCTGCTGGCCGCGGGCGAGCCGGGCGTGCAGCTCACCTGGATGGACGCCAAGGTGGGCGACTGGGTGGTGACGCCGCGCATCGGCAAGCCGGTCGAGGTGAATGCCCTGTGGTACAACGCGCTGGTGGGCATGGCCGAGTTTACGCGCACGTTTCTGCGGCCCACCGTGATGTATGAAGCGATGGCCAAGCGCGTGCGCTACAGCTTCCAGCGCTTTTGGAATGAGGCGGCCGGCTGCTGCTTTGACGTGCTGGATGGTCCGAAGGGGAACGACGCGGCGGTGCGGCCCAACCAGATCTTCGCCGTCTCCCTACCGGAAAGTCCGCTGGCGCCGGAACAGCAGCGCGCGGTGGTGGACACCTGCGCGCGCCACCTGCTCACCTCGCACGGCCTGCGCAGCCTGGCTCCTGAGGATCCGCAGTACCGGGGCCAGTACGGGGGCTCGCCGCACGACCGCGATGCCATCTATCACCAGGGAACCGTCTGGGGCTGGCTGCTGGGACCGTTCGTGCTGGCCCACCTGCGCGTCTATGGCGACCCTGTGCGTGCCGCGGCGTTCCTCGAGCCCATGGCGCAACAGTTGCGGACGCACGGGCTGGGCACCTTGAGCGAGATCTACGACGGCGACGCGCCCTTTACGCCCCGCGGCTGCATCGCGCAGGCGTGGACTGTCGCCGAGGTGCTGCGGGCGTGGACGGCTTGCCAGGAGCATCGCGCCGCCGCCGCGCCGCGCTGAGGGAGTAACACCGGCATCTTGCCGGCGATTTTCCGGCCACCAAAACCGCCGTCTGGAAGCCGGTGCTAAAGATGGTGCCCTGAAGGGCGCCGCCACACCGACTTCGTTACGCGAGCGTCAGCGGCGGCCTTCGACCAGCTCAATCAAGACCTTCTTGCCGTCCGGGGTACCGCACAGGAAGAAGTTGACGCGGGTACCGTCCGCGCCGGCGCGTGTCGCAGGATAGACGGGTTGCTGGCCCAAACGCGTGCGGAGAATCTCCGTGGCGCGCTCCACGTCCCTGACAAAGAACTCCACCTGCTGAATCCCTTCGCCAAGTTTTTCGAGGAAGCGCGCGATCGCGCCCTGGCCGCCGGGCTCCTTCGTTGTGAGGATGTCGAGGCTGACTGGTTGCTCGAAATGCAACTCAAACTCCAGTGCATCCTGGTCCGGCGGGACATCGGCGAGGCGAGGCGAGCCGTTGGCCGCGCGAATTTTCGCAAACGAAGCGGGGTGTGCGGCGATGCCCACGGTCGCGGCGCCCGTGAGCAGGGCGGCAAACTCAGCGTCGGCGCGCCAGGCCTCTGCCGCGGCATCGCCCAGCGCGCGGCCCAGCCGGTAAAGCTCGGCGGCCGCCGCCTCCCGATCGGCGCGCCCGGGGCTGGCGAGGCGAGCAAGTTGGCTCGAGAGGTCACTCATGCTGGACGCCGTTGAGTGTCGCTGAGCTTCCTTTGTTTTCGCGCTGCGCAGGGCGCGAGCTTCGGCCTGCGCGGCGATAACCGAGGCGACGACTGCCACCGTCAACACGGCCCCCACCACGGCCAGCGAGACGCCGGTCGAAATGGGCACCCAGTGTTCGGCAAGCATCTTCGCGCCGATGAACATCAGCACCAGCGACAATCCCACGCTGAGGTAACGGAAATACGGCAGCACGCCGGCGAGCAGAAAATAAAAGGCGCGCAGGCCGAGGATGGCGAAGACGTTCGAGGTGAAAACGATGAACGGGTCGCGGGTGACCCCGAACACCGCCGGGATGGAGTCGACCGCGAAGGCCAAATCGGTGGCCTCCACCACGAGCAGCACGAGTAACAGCGGCGTGGCGCGCCACAGCCCCTCGCTGCGCACGAACAATTTCTGCCCTTCGTAGTGTTTGGTCAGCGGCAGGAATTTCCGCGCCCAGCGCAGCACGGGATTGCGCTCGGGGTGAATCTCCTCGTCCTTTTGCAACATCATTTTCGCGCCAGCATAGATCAGGAACGCGCCGAACAGGTAGAGCACCCATGCAAAGCGGGAGATCAGCACCACGCCCAGGCCGATCATGGCTCCGCGCATCACCAGCGCTCCGAGGATGCCCCAGAACAGCAGGCGGTGCTGGTAGCGGGGCTCCACGGCGAAATACCGGAAGAGCAGGACAAAGACGAACAGGTTGTCCACGCTGAGCGATTTTTCAATCAGGTAAGCGGTGAAGAACTCCAGCGCCGGCTTGGGCCCGTACCAGTGCAGCAGCCCCAGGTTGAATGCCAGCGACACCACCACCCAGACGACGCTCCACGCCGCCGCCTCGCCGAGCGAGATGGCGTGCGCCCGGCGATGAAACACGCCCAGATCAATCGCCAGCATCAGCAGGACGAAGGCGGTGAACCCAATCCACAGCCAGAGCGTGCCCATCTAGACGAAGCTCCGTCGCGGCATGGGCTCAGTGTATGCGGCGCGAGCGAAAAGAGGAAGTCTGGTTTGCGCGAGCGGTGGCGTGACGCGGGTAGGGCGGGGCCAGCGCTTCCTAGCGCGAGGGACGCTGCGGCTCGAGCGCGTTGAGGTTGGAGAGCTCGACGCGGGTGCGCTGGCCCGCCTGGATGGAGACAGGAACATCCCAGCGCAGGCGCGCGTCGCCCACGACCGCTTCGGTCTCGAGCGTGCCGAGCCAGTAGTCGCCGGGCGGCAGGGCAGTAAACGCGCCGTGGCCGTCGAGGTCGCTGTCGGTCTTGGCCACTAGGTAGCGCGTTTGGGCCAGGTCGAGCGTGCGCTTGCGCACGCGACGGCGCGACTCGGTGCCGAGTTGCGCCCAGCGCTGCCCCGGGTTGATGGCGTCCAGGTGCACTTCAATCCCGTCCACGCTCTGTGGGTAGTTGACGATCCACTTGCGCACCGCCTCGCGGTATTCCGCGTGCAGCTTTTCATATTTTTGCGGGGCGGTGGTCTTATCGCTTTCCCGATACTTCGGCGCGGGGAAACCTACGGCAACATCTCCGGAGTTGCGTTTCAGATAGGCTTCGTAGAATTCCGGCACGTCCAGGACGTCGTTCACCTTCAGCCGGCGGATGAAGTCCGTGCCCGCCAGCTCTACCGTGCGATTTTTCTTCATCCAGGCCCTGAGTTCCGGCGAGACCTCCAGGGCGCCCACAAACTTGTCCAGATCGGGCTTGGCCTCCGACTCTTCCACTTCCTTCTGGATGGCCGTGAGGCTCTTGCGCAGCAGATAGAAGGCGAGCTGCCGCACGGGTTCCGGGCGACCGTCGGTGGGCGTCACGCGCGCTATGAATTCGATACTCCCGGTCGGTTGGCCAGCCTGCGGCGTGGCCGCTCGCGCCACGTGCCACGCGAGCGACGCGAAGGCCACCGCCAGTGCCACAAGCACAACTCTGCCGGCTGATTTCATGCCGCCAATCCTAACAGATTGTCGCTAGAATGTTACGGCGGGCTGAATCCGTCCTAAGTTCCGTCGAGGGGGCCCGTCAAGTTCTTGCTGTGGCGCCGCCATCCTGGCGGCGTTTTTCCTTCGCCGTCTTCCGTCGGATCCACAACCAAGGAGAAACGCCGGCAAGATGCCGGCGCTACGAAAAAACTCAGGCGCGAGTGACGACGATGTTTACAGCAGGCGGAAAGTGACTTCGATGTTGAGCGCCACCGCCACGGGCTTGCCGTTCGGCCCGATGGCGGGGTTGAAGCGCCACGTGCGTACGGCCTCGATGGCCTTCTCTTCCAGACCCAGGCCCGGGCCTTTGATCGCTTCGATGTTGGCGGCGCGCCCGTCCGGAGTGATGATTACGTGCAGCACGACTGTGCCTTGATACTTCGCTTTGCGGGCCTCTTCCGAATACTGCGGGTTGGGGCAGTAGGCGCACGACGGGTAGCCCACGCCGCCGGTGCCCGGACGGTATGCCCCGCCGCCGGTGCCGCCACCGGAGCCCGGTCCGAGACCTCCGCCTTCGCCGCTGCCGATGCCTCCGCAGCAACCGGTGCCGATGCCTCCGCCGCCTCCAGGGCCGCCGGAGCCGGTGATGAGCTTGGCCAGTGGATCGCCGTAGTTCGACATTGCCGGGCTGGTCACCCGCAACTCGGGTGGGCCGAGCAGGGTGGGCTCGGCGGGCAGCTTCGGATTGAGATTGCGCAGCGTAGCCATCGGCGGCGTCAACTGGGTCATGGCAAACTTCGGCGCGCGCCCCTTGCTGGGCGCAGTCTGCATGCGTTCACCGCCGCCGCCACCGCCTCCGGCCTTGTCTTTGCCCGGGGGCAACTGCGTCATATAGGGCGAAATATCGATGGTGATGACTTCCGACCTGGTGCTGGCCTGGCTGGTGGGCATGACCTGGTGGAACAGGGGCACGATCAGCAGGGCGGCGATCAGCGCGTGGACGGCCAGGGAAAGCCCCTGCGCGCGACCGAAAAGTTCGTCCTTGCTCCAGATGTCGCGCACCTTGACCGGCTTGCTGGTGACCTTGAGCGGAGGCAGCTTGGGCGGGGCGATGGCATCGCGCAGGTTCTCGAAGAATTGCCGGTACCAGGGCTTCCACTCCACTTCCATGCGCGAGTGCGCGCCATGCCGCAGCGACTTGGGCAGCGGCCGGAACCACTCCTTCAGGTTCTCGACGAAGTCCCCGCCGTACTGCACTTCGGTGAACGCTCCGCCCCGGACGTTTTGGGGGAGCTTTACGGGCCGTTCGGTCAGGAAATCCTTGAGGTTGGAAAGAAAGCCCCCGGACAGGGCCTTGTGGTCCACGGTAAAGGTCGGTACCCGAAGAGTGCTGCTTTTCGAGTTGGTCACGGGCTCCGGCATGTCAGACACTCAAGTCACCCTCCCAGTGGTCTCATTCGCTTTAGATTCAAACACGGCCAAAAGGATGTCTCGCCTCCTGAGGCTGACAGGCTTAGCGATTCATTGTACCATACGACGTTTCGATGGGACGGAAAGTTTCCGGCCGGAGGACGATGTTGCCATTCTATTATGGGGGTATTCCTTTGCCTAGGACTATTTTAGAAGCCCCGGAGGTTGCATCTCAGATGGCTGCAAGGGCCTGGAAAGAGGAATGATAACAAGCTAGGCCTATGAGTTCTACGCCCCAATCCGTTGACTTGAAGAGCACGCTGAACCTGCCGCGCACGGCTTTTCCCATGAAGGCGAACTTGCCGCAGAGCGAGGCGCGCATGCTGGCAGAATGGGAGCGCAGCAAGCTCTACCAGCGCGTCCAGCAGGCCCGCGCGGGGGCGCCGGTGTACGTCCTGCACGACGGCCCGCCCTATCCCACCGGCACCATCCACCTGGGCACGGGCCTGAACAAAATTCTCAAAGACATGGTGGTGAAGTCAAAGACCATGGCCGGCTTCCGCGCGCCCTACGTGCCCGGCTGGGATTGCCACGGCCTGCCCATCGAAACGCAGGTGGAAAAAGAGCTGGGCGGCAAAAAGGGCAGCGTGGCCCCGGCCGAGTTCCGCCGCATGTGCCGCGAGTTCGCCCTGCGCTACGTTGAGCAGCATCGCCGCGACTTCAAGCGCCTAGGGGTCCTGGGGCAGTGGGAACATCCCTACTTGACCATGAGCGCGGAGTACGAGGCCTGCATCGCGGATACGTTCGTCACATTTCTCGAAAAGGGCTACGTCTATCGCGGGCTGAAACCCGTCTATTGGTGCATCTTCGACGGCACGGCGCTGGCCGAAGCCGAGGTGGAGTACGAAGACCACACCAGCCCGTCGGTGTGGGTGAAGTTTCCCGTGGTCCACGACCCGGCCGCGGGGCGCCTGGGCGAAAACGTGGGCGCGGTGATCTGGACGACCACGCCGTGGACCCTGCCGCACAACCGCGCCCTGGCGTTTCATCCCGACTTCGATTACGTCGTCGCGGAAACGGAAAAGGGCGCGCTGCTGGTGGCGGCCGAGCGCCTCGCCGCACTCACGCAGGAGTTGGGCCTGAAGTCCGCGCGCATGCGCGGGCCGTGGAAGGGCCGGGAACTGGAGGGCATCGAGTTCCGTCACCCGTTTCTCGATCTGCGCGTGCCGGCGGTGCTGGCCGACTACGTCACGCTCGAGCAGGGCACCGGCGTGGTGCACACCGCGCCGGGCCACGGCGCCGAGGACTTCCTCACGGGCCAGAAGTACGGCCTGGAGACCCACGCGCCGATTGACGATCAGGGCCGCTACCTCGAAGGTCTGCCTCCGTACAAAGGCAAGACGGTTTTCGAGGCCAACCCGATCATCGTGGCACTGCTGCGCGAGCGCGGCGCGCTGCTCGGCGAAGGCAAGCTGACGCACAGCTATCCGCACTGCTGGCGCTGCCACCAGCCGGTGATCTTCCGCGCCACCGAGCAGTGGTTCATCGAGCTCGACCACGCCGGGCATGGCGCCGCGGGGCCGGAGACCGCCGGAGTGCGGCAGCGCGCGCTCGAGGAGATTCGCAAGGTCAAGTGGACGCCCGCATGGGGCGAGGAGCGCATCCACGCCATGATCCAGGACCGCCCCGACTGGTGCATTTCGCGGCAGCGCGTGTGGGGCGTGCCGCTGGTGATCTTTTATTGCGAGCAGTGCCACGAGCGCCTGGACAACTACGAGGCGTTGCGCAACGTCGTGCGCTGGTTCGAGCGCGAAGGCGCCGACGCTTGGTACCAGCATTCGCCGCAGGAGCTGCTGCCACCGGGCGTGCGCTGCAAGTGTGGCGGCGCGCGCTGGCGCAAGGAGACCGACATTCTGGACGTGTGGTTCGATTCGGGCTCCTCGCACCTGGCCGTGCTGGGCTCGAAAGAGTTGCCCTGGCCGGCAGACCTCTACCTCGAAGGGCCAGACCAGTACCGCGGCTGGTTCCACAGCTCGCTGCTGGTGGCTGTGGGCGTGCGCGACGCCTCGCCCTATCGGCAGGTGCTGTCGCACGGCTGGACGCTCGATGAGCACGGCCGGGCAATGTCGAAGTCGCTGGGCAATGTTGTAGAAGCACGCGAGGTCTGCGAAAAATGGGGCGCGGACCTGCTGAGATTGTGGGTGGCCTCGCAAGACTACACGGCCGACGTGAGCATGTCCGACCGCATGATGACCCAGCTTTCCGAGGCCTACCGGAAGATCCGAAACACGCTGCGCTTTGCCTTGAGCAACCTGGCCGACTTCGATCCGGCGCGCGACGCAGTTCCCAGCGAGCAGCTCGAGGAAATGGACCGCTGGATGCTCGAGCGCACGGCCTCCTTGGTGACGGATTGCCGCGGGTGGTACGACGCGTTCGAGTTCCACCGCGCCTTCCACGCGTTGCACGATTTCTGCGTGGTGGACTTGAGCGCATTCTACTTCGACATCCTCAAGGACCGCCTGTACACGTTTGCACCGCGCAGCCGCGCGCGGCGTTCCGCGCAAACGGCCATCTACCGCATCGCCAGCGCGTTGGTGCGCCTGGTCGCGCCGATCCTGGTCTTCACCGCCGAGGAAGTTTGGAAACACCTGCCGCGGCGCGCGGGTGAGCCCGACAGCGTCCACATGGCGCTTTTCCCAACGGCCGAAGAGCTCCAGACGCAACTGAGCGAGGAGAACAAGAGTAACTGGCAGTCTTTGCTTAATGTGCGTTCCACGGTCCTTAAGGCCCTTGAGGATAAACGGGTCCAGAAAGTGATCGCAGGCTCACTGGAAGCCAAGGTAGTGCTTGGCGCTAGAGGCCCGTTGCTTGACGTACTCCAGCGCTACAAGCCGTGGCTGCCTGCACTTTTCGTCGTCTCGCAGGTGGATGTCGTCCCGGATAATGCGCCACCAGCACCGGGTACCGAAACCTTGGATAGTTGGAATGTGACGATTATCCGCGCCGATGGCGCCAAGTGCGAGCGCTGCTGGAACTACTCAACCCACGTGGGCGAGAGCGCCGACTATCCCACCGTGTGTGAGCGGTGCTTGCCCGTTGTCCGTGAACTGCTGGGCGGCGCGGCCGCGGCGTCCTGATGGCCGGCGCAGCAAGGACGCGCTGGTTTTGGCTCTCGCTCGGGATTGTGGTGGCGGACCGCGCCACGAAATTCGCCATCGAGCGCTACACCCCGGGAAGCTTCCGCCGCACGATCGTGCGGGGCTTCATCTACCTGGTGCACAGCCAGAATCCGGGGATGGCCTTTGGCCTGTTGGCCGAGGGCGCCGCGAAGTGGGTGCCGTGGCTGCTGAGCGCGATCTCTGCGGTGGTGATCGCCGTGCTCGCCTGGCTGCTGGCCGCGGGCCGCGCGGGCGGGCGGCTGGGCCAGTCAGGATTGGCGCTGATCCTGGGAGGAGCCGCGGGGAACCTGATTGACCGGCTGCTGCACGGCGGCGTGACCGATTTTCTGGAAGTGTGGCTGGGCAGCTATCGCTGGCCGGCATTCAACGTCGCCGATTCGGCGATCTCCATCGGCGCCGCGCTGGTGGCGCTGGAACTCTTCTTTGGTCCCCGGCGTCGAAGCGAGGAGGGGCTTTCCTAAGGCATGCACCCGGTAGTGTTCCGCGTCGGCGCGTTGACCCTCCACACCTACGGCCTGCTGGTGGCCACCGGCGTGTTGCTGGGGCTCTGGCTGGCGTGGCGGCAGGCAGCCCGCTCCGGCCTCGATCCCGACCGCGTGTGGAACCTCGGCATCTACATGGTGCTGGCGGCGCTAGCGGGCGCAAAGCTGTGGATAGTGGTGTCCGACTGGGATTACTACGCGCGGCATCGCCGCGAAATCTTCGCCTATAGCACGATCCTTTCCGGCGGCGTCTATTACGGCGGCCTCCTGACGGCGCTGCTGTTTGCGTTTTTCTACGCGCGCCGCTTCCGCCTGGCGTTTCTGCCGCTGGCGGACGTCTATGCGGCGCCGCTGGCGTTGGGCCACGCCATCGGCCGGCTGGGGTGTTTTGCGGCCGGCTGCTGCTACGGCAAGCCGACCTCGTTGGCCTGGGGCGTCACGTTCACAGACCCTTACGCCCGCGCACTGGTGGGCACGCCGCTGGGCGTTCCGCTGCACCCCACCCAGCTCTATGAGGCGGCCACGGAGTTCCTGATTTTCGTTTTCCTGGTTTTTCTCGGCCGGCGCCGGCGCTTCCCCGGCCAGCTCTTCGCCGCCTACGCTGTGCTTTACGGGCTCACGCGCGGCACGATTGAGTTTTTTCGAGGTGACCCGGACCGCACTCTGCTGGCCGGCGGTAGGGTTTCGCTGATGCAGGCGGTCAGCGTGGCGCTGCTCATTGTGGGCGGAGCACTGCTGCTGCGCGGCGATACCTCGAAGCGTCCGGCAGTGTAACGGCGGGCGCCACATCACAAATCAACACTCACAAACGATGCCAACGCCAAAACGCTTCGTCGTAGCCGATGAGGATGCCGGGCTGCGCCTGGACCGCTACCTCGCGGCGCGTTTGCCCGCGCTCAGCCGCACGCGCATCCAGGAATTGATCGAAGAGGGCCACGTGCAAGTGGGCGGCGCGGCGGCCAAACGCGCCCAGCGCGTCGCCGCGGGGGAAGCGATCGCAGTGGAAATCCTGCCGCGGCCGCCGCTGGCGGCCGTGCCCGAAGCGATTCCCGTCGAAATTCTGTACGAAGATGAAGACCTGGTGGCGGTAAACAAGCCTGCGGGGATGGTCGTGCACGCCGGGGCGGGCGTGGTTTCCGGCACGCTGGTCAATGCGCTGCTCCATCATTTGGGGAAACTGTCCGACGTAGGCGGCGCGCTGCGGCCGGGGATTGTCCACCGGCTCGACCGCGGCACCTCGGGCGTGCTGCTGGTGGCCCGCACCGATGAGGCCCACCGGCTTCTCGCCGACCAGTTCCGCGCGCGTCGCGTGCGGAAGACTTACCTCGCGCTGGTGCATGGGCGCGTGGAGCGCGACGCGGGCACGATCGGCCTGCCCATCGCGCGCGACCTTCGTCGGCGCACGCGCATGACCGCGCGGCGGCGCGAAGGCCGCGAGGCGCGCACGGACTGGCACGTGCTCGCACGTCTGCACGGCTTCACGCTGGTGGAAGTGGATCTGCGCACCGGCCGGATGCATCAGATCCGCGTGCATTTCTCCGCGCTGCGGCATCCGGTGGTGGGCGACACGCTCTACGGCGCGCCGCGGGAAGCTCGCGCCGGCCGCGAGACACTGCCGCCGCTCGGACGCAACTTCCTGCATGCCGCGTGCATCGCATTTGTACATCCGCGCCGCGCCGAGCCGATGGAGATCCGCGCACCGTTGCCCGCGGATCTGCGCGCGTACCTGGAGCGGCTAGCCGCCGCGCTCGGGCTCCGGCTGGGCGCATTTGACGCTGCTCTTCGCGGGTACCTATAATCGTTTCTGATGAGACCTTCCTTGCTCATCGCGCTCCTGTGCACCGTACTGGCTGCGTCGTGGACACCGCTGTATGCGCAGCAGCCTTTGCAGCCTCCTCCGGCGCAGGCGGCGCCGCCTAAGGCCGATGCGCCGCAGCAGCGCGACCAGTCCACCATTGTCCGACGCGTGGAGCTGGTGGACGTCATCTTCAGCGTGTTCAACCGCCGGCAGAAGTTCATCACCGACCTGCAAAAGGAAAACTTGTCCGTCTTCGAGGACAACCAGCGGCAGGACATCCGTTTCTTCAGCCGCGAGACCGACCTGCCCCTGCGCGTGGGCATGCTTCTCGACACCTCGAACAGCATCCGCGACCGCATCAAGTTCGAGCAGGAGGCTGCGATCGACTTCCTCTATAACGTCATCCGCCGGAGGAAGGACCAGGCTTTTCTGATGACTTTCGACAACGAGCCCAGCGTCATCCTCGACTACACCGAAGACCTGGGAGCGATGCGCGACGTCATCCTCCGCCAGCGCGCAGGCGGCGGCACCGCGCTCTACGACGCCATTTACAACGCCTGCCGGAACCAGCTCAGCAATCCGCCGCGGCCCTCGGGCGACAACCCGCAGGTGCGCCGCGTTCTGGTGCTGATCAGCGACGGCGACGACAACCTGAGCACGCGCTCCAAGAGCGAAGCCATGGAGATGGCCCAGCGCGCCGGCGTGGTCATCTACGCCATCAGCACCAGCACGCAGTGGGTCACGGCGACCGAAGAGCGCGATCCCGCCAAGCAGACCAGCCGGAAGTATCACAAGGAGGCAGGCGACAAGGTGCTCGACGAGATCACCGCAGAGACCGGCGGGCGCGCCTTCTTCCCCTACCGCGTGGATGACCTGGCACAATCGTTCCAGGACATCGGTGACGAGCTGCGCAGCCAGTATTCGGTGGCCTACGTGCCCACCAATAAAGTTCACGACGGAAGGTTCCGCAGCATCCGCATCGAAGTGGACCGCAAAGGGCTGCAGGTGCGCGCCCGCAAGGGTTACTACGCCCCGCGCGCCGCGGCCGACACTACCAAGCCCGCCGCGAAATCACCCGGCATTTAGCACCGTGCGTTCGGCCTAGGTAGCGCCGGCATCTTGCTGGCGGTTTTCACAGACGCTGGCTGCAAGTCGGCGTTACACCGGGGGTGTAGCGGCGGGCCTCAGCCCGCCACTCGGGCACGGGCAGCTACCACCACGCATGGCGCGCTCAAGCGCGCCGCTACACACGATAATAGACGAGAGCGCACCGGTTGAAAGGCTTGCCCGGCTGAGAACTGACTACTGAAGGCTGCTAGCTGGGAACTGACAACTGAGAGCTGACAGCTAATTCTTCGGGGCGTAGTAGCCGCGGCGGGCGAGCACGTGCAAGTCGCCGCGCGTGGTTTCGATCTTGACTTTGCGGAAGCGGCCGTCGCGCGCGAGATTGGAAGGGTAGTAGCCCAGGGTGTACTGGCTGCGCAACTCCTCGGAGATCTGGTCGAACGCCTCCTGAAGTTTTTTCTCGCTGCGCACGGCGATCATCCGCCCGCCGGTTTCCTCGGCGAGTTTCTTGGCCACGAACTCGTTGGCGCCATAGGCAGGGTCATAGACGAGCAGGAGATGGGCCACGGTGTCGCTGCGCTGCGCAACCTCGAGCGCCTCTTCAAACTTCACTTTGCTGCCGTTATCCACCGCGTCGGTCAGGATCACCAGGGCCTTGCGCCCGGCCTCACTGGCGAGCTTCTCGCGACAGGCCAGGTAAACGGCATCGTAAAAGTTGGTGCCCTTGGGGCCACGGGTCGGCAGAGGCCCGCGCACAATGGACGGGGTGCTTGGGGCGTTGATGCGTGCGCGCTGGATGGCGCGGTCGAGCTGCGCGCGGTCGGCGGTAAAGTCGGAGAGCAGGTCCACGTCCAGATCGAAGCTCATGACCATGGCCAGGTCGCTCTTGCGCAGGACCTGCGCGAGGAAGCGCGAGGCGGCCTCCTGCTCGGCGGGCAGCATGCGCATTTCGCTGCCGCTGGTGTCAATCAGCAGGCCGAGCGTGATGGGCTGGGAAGTCTCATGGGAGAAAAAGGCAACCTTCTGCTCGATGCCGTCCTCGAAGATGCGGAAGTCGTCTTTGGTCAGGCCGGCGATGAGGCGCTTGTGACCGTCGCGCACGGTGGCGAACAGGTTCACCAGCTCCACCTGCACGCGGAGCGGCTGCTGTGCCTCCTGCGCCGCCGTGGGGGCTTTGGCCTGCGTGGCGCCGGGACGCGCTTCGGCCGTCGAGAGTGACACCCGGAGCAGGCCGGCCGCCAGTACTGTTAAGAACAAAGTTGGAAGGAGCGCTCGAAGCCGCATTGTATAATCACCTTGGAATCGGTCCCGAACCGGTTGGATGCCTGACCCTCTCCGAAAGATGTTCGCGAGCTTGGCGAAAGGACCCGCCGCCGGCTGCACACATGATACTGACGGGATGCGTATGATTTGTCCACGAAAAATCCTGGCGGTGGGGCTGGCGTTGTGGCTGGCGGCACCGGCCGCGGCGCTCCAGCAGCAGGAGGACCCGCGGGCGCGCATCCGCACCACTGTCGAGCTGGTCGTGGTCCCGGTCACGGTGAAGGACGCCCTGGGGAAACCCGTGTTGGACATCCGCCCGAGCGAGTTCCGCGTGCTCGAAGACGGCACCGAGCAGCAGATCACGCTTTTCTCGGTGGAGCCGTTCCCGCTCTCCGCAGTGATCCTGATCGACAACAACCTGAAGCTGCGAACCGCCGAGCAGGTCGAGAGCAGCCTGCGGGCGATCGCCGGCGGGATGAGCGAGTCCGACGAAGCCATCGTTTGCCGCTTCGACATACAGTTCCGGCAGCAGGGAAGCTTCACCAGCGACAACGATCGCCTGCTCACCCAGCTCAAGCGCCTCGCGCTGGACAAGGGTTATCCGGGGGAAGCCGGCGGGCCGATGAGCGCCGGCCCACGGATCAACGCCGGCGCCGGTTCGCCCGGCGTGCCGGCTCGCTCGACGGTGATCCTGAGCAACCGCAGCAACGACAAGAACATTGATGATGCCGTCTATGCTGCGGCCCAACTGCTGCGCGGACGCGAACGCGAGCGGCGTAAAATCATCTTCTTGATTTCCGACGGCCACAATTCGCGCAACAACACTAACAGCTTCAACGACACTCTCAAGGCGCTGCTGTCAGCAGACATTTCCGTGTACGCCGTCGGCGTGGGCGACGCGCAATTGAGCCTGGGTACTGGCGTGCTGCACAAATACGCGCGGGCCACCGGCGGCGATATCTTCTATGCCATGCGCCGCGCGGACCTGGAAGCGCTCTACTCGGCCGTCACCGAGCAGGCGCGCAACCAATACACGCTCGCCTACGTGCCGCAGAAGACCGACCGCTCGCTCGAATACCACGCCATCGAGGTGCGCGTGCGCCGGCCCGGCCTCACCCTGCTGGCGCGCGACGGCTACTACGTGCCGCCCAAGCCGTGACCGGCAGCACCGCCAGCCCCCGCCGGTGTTCCCGCCACAATTTTTCTTGACATCGAAGTTTCGTGCTCGTATAGAAGGAGCAGTGATGAGCGCGGCATCGGGATTCTACGGGGCCGACGCTCCCATCTCCGAGGGGAGATCCCAGCTAGGAGATATGCGCGATGAAGAAGGTACCAAAGAAGGAAAAGAAAAAGGGTAAGTAGCCTTCCCATCGAGGGAGGTTTCGCCGCGGGGCGCTCCAGAGACGCTGGGACGCCCCGCTCTTTTTTCCCGCGCAAGTCTCACCGCGCCGCCAGCCCTCTTCACTGGCGGCTAAAGACTGAACACCGACAACTTCCGCCGGAGCGCGGAACCCGCCTCACCGCGTCGCGGGCGGGATGGAGACGAACTGCTCGTGCGCGGGACACAGCGGCCGGAAGTCGCAAAACTTGCAGAGGAATCCCGGCCGCGCGGGAAACTGGCCGGCACGGATGTCGGTGGCTACCTCTTGGACGGTCTCGCGCGCAGCGTTCAACTGCTTTTCCTCCCGTGTGGTGACCACGGCCTCATTGGTCTGCAGATTGTAGAAGACCAGCCGCGCCGGATGGTAGTCGAGCACCTCGCGCGCGGCCAGGGCGTAGAGGCTTAGCTGCAAGTCCTTTTTCGCGTTGGCCTCGATTTTGGGCTTGCCCGTCTTGTAGTCCACGATCTCGTCCTGCCTTGGTCCGAGGCGATTGACCTGGTCGATGCGGCCGGTGATGACCACGTCGCCTTCCAGGGGCAGCTCGAAGTATTTTTCCTGCGCCACGACGCTGGGCGGGGCCGCAAGCGTAGTAGCGTGAAAGGCGCGCAACTGCTCCAGGCCGTCCTTCTTGTACTCCTCTTCCTGGTAAGCGTCCTCGAACCCCGCCGAGCTCCACTCGCGCACGAAGATGGCCTCGACCTCCTCGAAAGGGATTCGCCGCTTCTTCCCCAGCGCAGCGATGAACTGCCGGATCGTGGTGTGCATGACGCTGCCGAAGCTGGTCGCCGCTCGCGGGCCGCCGCGGATTCCCCAGACCTGGGCGAACAGGTACTTCTGCGGGCAGGACTGGTAGGTATCAATCGCCGAAGCGCTCAACTGCAGCGGCTCGAACACCGGCGGATAAAACTCCTGCGCCCACCGCGCGACGCGCGAATAGATGCGCGCGTTCTCCCGCGAGGGGTCGAACAGCGACGCCCCGGCGGCCGGCGGCG
>JACQDH010000108.1 GCA_016201215.1 Acidobacteriota bacterium | reverse complement strand
TTGCGGTCGATCACAATTTGCCTTCCATGTATGTCACCGAGGACACCATCCGCACCGACCCTGAAACGGTGAAGCGGCTCTATTCGACGGCGATTCGCAGCGGCGCTCGCGCGATTGTTTTGTGCGACACCGTCGGCCACGGCACGCCGCCCGGCGCGTACAACCTGGTGAAATTTGCCATCGAAAAAATCGTGCAGCCATCGGGCGAAAAGATTCGCGTGGACTGGCACGGCCACTGCGACCGCGGCCTGGCCGTAGCGAATTCGCTCGCCGCCATCGCCGGGGGCGCCGACCAGGTGCACGCCGCGGCCAATTCGCTGGGCGAGCGCGTGGGCAACACGCCGATGGAATTGATGCTGGTGAACCTGTGTCTGCTGGGGCTGATTGACCGCGACCTCTCCCGCCTGAAGGAGTACTGCGAAAAGGTGGCGCGGGCGACGCACACCACGATCCCGCCGAACTATCCGGTGATCGGGCGCGATGCCTTCCGCACCGCGACGGGGGTGCATGCCGCGGCCATCATCAAGGCTTACAAGAAAAATGATCGCATGCTGGCCAACTCGGTCTATAGCGGCGTGCCTTCGCACCTGTTCGGTCTCGAGCAGGTAATTGAAATCGGTCCGCTGAGCGGCCGCTCGAACGTCATCTACTGGCTGGAAAAGCGTGGCATCGCCGCCAGCGAGGAGGTCGTGGGCCGCCTCTTCGACGCCGCGAAAAAGGCCAGCCGCGTCCTCACCGAGGAAGAAATTCTTGCGCTGTGCGGCCAGCCGTCACCCCGCTCCGTGTAGTATCGGGCGGCTCGCCCCGGGAGCGCTGGGCCTGGCCAACGGTTGACGCACTACGGGGGATTGTTGGAGACTCGCCCACGCTGCAGGTTCAAGAGATGAACCGGCCCAAATCCTCAACGCTGCTCCCGGTGCAGTGAAACTTCTGCTGGTCTGCGGTATCCTGATGACCATGGCGACGGCCTCTGCGCAAACTGCCGCGACGCGAAACGCCGCGACACCCGAACCGGTGGCCCAGGACCCACGCGCGGTTCGCGCGCAGGACTGGCTCACTAAGAATCTTGGCTGGCTCAACGACGAACAGGTGCGCATCACGGAGATCCCCGCGCCGCCGTTCCGCGAATCGCTCCGCGCCAGTTACCTTCGGAAGCTGCTTTCCTGCTGCGGCCTGCGCGTGCGCACCGACGAGGCGGGAAACGTGGTCGCCGAGCGGCCGGGAGAGAAGGGGAACGAGGTGGTGCTGGTCACGGCGCACCTCGACACGGTCTTTCCGGCGGGAACGCCGATCAACGTGCGGCGCGAGGGCACGCGGATTTTCGCGCCGGGGATTGGAGATAACAGTACGGGGCTGGTGGCGCTGGCGGCGCTGGCGCGCGCCTTGGGCGAGGCCAAGATCAAGACCCAGCGGACCCTGGTGCTTGCGGCCGACGTGGGCGAGGAGGGCGAAGGCAATCTGCGCGGCGTCCGGAAGCTAATGGATACGTACGGCAACCGGCTGCGCTATGTCATCGCCCTGGATGGCGCGAGCACCGACCACGTGACGACGTCGGGCCTGGCTTCGCGCCGGATCGAGATCGCCGTGACCGGCCCCGGCGGGCATAGCTGGGCCGACTTCGGCGTGCCCAATCCGATTCACGCGCTTTCCCGCAGCATCACCCGCTTCGTCAACGTGCACGTGCCCGAGCAGCCGCGCACCACCTTCAATATCGGCGAGATCGAAGGCGGCACGTCGGTCAATTCCATCCCCTCCCGCGCCGCGATCAAGGTGGACCTGCGCTCGGAAGCAGAGGCCGAACTCGACCGCCTGGAGGCCGCGCTGCGCGAGGCCATTGAGGCCGGCATGGCCGAGGAATTGGCGGCGTCGCGCGACCGCGGCGTGGCCAGTGGCGGTCCGAACGGCAAGCTGGAGATGAAATTCCGCGTCCTGGGCGTCCGCCCGGGCGGCGAACTGCCTGAATCCTCCCCGCTGCTGGCCGCGCTGCGCGAAGCGGACCGCTCTTTGGGGAACCGGTCGCGCCTGGAGCGTTCCTCGACCGACGCGAACCTGCCGCTTTCGGTCGGCATCCACGCCATCTCCATCGGCGCCGGCGGACACGCCGGCGGAGCGCATTCGCTTGGGGAATGGTACGACCCCAGCGGCCGCGAGCTGGGCCTGCATCGCGTCTTGCTCACGGTGCTAGGCATCGCGGGCATGGAAGCGCTGCCCGAAAAACTATCCGACAAATGATGCTGTGCCGCCGCCCGCGGGGGAAATACATGGCTCCCATAGCGATGCCGGTGGTATTGCTCACTCTGTTCCTGGCGGCTGCCGCACTGGTTGCCGCGGGCCAGGGCTCGAAACAGCCAATCGCCACGACGGAGCCTCCCACGCTGCTGCTCGTCAACGGGATCCTCTATACGGGTGACCCGGCGCACCCGCGCGCCGAAGCCGTGGCCATCCGCGGGGAAAAGATCATCGCCGTGGGCACCAGCCGGGAGTTGCGCGCGAAGGCGGGCCCGCAGACCCGCGTCGTGGACCTGCAGGGACGCTTTGCGATGCCCGGCTTCAACGACGCGCACATCCACCTGGGCAGCGGCGGGCAGGCCAAGCTGGCGGTGGATCTCGAGGGCTCGAAGTCGCTGGCCGAGTTGCAGGAACGCATCCGCGTGCGCCTGGCCGACTATAAGCCCGGCGATTGGATCACCGGCCGCGGCTGGGACCACACGCTCTGGCCGGAGAAGCGCTTTCCGACGCGGCGGGACCTCGACGCCGTGTCCACGAATCACCCTATGGTGTTCACGCGAGTGGATGGACACGTGTCGGTGGCCAACTCGCTGGCCCTGAGATTGGCGGGAATCACCCGCGAGACGAAAGATCCGGCCGGCGGCAGCATCGAGCACGACGCGGTGGGCGAACCAACCGGCCTGTTGAAGGAAACTGCGATGCACCTGGTGAGCGGGAAGGTCCCGCCGCTGAGTGCCGCGCAGCGGCGTCGGGCCATCGAGCTGGCGCTGGCCGAGGCTGCACGCCACGGCGTGACCTCGCTCCAGGACAACTCCGCCTGGGAAGATTTTCTGGTTTACCAGCAGCTCAAGAAAGAGGGCAAGCTGACGGTGCGGATCACCGAATGGCTGCCGTTCCTCGAGTCGCTGCCGCGCTTGCAGCAGATGCGCAAGGCGGGTGGCACCCAGGATCCGTGGCTGAAGACCGGCGCGCTCAAAGCCGTGCTCGACGGCTCGCTCGGCTCGCGCACGGCAGCGATGCTGGCCCCTTATGCCGATGACTCGTCTAACCGCGGGATCCTGCGCATCGAGCAGAAGGAGCTCATCGAGATGGCCAGGGCTCGAGATGCGGCAGGTTTTCAACTCGCATTCCATGCCATCGGCGACGCGGCGAACTGCGCGGCGCTCAACGCCTTCGCCACGGTCGCGGTCATGAACCCTCCGCGCGACCGACGCCCCCGCATCGAGCACGCCCAGGTGGTTGCGGAAGAGGATCTGCCGCGCTTGGCTGAGCTGGGCGTGATCGCTTCGATGCAGCCCTCGCACGAGACGACTGACATGCGCTGGGCCGAGGCGCGCGTGGGCCCGGAACGCGCAAAGGGCGCCTACGCGTGGAAGTCGATGCTGGAAAAAAGGGTGAGGCTGGCCTTCGGCACCGACTACCCGGTCGAGCCGGTCAACCCGATGCGCGGGCTCTACGCGTGCGTGACGCGTGAGCTGCCCGAAGGGGGCCCCGCCGGAGGCTGGCAGCCGCAGGAGAAGATTTCGCTCGACGATTGCATCCATGCTTACACGGTGGGCTCGGCCTACGCGCAGTTCGAGGAAGGGAAGAAGGGTCGCCTTGCGCCCGGCCAGTGGGCCGACATCATTGTGCTCTCCGCCGACATCACCAAGATCCCGCCGGCGCAACTCCTGAAGACCGAAGTTCTACAAACCTACGTCGGCGGCCGCCTCGTGTACGAGAAGAAGTAGATCTCCCTCTCGGGGTTCGTGAAGCCCAAGGCCGGACATGTGCGGCGCTGTTGTGATTGCCGGGGCAGAACCTTACACTCTCGCGGTAAGGAGGAGACATGCGAAATGGTTCCCGAGTGGTCGTGGTGTTGGCCCTGCTGCTGGCCATGGTGCCGCTGGCGCTGCATACGTTTTCGTCGCCGCAGGGCGGCGCAAAGCGCCGGGTGATCAATCTTCCCAGCCGGCCCGTGCAGGCGCCGTTCAGTGATGGCCTGTTGGTGGGTAACACGCTGTATCTCGCCGGGCGCATCGGCATCGATCCGAAAACCGGCAAGCCGCCCGAGGACCTCGAGCAAGAGATCCGGAGTGTGCTCGACGGGGTGAAGGCCACCCTGGCCGAAGCCAAGATGAGCATGGACGACCTAGTTTATGTGCAGGTCTTCTGCCCGGACTTGTCGCTGTACGACAAGTTCAATGCCGTTTATCGAAGCTATTTCACGAAGGATTTTCCTGCGCGGGCGTTCGTGGGCTCCGGGCCGCTTCTCCGCGGGGGCCACTTTGAAGTGCAGGGCATCGCTGTCAAGCCCTGACCGCTGTTACGCGTCCGAACGGCTCACCGGTGCGGCTTGCGTCAGATAGAGTCACGCCCTAGACTGCGTCCCCTGGGGCCCGCGGCGCAGCAGTTGGCCTCGCCGGCTGCCGCGAGACGAGGACCTGACCACTCTGGCCATGAACGAACGCCTCAAAGCCGACCTCGCGCTGGGCCTGTGCACGGTGCTGTGGGGCGCGACATTCGTCCTGGTCAAGAACGCGCTGGCCGATGCCTCCGTTTTCGCTTTCATGGCCGTTCGTTTCTCCCTGGCTGCTTTGCTGATGGGCGTGATCTTCCGCGCCGCTGTGCGGCAACTGACCCGCGCCGAGGTTTGGGCCGGGGCACAGATTGGCTTCTTCATGTTCGCCGGCTACGCTTTTCAGAATGGCGGCCTGCTCCGGACCACCCCGTCGAAAGCCGGCTTCATCACGGGCTTCAGCGTCGTGCTGGTGCCGGTGCTCCTGGCCACGTTTTGGGGTCGCCGTATCCATCGCTGGGTCTGGGCTGGGGCGCTCGCCGCGCTGGTGGGCCTGTACTATCTCACGGTGCCGCCGACGGGCTTCACCGGGCTGAACGCGGGTGACGCGCTGGTCTTTGTTTGCGCGATGCTCTTCGCGCTGCACATCATCTTCGTGGGCTGGTACAGCCCGCACCATTCGGTCGGCGCGCTGAGCTTTCTGCAGGTTGCTACGACGGCCGTGCTCACCCTGGTGGCGCTGCCGCTGTTCGCCGCCACCGGTTGGGAGACGCCGCGGCTGCACTGGAACGCAGGTCTGGTGACCGCCATCCTGATCACCGCCGTGCTGGCCACCGCGGTGAGTTTCTCCGTACAGGTCTGGGCGCAGCAGCACACGACGCCGACGCATACGGCCCTCATTTTCAGCTTGGAGCCGGTTTTTGCCGCGCTCACTTCCTATCTGGTGCTGCACGAGCGCCTGGGCCGCCGCGCCGGGTTGGGGGCCGCGCTAATTCTCTTCGGCATCCTCCTGGCGGAATTGAAAGGTCCGACGCAGGCCGCCCCCGAATCGCCCGGCCCCGTCGGTGAAGTCCCCGAAGCCAGTGTCTAGCCTGCCTGTCCGGCCGTGCCGGGAAGCCGCGTGCAGGATTCAAGCCTCTCCACGCGAAACATCCCGGGCCAGCGCCGTGACAGAAATTTCTATCGAAGGGCAAGGAAGGACGGTGGCGTGCGCGCCGCGGGTTTGGGTTGCTCGGGCGCTGGGCAGGTTTTACTTCGTCGGACCGGGGGTCGAGAAGTCCACCGGGTCGTACATCGTCGCGGAGGGCTGATGGCGTTTCTCGAATGAGGTGATTTCAGCCTCGTGCCCGAGAGTCATCCCGATGTCGTCGAGGCCCTTCAGCAGGATCTGCTTGCGGAACGGGTCGATGTGGAAGGTGATCTGGAGCCCCAGTTCGTCGGCGATGGTCTGGTTGGGGAGGTCGGCCGAAAGGCGGTAGCCTAGATGCTGCTCGGCGCGGCGGAAAAGGTCGTCCACCTGCGCTTCGGGCAAGGTCACCGGCAGGATGCCGTTCTTGAAGCAGTTGTTGTAGAAGATATCCGCAAAGCTCGGCCCAATCAGCACACGGAAGCCGTAGTCGAGCACGCCCCAGGGCGCATGCTCGCGGCTCGAGCCGCAGCCGAAATTCGCCCGCGTCAGCAGGATCGAAGCGCCCTGGTAGCGCGGCCAGTTCAATACGAAGTCGGGATTGGGCTTCTCGCCGTCCACATACCGCCAGTCGAAGAAGAGCAAACGCCCGTAGCCTTCGCGCGTGAGCAGCTTGCAGAACTGCTTGGGGATCATTTGGTCGGTATCCACGTTGACGCGGTCGAGCGGCATCACCAGTCCGGTATGGTTGGAGAAGGGTTGCATCGGTTTATTCCGCTCCGTCCACGTCCCATTCGCGAATGTCCACAAAATGCCCGGCCAGAGCGGCCGCGGCGGCCATGATCGGGCTGACCAGATGCGTGCGCCCGCCCTTACCCTGGCGACCTTCAAAGTTGCGATTCGAGGTGCTGGCGCAGCGCTCGCCCGAGGGAAGCACGTCGGGGTTCATGCCGATGCACATACTGCATCCGGCGTCGCGCCACTCAAAGCCCGCATCGGTGAAGATCCTGTCCAGGCCTTCTTTTTCTGCCGCGGCTTTCACCATGCGCGAGCCAGGCACGACCAACGCTTCCTTGAGCGAGCGCGCGATTTTCTTGCCCGCCAAGACGCGCGCGGCCGCGCGCAGGTCTTCGAGGCGGGAGTTGGTGCACGAGCCGATGAAGACGCGGTCCAGCGGGATGTCCACCAGCCGCGTGCCGGGCTTGAGCCCCATGTATTCGAGCGCACGCACCGCGGCCTTCTGTTCGTCGGGATCGAGGAACGAGGCCGGGTCGGGCACCTTCCCGGTGACATCGCTCACCATGCCGGGGTTGGTGCCCCAGGTGACTTGCGGCGCGATCGCCGCGGCGTCGAGTTCCACCGTGGCATCGAATTTCGCCTCGGGGTCGCTGTCGATGGCCTTCCAGCGTGCGACGGCCTGCTGGAACTCTTTGCCGCGCGGCACAAACGGTCGGTCTTCCATGTAGGCGAAAGTTGTTTCGTCGGGCGCGACCATGCCCGCGCGCGCGCCAGCCTCGATGGACATGTTGCAAACCGTCATGCGGCCTTCCATGGAAAGCGCCCGGATGGCTTCCCCGCCGTATTCGATCACGTGCCCCATGCCGCCGGCGATGCCCATCCTGCCGATCATGGCCAGAATGAGGTCCTTCGCCGTGACCCCACGCGGGCGTTTCCCGTGGACCAGAACGTGCATGGTCTTCGAGCGGAACTGCGAGAGGCACTGCGTGGCGAGCACGTGTTCGACCTCGCTGGTGCCGATGCCGAAGGCCAGCGTCCCGAAGGCGCCATGCGTCGAGGTGTGGCTGTCGCCGCAGACGATGGTTTGCCCGGGCTGGGTGATGCCCAACTCCGGCCCGATGATGTGGACGATACCCTGGTTGCGGCTGTGCATGTCAAACAGCTGCACGCCAGTCTCGCGGCAGTTACGCGCCAGGGCCTCAAACTGCGCGGCCGCGTCGGCGTCCAGGATGGGAAGGTCGCGGTTCTTGGTGGGGACCGAATGGTCCATCACCGCAAAGGTCAGGTCCGGCCGGCGTACCTTGCGTCCGGTGGCCTTCAGGCCCGCAAACGCCTGCGGCGAGGTCCCTTCGTGGATCAGATGGCGGTCAATGTAGATGAGGGCGGGCTGCCCGGGGGCCTCGTGGACGAGATGGGCCTCCCAGATCTTTTCATACATGGTGCGGGGGCGCATTTGAGAAGCCTCATTCTAGCAGGGCTTGGCAGTTCCGCCAACCCCCGCGGGCTCCTGCCTCCAAACGGTGCAACGCCAAAACGGTGCAGTGAATCTATCAGAAAAGGCCAACAGACCGGCAGTGGTGGCACCTGCGGCAGCGGGCGGGCAGCGAGGATGGGCTGTCCCCGCGGACAGTTTGCTTACAGGCACCCGCCGGCGTCGTCTAAACGATTGGGCGGCCGGGATGTTATAATTGTGCTGTCGAAACGGCCGTAGGAGAGGCAATGGGAGCGACCCAATGGGCATGCAGCTTCGTGAACTGATAGATTGGGCCAAGAATCGCAAGGTTCTGGCCACTCTATTGGTGGTGCTGACGCTGGGCGTCGGTGTGCTGATGGGCACGGTGATTTCGGGCCGCGTGGTCACGGCGACCAAGGGGCTGGTGGGCAGTGGCGGGACGCCGCTGGCCATCCCCGACCCGGTGCAGATGTCGAGCACGTTTGCGACCATCGTCAATAAGGTCGAACCCGCGGTGGTGAACATTTCCACCACCCAGGTGATCGAACGCAAGAAGGCGCCGCAGCGGCCGCGCCGAACGCCGCAGGATCCCTTCCAGGATTTCTTCGACCGTTTCTTCGATTTTCCTGATCAGGGACCGACCGCCGAGCACAGCCTAGGCTCCGGCGTCATCGTGGACAAGAAAGGGTACATCCTTACGAACAACCACGTGGTCGAGCAGGCCACCAAGATCCAGGTGCAGTTGCATGGTGAGTCCACGCGCTTCACCGCCAAGGTGATCGGTACGGACGAGGAGACCGACCTGGCGGTGATCAAGATCGAGGCCAAGCGGGAATTGCCCACGGCCAAGCTGGGTAACTCCGACGGCGTGCAAGTGGGCGACTGGGTGCTGGCCATCGGCAGCCCGTTCGGGCTGCAAGCCACCGTCACGGCGGGCATCATCAGCGCCAAGGACCGCGGGAACGTAGGGCGGCAGTTCCAGCGCTTCCTCCAGACCGATGCGGCCATCAACCCCGGAAACTCGGGTGGGCCGCTGGTGGACATGGCCGGGCAGGTGATCGGCATTAACACCGCGATCATCACCGGCAGCCGCGGGTATGAAGGCGTGGGCTTTGCGCTGCCATCGAATACGGCGATCAACGTTTATAACCAGATCATCTCCCACGGCCGAGTGACGCGCGGCTCGATCGGCGTCAGCTTCACCGAGGAGCGCGGCACCAATCCGGTCACGCTCAAAGAACTCGGTGCCGAATACGGCATCGCCATCGAAGCCGTAGAGCCGGGCAGCCCGGCGGAGAAGGCCGGCTTGCAGGCCGGCGACGTCATCACCAAGGTGAACGGCAACGCGGTGCATGCCGGCAACGACCTGGTCAATCCCATTGCGCAGACGCCCATCGGCGGAAAGGTCCGCATCAACTATGTGCGCGACCGCAAGGAGAGGGAAGCCACTCTCACTGTCGATGTGACGCCTCCCAAGATCGTCGCCGTTTCCAGCAGCATCACCTTCGATCATCTGACCGTCGTTTTCTCGGAGGCGGTCAGTGGGAGCAGTGCAACCAATTTG
>JACQDH010000120.1 GCA_016201215.1 Acidobacteriota bacterium | reverse complement strand
GGTCAGTCTCGTACGGCTTCTTCTGCTTCCGCGGGCACTTTAGCTTCGTATTTCTTCAGCAGACCGCGCACCTTGGCCTTGGTCAGGTGAGGATGAGTGTTGTCGTCCACGCGCACCACCGGGGACAGCCCGCAGCAGCCGACGCAGCGCACGGTGCGCACGGTGAACTGGCAATCCTTGGTCGTGCCGGGCGTGGGGAGCTTCAGGTCCAGCAGAAAGCGGTCGAGCACTCGTGGGGCGCCGCGCACGTGGCAGGCGGTGCCTAGGCAGACCTGAATGACGTGCTTGCCCACGGGCTCCAGGCTGAAGCAGTTGTAAAAGGTGGCCACGTGATAGACGTCGGGCAGGGGAACATGCAGACGCTGGGAGATCTCGCGCAGGACATTCTGCGGCAGGTAATAGAACGTGGCCTGAACCTGCTGGAGTATGGGAATTAAACTTTGCCTGGTGTCTGCGAATTGACCGAGGATGGTCTCAACCCGTTCGGACTCGACGTGTGTCATAACCTTACGGGCGGCGGCGTATCTCTTTTTCGTCTTTTCGGGTCCCCTGCCTTCACCGCAGTCCGGGCTCGCGCGGGGCCACGCCGCGGAGGAGACACCCGCACGGACCCAAGATCCAGCCCGCCTTCGCGGAGAAGGCAGTATCGCTACTGTCGGCGCCGCTCTGGCCCCTATCGGCCGAGCGACGCAGAGGAACTATTCGTGCCCAAAGACCGGCTCTTCCTGCCGCACCTGTTCATATCCCAGCACGTGTTCCGAACCGCAGGCTTTGCACGCAACGCGCATGGGCCAGTGGATCCAGGGGCGGGGAACGTCTGCTTCCAGCAGGACTTCCTTCATGGTCACGGGGCAAAGGTAGAAGCCCGCTTTGTAGTGGCGCGGCTCCCCCTCGGGATGCTGCATTGAGTTGGCTCCCTGGGGTGAGAAGCAACTCTGGGGCCAGTTGGTCTTTGCCCTGAATCGCTGCGAATCTATTCATAGGAAAGGACTTGCGATTCTGCTCCCGCAGAAGCGGGCTCCCTAATGGGCCAAATCTCTCAAGCCTGTATGGAATGTGTCCTTTGCCGCAGACCGGGCGCGCCCCGTCTTCTGTCACCGAGAGTTTCCGCGCAGCGGGATCCACCGGCCTCCCTCGGGCTCCTCCAAGCTTCTTCCTAGAAGTGGAAGAGGTAGGAGAACTTGGCGAAGAACTCATTGCCCAGATCGCTGGCCAGGACGGGTGAGCCGCGCTGGTAGTTGTAGCCGACGATGAACGCCGACCGCGCCGTGAAGTCGTAGGCCACGATCGAGTTCACGTTGAAGGTTTGCGACCGCCGGTCGTTGGAGACCTGCGCCAGCACGCGCGCCCGCAGTTTGGTGGTGAACTGCTGATTGATCCGCGTGATGAACAGGCGCCGGTCCTGAAACGGCGTGTGGTTGAGCAGGAATTCGCGGTGGATGATGCCGCTGAATTGCATCCGCGTTCGCCCAAACAGGCGAGCGTTCAGGTTCAACTGGTGGACCAGCTCCCTGCCGTAAAAATTCTCGCGGAACTGCGCCACCTTCCGCGTGGTGAAGGTGTAGTTGAAAAACACCGCGCGGTTCTCGTTGGTCTGCAGATACAGGACTAGCTTGGGCACGACGTAAACGCGCGTGTCGGTGAGCGCCCCGAATGCAGGGGTGCAGTTGTGGGGCGCAGGACAGTTGGCCGCGGTCGTGAACTTGTTGAACCGGGTGCGGTCGTAGGAGTAGCGCGCTTTCAGGTTCCAAAAGTTTTTCAACTGCACGCGCAACTCCGCGTCGGCTCCGGAGTCTTGAAGCCGCCCCTCTGTGTCCAGGCTCATGTCGTAATTGAGGTGGTAGAAGACCTGCCGGATACCGTGCCGGTTCAGGAAAGGCTTGTAGGTGACCCAGGCGGCGGCGGCGTGCCGGTCAGTTTCCGGCTCGAAGCCGATGGCGCTGACGTCGAATCCACGCCCGAGGTACTTGTAGAAGGTGCCCATCTCCCAGCGGTCCGAGTTGTAGTCGAATATCGAGCCCGTGCCCATGCGGTGGATTCCGCCCCGCGCGGCGGTTTCGTTCTGGTTGTACGCGACTTGGGAATTCCACGTCAGGTGCGGGCCGGCGACAACGTTCAGGTCCACGGCATTGACGCGCTGCCTCGAGCCCACAGCGCCCCTGCCCTGGTCGCGGTTGACGCTCAAGAAGCCGAGCGCTGAATTCTTCGCGATATCACGCTGCAAACGCAGCACGAAAAAGTTCGCGGCCGGCGCAAATTCATTGATCCGGGCGCCGGTGTTTGGGTCGGAAACTGTGAAGTGCGTGGCCTGCGTCCGGGCATCGAGCAGGCCAAGTGACCACGCGCCCACTTTGCCGGTCAGCTTCGCACCGAACAGGATGCGTTGCGGCGCTCCATTCGTCAGTCCGTTCTGGTCGGTCAGCCGCGCGCCCACGCGCCGCGTGAAGAACAGGTTGAGCGGCGTGGCGAAGAAATTCGCCCCCTCGTTGAAGAACGCGCGCTTCTCCGGGAAAAACAACTCAAAGCGCGAAACGGTGATGTTGATCTCATCGGCCTCGGTATCGGCAAAGTCGGGATTGATCGTGGCGTTCAGCGTGGCATTGGGCAGCAGCCCCCAGCGCAGGTCCCCCCCGCCTTCGTACTTCTCGCTATTGTCGAGCGGATGGGGCGCGCCGCGTCGCACCCGGCTGGAAAAGTAGGGAATCAGCTCAATGTTGCGTCCAGGCTCGACATTGGCGATGCCCTCGAGTAGCCCGGCCTTCGACGGCCGGAAGAAGCCGTCAAACCGCGTCACCAGTTGCCAGTTGTCGTTTTCGTTCTTCCGTACAATGTCGCGGCCCAGGTTGATGCCCCAAGTCTGCCCGGGATGAAAGCGGATGGACTTGAAGGGGATGGCCACCTCCGCCGACCAGCCCCAGCTCTCGATGCGTGCGGCGCTCTCCCAGATGCCGTCCCAGGTGCCGTCCATCCCTGAGGCTTCCGTGAGCAGGGAGTCAAACTGCACGCCGCGCGCGTTGACGCTGAAGAAGTAGCCGGTGCGGCGGTCGCCGAACGGGTCGAGGAAAATGTTGATGCTGTCGGAGTAGGTGCGGGCGTCGTGGGTATCGTAGCGGGCCACAATCTTGTCGGGCTCGGAGTCGTAGCACTTGAAGCCGAAGTAAATCTTGTCGTTGTCGTAGAAGAGGAAAGCTTCGGTGGGCTCGCTGGCGGGAGCGCCTTCGCTCGGAGTGGTCTGCACGAATTCGCCGAGGGGTGGGAGCTGGCTCCAGACGGGCTCGTCCAGGCGCCCGTCCACCTTGATCTTCGCCTCGATGCGCCGGACTTGGGCCGTGCGCGTCGGCTGCCCCTCGCTCGCACGCGCGGACCCCACGCCCAGCGCCAGCCCGCTGAGCACAACCAGGCATGCAGCTCTTGCTTTCAAGGAAATCCGTATCCCGGCCACCCCTAGCGCAGTTTCCTGCTTTAGCGCCCCTTCGTCACATCCCGGTGCGGCATTCTAGCAAAAGTTTTTCCCTGCGGGTGGACTCCACAGGGCTGCAGAGGTATAGACTGGCGCCCATGGCCGGCGTGGTGCACCTGCGCGCAGAAATCCTCGACCGATTGATCAGCGAAGCCCGGCGCACTCCGGAACTGGAGTGCTGCGGGCTGCTCGGCGGCCGCGGCGGCGTGATCTCCGCGATTTTCCCGGCGCAAAACGCACTGGCAAGCTCCAGCGAATTTGAGATCGCGCCCGAAGATCTGTTCCGGCTCTTCCGGGAGATGCGGGCCGGGGGCCGGCAGCACCTGGGCATCTACCACTCGCATCCGGCCGGCGACAACGCCCCTTCCCGGCGCGACATCGATCGCGCCTATTATCCCGGCGCCGCTTATTTCATCGTTTCGCCGCTGCCCGATGTGCCGCGCCCCGTGCGCGCCTTCTCCATCCGCGACACGAGTGTCACCGAGCTGACCATCGAGCTCGTCTGAGTCGAGAGCCGTGGTGTAGCGGCGCCCGGGACTTGGCCCCAGTCCCTCGCTTGCGCTCGGGATAAACTCCGCGAGGGAGGACGCCATCCCTGCCGCGCGGCTACGCAGCAGGTTCAGCGGCCACCGACTCATACACCTGGCGCACCTGCTGCGCCGAGCGCTCCCAGGAAAACCGCTCGACCAGCTCATGCCCGCGGCGAATCAAAGCCTCGCGCAGCACGCCCTCGGTGAGAATCTGGCGGATGCCGCGGGCGATCTCGAAGACGTTTTCCGGGTTCACCAGCAGCGCCGCCTGGCCGAAGACCTCGGGCAGGGAGGACACGTTGGAGGTGAGCACGGGCGTGCCGTGGGCCATGGCTTCGAGCGGCGGCAGCCCGAATCCTTCGTAGAGCGACGGAAAGAGGAAGGCCCGGGCGCGCGCATAAAAAACGCGCAGCACCGGGTAGGGCACAAATCCCAGGAAGCGGACGTCCTCGCGCACCCGCGTGCGCACCACCGCACGCCGCAGGTCCGGATGCTTGGTGAGTTCGTCGCCGATCAGCAGCAGCTTCAGTTGGGCGAACTCAGGGTGGTCGCGCAACTCCGATTTCGCTACGGCGAAGGCTTCGATCAAGCGGGCGAGATTCTTCTGCGGCTTGATGTTGCCGGCGTAGAGCACGAACGGATAGTTCACTGCCAGGCGTTCCAGGATGCGGTCGGCGTCCGCGGGCAGCGGCTCCTTCTGGAAGCGTTCATCGAGCGCGTTATAGATCACTTCGATTTTGAGTTCGGGCACATTGAAAACGCGCGCCAGCTCGCGTTTGGAGGAATGTGACACTGCCAGGACGCGGCTGGCCTGGGCCAGCGCGCGCCGCGCAAAGAACAAGCGCCCGGCCCGCACCACGGGAGAATCGGCGACGCGGGGGGACAGAAGATCGGTGAGATCATGGACGGTGATCACCAGCCGGCAAGGCACCACCGCGGGCGCGTAGAACCAGGGCATGTGCAGGAGATCGACGCCACGCCTTTGGAGAACCCAGGGCAGGTGGAAATGCGTGCGAAACGACCCGGGCTCGGCGTGGTAATCGAGCCATTCAAAGTTTTCGGGCAGCGCGCTGAGCTCTTCCAGGTGCTGGCGCCGGCCGATCAGCAGGTAGTGGTTGGCCCGGTCCTGCAGCGCGAGCTGGTTGACGATGTTGCGGATGTAGGTGCCGATCCCGAAGTCGCCTGCGCGACGTATGTCTATCGCCACGCGCATGGGTTTGGGCGCTTCAGGGATTCGCGCGGCGCGTCTCCACGCGGTACGCCGTGCCGTCCGGGCCCCGGTAACGCTTCTCGTACAGCGGGAACTGCGCGGTCAGCTCCGCGACTTCGGCGCGCACGCGCTGCTCCAGGGCCGCATCGCCGATATGCGTCAGCACCTCGGCGATCCAGCCGGCAATCCGCTCCATTTCTGGCTCGCGCATGCCCCGCGTGGTCACCGCCGGGCTGCCCAGGCGGATGCCGCCGGCTTTCATGGGCGGCAACGGATCGAAGGGGATGGAATTCTTGTTGACGGTGATGCGCGCGCGGTCGAGCGCCTGTTGCGCTTCGCTGCCGGTCAGCCCGCGCGTGTGCAGCTCGACTAGCAGCAGGTGCGTGTCGGTCCCGCCGGAGACAATGCGGAAACCGCGCTGGGCGATTCCCGCGGCGAGAGTCCGCGCGTTGGCCATCACCTGCTTCTGGTATTCGCGGAATTCCGGCTGCATGGCCTCCTTCAGGCACACGGCTTTCGCCGCGATAATGTGGACCAGCGGGCCGCCCTGCGTGCCGGGGAAGGTGAGGCGGTCGAGTTCCTTCGCGTATTTCTCGCGGCACAGTACCAGCCCGGCGCGTGGCCCGCGCAGCGTTTTGTGCGTGGTCGTGGACACGAAGTCGGCGTGCGGCACGGGGCTCGGATGGAGGCCCGTCGCCACCAGGCCGGCGATGTGTGCAATATCCACGAACAGGATCGCGCCCACCGACTGCGCAATCTGCGCCAGGCGCGGAAAATCAATGACCCGCGGATAGGCGCTCGCCCCGGCCACGATCATCTTCGGCTTGTGCTCGCGCGCCAGCCGCTCCAGCTCGTCGTAGTCAATCGTTTCGGTTTCCTTGCTGACCCCGTACGGCACGAACTTGTACATCCGGCCCGAGAAGTTGAGCGGGTGACCGTGGGTCAGGTGGCCGCCGTGGGCCAGGTTCATCCCCATCACGGTGTCGCCGGGCTGCAGCGCAGCCATATAGACGGAGATGTTGGCCTGCGTGCCGGAATGCGCCTGGACATTGGCGTGCTCCGCGCCGAAGAGTTGCTTGGCGCGGTCAATGGCAAGCTGCTCGGCGCGGTCGGCAAACTCGCAACCTCCGTAGTAGCGCTTCCCGGGATAGCCTTCGGCGTATTTGTTGGTGAACACCGAGCCCATGGCCTCGAGCACCGCTTCGGAGACGAAATTCTCCGAGGGAATCAGCTCCAGCCCCGTGGCCTGGCGCTGCGCTTCGGCGCGCACCGCCTCGGCGATTTCCGGGTCCACTTCCTGGAGCGGCAGGTTCATCCGCCGCTCGGCCTGCGTTTCGATCGTCATGTTTTCGCCCTCGCCTTTCGCCCTCGCACGGCTTCGCTGCTCCACTGGTGTAGCGGCGGGCTTCAGCCCGCCATTCTTCGTTGTTCCGCTCGTGTGTCGCGCCGGGCTGAACTCGTCGCGACCCCCGTCGAGGGAGCCCGCCCCTCTGGGATTCGCTGCCCCGCTGCTGTAGCGGCGGGCTTCAGCCCGCCATTCTTCGTTGTTCCGCTCGTGTGTCGCCGGCCCGAACTCGTCGCGACCCGCGTCGAGGGAGCCCGCCCCCCTGGGATTCGCTGCCCCGCTGCTGTAGCGGCGGGCTTCAGCCCGCCATTCTTCGTTGTTCCGCTCGTGTGTCGCGCCG
>JACQDH010000171.1 GCA_016201215.1 Acidobacteriota bacterium | reverse complement strand
GGACACCAGATGTGCGGCATGCGCTCGCTGCGCAGGAATTGCTCTACCGGGTTGGGAGCAACCGGGGCCGGCGTCTCTTCCCCGGCAGAAGCCTTGGGGAAAGCTGCTTCCGGGGCGGCGCTCATCTGCGCACCTCGGCGACCGGCGCGATCTGGAGAATCGCGTCTAGGACTTCCTCGGGCCGGTGCACGGTTCCCCCGCCGTGCGGCAGCAGCACGGTCGGCACGCGGCCTGCTGCGCAGCGCTCCACCTCCAGGGCGATCTGCCCCAAGTTCAGCTCCGGCACGACAAAGCCAAGCGTGCCGGGGCGGGCGGCTAGTTCGCGGATGCGCTTTTCAGGAAACGGCCAGACCACAATCGGCCGGAGGAGTCCCGCGGCGACGCCGCGCTCCCGGGCCGTCTGCACCGCGCGCAGTGCGACGCGCGCGGTGATGCCGTAGGCGACCACGATCACTTCGGCGTCGTCCAGGAAGCTCTCCTCGCAGCGCGCAATCCGGTCGGCATTGTGACGGATCTTGTCCACCAGACGCCGGATCAGCTTTTGCTGCGTGGCCGCGTTCATCGCCGGATAGCCGTGCTCGTCGTGCGTGAGCCCGGTGGTGTGGAAGTGATAGCCCCGGCCGGTACGGACCATCGGCGGCACGCCGTCCGGGTCCGCGCGGTAGGGCTGGTACTCGCCGGGCGGTAGATTCGTAAACCGCCGCGGCGTAATTTCGATCTCGCTCGCCGGCGGGATCACCACCTTCTCGGTCATATGGCCGACGCATTCATCCATCATCACCAGCACCGGGACGCGATACTGCTCGGAGAGGTTGAAGGCGTCCTTGGTCAGATCAAAACATTCCTGCGGCGAATTCGGGGAGAGCGCGATGATCTCGTAGTCGCCATGCGAGCCCCAGCGCGCCTGCATCATGTCGGCCTGGCCGGGGAGCGTGGGCAGCCCCGTGGAAGGCCCGCCGCGCTGCACATTGACGAACACGCAGGGCGTTTCGGTCATGGCCGAGTAGCCGATGTGCTCAATCATCAGTGAAAAGCCCGGCCCCGAGGTGACCGTGAAGGCCTTGGCCCCGGCCCACACCGCGCCCTGGATGGCGATCGAGCTGGCCAGTTCGTCTTCCATCTGGATGAAGATGCCGCCCAGCAGCGGCACGCGCAGCGCGAAGCGCTCGACGATTTCCGTCGAAGGCGTGATGGGATACCCGGCGGAGAAGCGGCAGCCGGCCGCTAGCGCGCCCTCGCAACAGGCCTGGTCGCCGTCGAGGAAATGGGTGCCGGTCATCACCCCGGCGGGATCGGCTTTCATTCCCCTGCCCTCTGGCTGGATTCTGTTCGCGGCACATCGGGGACGGGGCCGGCTTCTTTCCGCCCTTGCGGCGCGTACTTCAGCATGACGCCGTAGATGGCGAAATCCGGACAATACAGCCCGCAGAGGTCACACCCCGTGCAGCCGTCCGGATTCGCTAGACGCGGTGGGTGATAACCATGGGCGTTAAATTCGTCGGAGAACTCGAGCACCTTCGGAGGGCAAAATGCAATGCAGAAACCGCAACCCTTGCAGCGGTTCAGATTCAGGTAGATGACCCCGCGGACCTTCTTCGCCTTCCCGCTTTCCTGAGGAGACCCCGTGGGCGCGCTTTGTTCGGCTCCCATTACAAATATTCCCCGCTCTCGGGGGAGCAATTGGGCTACCAAGAATCGTCCGCCCGTCGAAGGAAGTAACTACTTTTTTTAGTGTGGGTTACGCTGCCGCACGTCCCCGGGGCGGCGAGCTTCCTGCGCCTCTCAACCCACCCCCTCTGTGGCACATGCCCCTATGGGTGCCGCCAGATGCGGAGAACCCGCCCAGCCGAAACCGACTGATTGTCCCCGGGCAATCCGCCTCGGCACGGGAACGGGAATGGGGTCAAAAGACCTGGCCAGGGTGAGCCTGCAGGACCCTTGGGTTCAGCGAGGGCCCAGGCGCCCAGACCAGAGTGACCCAAGCCAGAATGACTTGAAGAAATCGCAACGGCCCTGTCCAGATGCAGAGCCGGAGCTCTCGTGTGTGGGCGATCGCCGGCATCGAGTTCGACTCTCTCGATTCAGCGTGCGTGCACCGACTCGCAACACTCTCCGCACGCCGGCGTGGCATTCGTAGAACGCTCGACGAAACACGCCGCGGAGAAACAGTTCCCTGTGGTGACCGCTTCCACTACAATCTTGCGCGCCACAGGATAAGCGGACAGCCAGGGATTGAACGTCTTTGAGGGAGGCTCCCTCGGCCTCGACAACATCACCGTCGTGGACCGCGGCGACCGGTACGTCGGCGGAGCCATCCTCGAGCAGTCCCACGCCACCGCTGCAGGCCTCGGCGCCAGCCACCAGGCCGGCTGGACCGGCTTGGTGGCCAACCTGATCGACGACTGGCGCCGCCGCGGCGCAGGAGGGTTTTCTTGGAACACTACGATCTGGTGGTGATCGGCTCCGGCCCGGCTGGCGAAAAGGGAGGCGCGCAGGCCGCCTACTTCGGCAAGCGCGTCGCGCTGATCGAGCGCGGCCCGCTGCTCGGCGGTGCGTGCATCAACACCGGCACCGTGCCGAGCAAGACCCTGCGGGAATCCGCGCTGTACTTTTCCGGGTTGAAGCAGCGCGGTCTCTACGGGATCGACTATTCGCTGCGCGCGGGCCTGACCGTCCGCGACTTCATGCACCACAAGGACGTCGTGGTGGAGCTCGAACGCGAAAAAGTCCAGCAGAACCTCGGCGCGCACCACATCGATCTGTTTCGCGGCACAGCCAGCTTCGAGGATCCCCACACGGTGGCCGTGGCGACCTCGCAGGGCAAGACCCTGCACCTCGGCGGCGAAGTGATTCTGATCGCCACCGGCTCGCGGCCCCACCGCCCCGCGGAGATTCCTTTCGACGAAAAGCACGTCTTCGATTCCGACACCATCCTGGAGATGGACCGCATCCCGCAGAGCCTGGTGGTGGTCGGCGGCGGCGTGATCGGCTGCGAGTACGCCTCGATTTTCACCGCCCTCGGCGTGCAGGTGGCGCTGGTGGACGCGCGCGATCGCCTGCTTCCCTTCCTCGACGCCGAAATCTCCGAGCGATTGCGCGCGCGGCTGGCCGAGCTGGGCCTGCAATGCCTCCTGCAAGAGCGCCTGGGAAAAATGGAGCGCGACGCAAACGGCGTCCGCCTGACGCTGCAATCCGGCAAGACCATCGAAATGAAGACGGCGCTGTTTGCCGCCGGCCGCCGGGGCGCCGTGGACGGACTCAACCTCGAGAGGGCCGGGCTGGCTCTGAACCCGCGCGGCTACATTGAGGTGAACGAGTTCTACCAGACCGGCGTGCCGCACATTCTTGCCGCGGGCGACGTCATCGGCTTCCCAGCGTTGGCCTCGACTTCGATGGAGCAGGGGCGCGTGGGCGTTTGCCATGCCTTCGGCTTCCAGTACAAGCAGCGTTTGGCGACCATGCTCCCCATGGGCATCTACACCATCCCGGAGATCTCCGCCGTGGGTGAAACCGAAGAGTCCTGCCAGGAGAAGAAAATCGACTACGTGGTCGGCCGGGCCCACTACTCCCATAACGCCCGCGGCCTGATCGTCGGAGACACCAGCGGCATGCTCAAATTGATCTTCCGCCGCGCGGACAAACACCTGCTGGGTGTGCACATCATCGGCGAAAACGCCACCGAGCTGATCCACCTGGGAATGCAGGTGCTCGAAACCGGCGGGACGCTCGACGCCTTCATCGAGCTGGTGTTCAACTATCCGACGCTCTCGGAAACCTATAAGTACGCCGCCTACGACGGCCTGGGGAATCTCTCCGGCCACAAGCTGCGCGAAGGCTAGCCCGCTCCCGCGCCTCAGTTGTCCGTCCGAGTGCAGCGAGGAATCTTTCCGTCGCCTCGACTACTTCTAGGCAATGACGCACTCAGCTCGCACGGCTCTTGCCCGGGCAACAGGCGCCAGGCTCGACAGCCCCAGCGGATCAATTCGTGGGATTGCGGGGGAACTTGAGATAAGGCAGGCGCACGCCGCGGACAATTACCTGATCGGCGCGGATGGCCGCTGGAGCCTCGAATCCGGCGCCGCCGGCCGCGGCGACAAAATCATCCTGCTCGACGCCGTCGCCGCTGACGCCGAGTCCTCCTACGAGCACCCCGTTCCTGTAGAGCGGCACCGCGCCGGGAAAAAACACGATCCCGCTCTGATGGGGGCCCAGCGCCTGGAAACCCTGGGTGCACGGATCGTCCAGGTCGCGTTGGTAGAGATTGAAGAAGGGCCCTGCGGCGGTCGCGTCAATCCCGGGCGGATAGAGCGGCTGCGCTCCGAAACTGATCGTGCGATTGGTTACCGCGGTGCCTGCGGGCACATCGGTCAGGTCCGCGGCCGTGCGCGCAGAGCTGTTGAAGTAGACCATGTTCCGGGCCTTGGTCGCCGCCACATCGATGCTGAAGACCGTAGCGTCCGGCATGCGGTTCAAGCCGATGATCTTGCCATCGAGATCGGCTACGGCAATCACCATACGCGTGCGCGAGCCGAGCGGCAGGCGGATCGCCGCGCGCGTTTGATTGGCCGTGGCGATGGCGTTGTTGATGATCTGCCGTACCTCGCCAGCAGTCAGGATCGTCCCGGCCATCGGCCCCACCAAGTCGCCGTCGGGGATCAGGTCGGGGATGACGCCAGGGACGGGCACGACGAAGGTTCCCGCAAAGCTGCCCGGGGCCACGCCGGGCGGCGGAGTCGTCTGATCCACGAACGGGAGCGCGATGCCGTCGATCTCCACGACGCCGGGCGGCGCGGGCGTTGGCCCGAAGCCGTTGGCAGCGGCGCTACTGAAAGCGGCGTACTCCGCCACGTTCCCCGGCACGCCCGCCACGCCGATGCCGCCCACGACGTGCCCGTTCTTGAACAGCGGCACGCCGCCCGGGTTGACGGCGTTGGGATCGCCGTCGCTTAGATCGGCTTTGCCCGTTGCAATGCCCAGCCCGAGCGACACCCCGTCGATCAAAAACGAGCGGGGCACCTCTGGCCCCAGGCTGTCGGAAAGCTTGCAGCCGCGGTTGGTGTTCTCAATGCCATAGAGCGCCCCGCTGGCGGTGAACGACACGCCCGGAGGGAAATGAATCCCGCTGATAAAGCGGACCGTGCGGGAAGAAAGCGGAGCCTGGTCATTGCTGAAAAATGCGCCCGTCCGGGCGAGCGCGACGGCGAGCTCGGTCGCAGGTACCAACTTGGCGAAGTTGCCCGCAGCCATGGCGGGCGGCGTGGCCTTGCTGAAAACTGCCAGGATGTGTCCGGCGCGGTCCACGACGGCGATGGCCATCGTGGTGGAATCGGCCGCCATCGCCGCGCTCCTCACCAGGGAGGTGACTTCAGCCGGAGTCAATTTGGTCGGGCTGGCCGACGGCAAGGAAGCGGGAGGCGCGCCGGTCGTTCCAGTGCACGCGACCATCCAGGCCGCGAGTCCGAGTGCAAGCCCTGAGGACAATGCTCGGGCGGATGTTCGCGCCGGAAACCTCTGGCCGATGGAAATCATGGAAAGATTGACCCCGTCTAAGTACCACACTGCGAAACGTCACTCAAGAAAGGATCCGCGCCGGTGCGCCAAACCGCCGACAGCAGGCCCCCGGTGCGCCTCTTCCTCATCGGCGGGTTCGACGAGGCCTTCCCTCCAGCGATGCCTCATGTTCGCTTTGCGGCGTCGCGCTGTGTCAAAAAACCTTGCCCGGCTGCGAACAATCGTGTTAGCTAGTGCGCGTCCGGCCTGATCGTTGCGAACAAATTCATCATTGCCCAGGGCGAGGTGGATGCGCGGAGCATCCCATATCCTTCTGAGAGGCGTCGCGCAGCTCCTTTTCACTTGCCTGCCTTTGGCCTGTGGGGCGGTTCCCGCGGCGCCTACAGCCACGCGCAGTGACATCCATGAAGTAGCAGTGCCGGTCACCGCGATTCCGGGCGCCCCCGGTGCCCAGTCCGCTGCGTGGCTCCAGCAGAGGATTCCGCGCCAGGCCCCTCCCACAACCGCGGCACTCGAAGGCATCCTCAAAGAACCCGGCGGCCGCGGCCTCGGCGGCGTGACCCTCACTCTACGCAATCTCGCCACCGGCGCAATCCGCAAGATCACTACAAGCGCCGAAGGCGTGTTCCGCGTGCGGGACCTCCCACCGGGGATGTACGAACTCAAACCGGAAGGCACAGGTTTCGACACTTCCACCAAAGTGGACCTGCGGCTGGAGGCGGGAGAAGTCGTCACCCTCGAGCTGGTGCTTCAACCAACTCCCCTGCTTGGGCCCCCCGCTTGGCGCGTGCCACGGCTGGCGGAGTGGGGACCGCCCGCCGCGGGCCCGCACGAAGTGGAAGCGCCGGCGGCCTACCGGCAGATGCGCACGCGAGTGGACGTCGAGGCCGACCTCGCCAGCCTCCAACCAGAAGAGTTGCCATCCGCGCGGGAAGTTTTCCTCGAGACGCCGGACCGCTGGAACATCCCCATGCCCGAGTGGGACCGCTACGGCAAGGGAATCGATGCCCCCTACAAGAAGGGGCACTGGTGGGATCCGTTCAACCGAAACAAGTTCAAGGGCGACGTTCCCATCTTCGGCCAGCGCACTTTCTTCCATTTCACGGCCGTGAGCGAGACACTCTTCGACGCGCGGCGCCTACCGGTGCCGAGCAACGTCAGCACGGCGCGCCCCGGGAGCAGCGAATTCTTCGGCAAGGGCGAGCAGGCGCTGCTCGAGCAAACGTTCCGGTTCACCTTTGACCTCTTTCGCGGCGACGCGGCATTTCGCCCGGCGGACTGGCGCATTCGCGTGACCCCGGCGATCAACGTCAACTACCTCAAGACGCGCGAGCTGGGCATCGCCAACGTGGACGTGCGCCGCGGCACGAATCGCCTCGACGCCCATGCGGGGTTGCAGGAGGCGTTCCTCGAGGTCAAGCTGCGCGATCTCAGCACGAATTACGACTTCCTTTCCGTGCGCGCGGGCATTCAGGGCTTCACCAGCGACTTTCGCGGCTTTCTCTTTGTCGAGGAGCAGCCCGGCGTGCGCCTCTTTGGCAACCTGCACTCGAACCGCTGGGAGTACAACCTGGCCTACTTCCACTTCCTCGAGAAAGACACCAACAGCGGCCTGAATACCTTTGCGCGGCGGCACCAGCAGGTGCTAATCGCCAATGTGTACCGCCAGGATTTCATCTGGCCGGGTTACACGGCGCAGTTCAGCGTGCACTTCAACAAGGACGACGCTTCGCTGCACTTCGACGAGAACGGTTTCCTGGTGCGCCCAGCACCCATCGGTGCGGTGCGCTCGCTCAACCAGTTGCGGCCTCACAATATCCGCGCAGCCTACCTCGGCTGGGCCGGAAACGGGCACATCGGCCGGTTGAACCTCAGCCATGCGTTTTACCAGGCGCTGGGTCGCGATGACTTCAACACGATTGCCGGCCGCCCGGTGACCATCAACGCGCAGATGGCCGCGCTCGAGCTTTCCGTGGACAAGGATTGGGCGCGGTTGCGCACATCCTTCTTCTGGGCCTCCGGCGACGCCGACCCGCGCGACGGGCGCGCGCGTGGCTTCGATGCCATCCAGGATTTTCCCGCGTTCGCCGGCGGAGTGTTCAGCCTGTGGAACCGCGAGGGCATCCGGCTGAGCGGCTCGGGCGTGGCGCTGACCCCGCCGCACACCTTGCTCCCCAGTCTGCGCTCGAGCAAAGACGAGGGCCAGGCCAACTTTGTCAACCCCGGCCTATTTCTGTACAACGCCGGAGCGGCTTTCGATTTGACGCCGAAGCTGCGCGGCTTTGTCCATGTCAATTTCCTGCGCTTCGATCGCACCGAGCCGCTCGAGCTGCTGCTCTTCCAGGCGCCGATCCGTCACAACATCGGCCTGGACTACGGCTTCGGCGTCCAGTACCGGCCGCCGCTCACCGAGAACATCACGCTGACCGGCGGCGCCGCCGCGCTCGCGCCTGGCCGCGGTTTCCAGGATATTTACACGGGGAAGACGCTGTTTTCGCTCTTTGCGAATGTGCGATTTCTGTTCTAGCGAAATCCGCTTTGCCATCCCGAGCGAAGCGAGGGATCACTCCGAGAAATCCTTTGCGGCGCTGCGAATGGCCACATAAACCCAAGGGCGAGGGAGAACAGGATGGGCTGGGACGTCAGGACGTTCCGCGGATTGACTGGGCGAGAAAGACTGCGAGCGCTTTCTGCCTGCGGGCTGCTTGCCAGCCTGTGCCTTCTGCTGGCAGCCGAGCGCGGCCCGCGCGCAGCTTCCGGCTCGGAGCAACCTTCTCTTCTCCAGCAAACGCAGGCCGAGGCCGATCGCAAGAGCGCCGGCTGTGTCACCTGCCACACCGCGACCGACGAACCCACCATGCATCCGACCGGCACCGTACGCCTGGGCTGCGCGGACTGCCACGGAGGGAACGCTGAAGTTCGCCTGCCCGCCGGGGCCGCTCCGGGCGCAGCGAACTATGAGCAGGCGAAGAATCAGGCGCACCTGCAGCCCCGCGAGCCCAGCGCCGCAGGCAGCTCCGCAGGTCCCGTGCGGGCGTACACGAAATGGCTGCGCGAGAGCAGTGAGTACATCCGCTTTGTGAACCCGGGCGACCTCCGCGTCGCCGGGCAGACTTGCGGCGGCACCGGCTGCCATGCCGCCGAAGTGCGCGCCGTCCGCACCGGCATGATGACCCATGGCGGGATGCTTTACGGCGCTGCACTTTACAACAACGGGTCTTTTCCTTTGAAGGACGCGCACTTCGGCGAAGGCTATTCTTCAGACGGGCTGCCGCAGCGGCTGCGCACCGTGCCGCCGCCTTCGCCCGAGGAAACTCACAAGAAAGGCGTCCTTGCGGAACTTTTTCCGCTCGAGCGCTGGGAGATTTCGCAACCCGGCAACGTACTGCGCGTCTTCGAGCGAGGCGGGCACAAGAAGGGCGAGCTCGGCAACCCGAACCGGGAGGACGATCCGGGCCGGCCCGAAGATAAGGTAGGCGAGCGCGGCTTCGGCACGCTGCTGCGCACTGACCCTGTCTTCCTGGGTCTGCAGAAGACGCGCCTGCTCGATCCGCTGCTTTCGCTGCCAGGAACGAATGACCAGCCCGGCGACTATCGCGGCAGCGGCTGCACCGCCTGCCACGTGATCTACGCCAACGATCGCGCGCCGGCGCATTCGGGGCCCTATGCGCGCTTCGGCCACCTTGGCGTAAGCGCCACCGCCGATCCCACGATTCCAAAGCATGAGTCCGGCCACCCCATCCGGCACACGTTCACGCGCTCGATTCCTTCGAGCCAATGCATGGTCTGCCACGTCCACCCCGGCACAAATATGGTGGCCACCTATTTCGGCTTCACGTGGTGGGAGAACGAGACCGACGGCGAGCCAATGTACGCGAAGCAGCAGCGCGATCCCACCGAGGAAGAAAAATATCAATCCTCCCTACGGAATCCCGAGGGCGCGGCGGCGCGCGGGCTGTGGTCCGATCCGAAATTCCTCGAACAGGTGGGCAGCCCGGAATTCAACAGGGGGCTGAAACACACACAGTTCGCCGACTTCCACAGCCACGGCTGGATCTTCCGCGCCGTGTACAAACACGACCGCAAGGGCAACCTGCTCGACGCCGAGAACCGGATCGTTCCCTTCGACGACCCGAAGAAGTTTGAGAAGGCGGTGCACCTCGCGGACATTCATCTCGAAAAAGGCATGCACTGCGTGGACTGCCACTTCGCGCAGGACAGCCACGGTAACGGCAAGCTCTACGGCGAGCCGCGGGCCGCCATCGAGCTTGATTGCACGGATTGCCACGGCACCGTGCAGAAGCGCGCCACGCTGATCACCTCCGGGCCCGCTGCTCCGGCCGGCGGCCATCATCTCGAAGCGTTGCGCACGCCCTGGAACCAGCGGCGGTTCGAGTGGAAGGACGGCAAGCTCTACCAGCGCTCGACGGTGGAGAAGGACAAGGAATGGGAAGTAGTGCAGGTGCTGGACACTGTCACGCCGGGCAACCCGCACTACAGTGAGAAGTCGCGTCGGGCAAAAACGCTGCGCAAGGACGGCACGACCCGGGGCGACGCGCCCGGCGATGATTCCCAGTTGGCGCACGCCAACAGCCGGATGACCTGCTACACGTGCCACACTTCCTGGACCACGAGCTGCTTCGGCTGCCACCTTTCCATGACCGCCAACCAGCGCCGGCCGATGCTGCACAACGAGGGCCTGACCACGCGCAACTACACCTCCTACAACTTCCAGGTGCTGCGCGACGACATCTACATGCTGGCGAAAGATGGCACGGTCACCGGCCACCGTGTGGCCCCCGCGCGCTCCTCGTGCGCGATTCTGGTTAGCTCGCAGAACGCCAATCGCGACTGGCTCTACTACATGCAGCAGACTGTTTCCGCCGAGGGCTTCAGCGGCCAGGCTTTCAGCACCTTTGTGCCCCACACGGTGCGCGCCAGAGAAACCAAGACGTGCAGCGACTGCCACGTCTCGGCGGCCAACGACAACAATGCGTGGATGGCGCAGCTCCTGCTGCAGGGCACGAACTTCGTGAATTTCCTCGGGCGCTACATTTACGTCGCCGGCGGCGACAAAGGCTTCGAGGCCGTAGCCGTTGCGGAGCACGACGAGCCCCCAGCGGTG
>JACQDH010000170.1 GCA_016201215.1 Acidobacteriota bacterium | reverse complement strand
GCGTCGCAGGAGAGGAAGAGCAACCCAGCGCCGCGCTTCCATCGCCTGCGCATCACGTCGGGAACGAACGGTATGGTCGGCCATACACCGACCATACCACACAAAATGGGAATGTCAATCTATTTATACAGATATCTTTAAGAGCTCTTTCGTACCGTCGGCCTGATGTTCTGATTGAAGCGGAACAGATTCATTGGATCGTACTTGTTCTTCAGCGACACTAGCCGTTCATAGTTGGTCCCATAGGCGGCCTTGACCCGTCCTTCACCTTCGTTGCCCAGGTAGTTGACGTACACCCCTCCTGACGAGAACGGTTGCATGGCCCTCCACAACTCGTCTGCCCAGCGGATGTGCTTCTCGGACTCCGCAGGATCAGACCACATCGCCATAATCACGAGATCGTACGGCGAACCTCGGTGGTTGAACGCAGTCTCATCCTTGCTGATGCGGCTCACAGCACCGCCGAGTTGCTCGATAAGCACGCTGGAATAAGGCGAAGTAACTCCCCTAAAGCCCTCAACCAATCTGTCAATCGCGTCGTCGCTGAGTTCTCTCAGCAAGTTCGATTTCCAGGAATTGCAACGCCCTCGTGGAAAGCTCTCATCGATCAAGGACTGGGACTTGACATAAGGCATCGGTTGGATCACGTCCGCCACCGGCGGGCCGAACTCTTTAAGGGGCCGCACCACCTTTTCTCCCGCCTCGATGGGCCCGGTATAGCAAGTAAGAATGGCAACCATCGAGTGCCCGTCGGGCGAAGTCAGCAGGGCCGCCCAGGCACTCATCTCATCAGGCGTCTTGCTGTTGTATTCGCGGTAGAACTTGAGGGCTTCTCTGGCCTTCTCCAGGGGATGGAGGACCATGCCAGCCAGGACTGTCGGGCCTACAGGATGGAGCCGATATTCCAAAGAGGTGACCACACCAAAGTTCGAGTGCGCTCCCCGTATGCCAAAGAAGAGGTCCGCGTTCTCGGTCGAACTGGCCTTACGGAGCTGGCCGTCCGCGCTGACGACGTCCACGGACACGAGATTATCCAGGGCAAGCCCGTGTTTGCGCATGAGCCAGCCGAAGCCTCCGCCCAGCGTGACTCCGGCGACTCCTGTTTCAGAGCAGATGCCTCCAGTGGTAGCCAGTCCAAACGCCTGGGTCTCGCGATCAAACTCGCCCCAGGTGAGGCCGGGTTCGGCACGGGCAGCGCGGCTCACGGGATCCACACGAATGCTCTTCATCCGAGACAGATCAATCATGATCCCGCCGTCGCACACGGCGTTACCCGCTACATTGTGGCCACCACCTCGCACCGATACGAGCAGATTGTTGGTGCGGGCGAAATTGACAGAATTGATCACGTCAGCGACTCCAGCGCAGCGGACAATCAGAGCAGGGCGCTTGTCGACCATGCCGTTCCAGACCCTTCGCGCAGCGTCATAGCCCCCATCGCCAGGACGAAGCAACTCCCCTCGCAGTTGCTTCTTGAGTTCCTGAACAGCAGCTTCACCCACCACTTGCGCCCGTTCAGGAAACAGGAAAAAGGGACCGAGCCCAGCTGTCAGCGCGCCAGCTCCAGTTGTCTTGATAAAATCCCTCCGGGAAATCCCCGAGCCGGATTTCTTCGGCATGATCTCCCTCCTTAAAGAATCAATTCCACCCAAGAGCTACCAGTCCGGTCGCAGCAATGTTCCGGCTGAGATCGCCTTGCCGATCATGCGAGGAAGATCGCTTTTGGCGAGGCATGTTAGACGTCCGCGAGGGGGCAAGTCAACGAAGGCAGCCTACCGCGACCGAGACAGGCGATCAGATCCTCGAACTCGGGCCAAAAGGGTTTCCTTTTTGGCACAGCGGGCTGCACTCCGAGATTTGTGTCACGGCTTCGAGGGATTTAGCTCGTGCCGAATGCTACGCGAAACAGAATCTAAGTTGTAAGGTAATTGCCGCCTTCCAGGGCTGGCAAGGTTTCCGTAGTTACTTGCCGGCGGTGTGGGGGATGGCCTCGTCGGAGGCAGAGCCGCGGCCGGCGGTGCGTCGGCGGGTCTCGATGCCGAGCCGCTTGATCTTCTGGTTCAGCGTGGAGAGCGGGATCTGGAAGCGTTCGGCGGCCTCGGTCTGATTCCAACCGGTGCGCTCCAGCATATCCACAATGATGCGGCGCTCGACTTCTTCCATGATCTGAAAGAGTGAAGGCGAAGAGTTGTCCGCGCCGGTGCGCGCGCCGGGCTCGCCGGGCAGCGGCGGCATGAACTCGGCCAGGTGCAGCCGCACGCCCTTCACGATCTCCTTGGTGCGCACGTTTTCCGGCAGCAGGTCGGTGTCCATCTGCTCCTGGGTGGAGAGCACCACGGCGCGCTCGACAACGTTTTCGAGTTCACGCACGTTGCCTGGCCAGTCGTAGTCCATCAGGAGCTTCATCGCCGCCTGCGTGAACCGCTTCGCCGGCTTCGCGTTTTCCTCGCAGTAGCGCCGCAGGGAATGCTCCAGCAGCAGCGGGATGTCTTCCTTGCGCTCGCGCAGCGGCGGCAGGTGCAGCGCGATGACGTTGAGCCGGTGGAAGAGGTCTTCGCGGAAGCGGCCCTCGCGCACCAGGCTGTGCAGATCGACGTTCGAGGCCGCCAGGATGCGCACGTCCACCTTGATCGTGTCGGTGCCGCCCAGGCGCATGAACTCGCGCTCCTGGATGACGCGCAGCAGCTTGGCCTGCGTTTCCGGGCTGATGGTGGAGATCTCGTCGAAAAAGATGGTGCCCTGGTCGGCGACCTCGAACAAGCCTTTCTTCGAGGCCACCGCGCTGGTGAACGCGCCCTTGACGTGGCCGAACAGTTGCGATTCCAGCAGGTCCACCGGGATCGAGCCCGTATTCACGGGCACGAAGGCCTTGTCGGCGCGCGTCGAGGCCGCGTGGATGGCCTTGGCGATCAGCTCCTTGCCCGTGCCGCTCTCGCCGGAGATGAGCACGGTCGAGCGCGACGGCGCCACCTGGCTGACCAGGTCGAGCATGCTCAGCATCTTTTCGCTTTTGCCGATGATGTTGGGGAAGTTGTAGCGCTGCTTGAGCGCGCGCTTCAGTTGAACGTTTTCTTCGCGCAGCCGCCGGCCCTCGACCGCCTGGGCCACCTGGGCCAGCAGCTCGTCGTTCGACCACGGCTTGGTGCTTGAACGCCGCGCGGGCCGTATCAATTGAGCCGTAAGCAGTGATCAGCACCACGGAGAGGTGGGGATCGCGGCGGCGGATTTCGCGCAGCAGTTCGAGGCCGTTGCGGTCGGGCAGGCTGAGGTCGAGCAGGAGCAGGTCGAAGGGCTGTTCTTCGAGCTTGGCCAGCCCGGCGTCGCCGCTTTCGGCGCTGGTCACGCCGTAGCCCTCGGAGCTCAGCAGCAGTTCCAGCCCTTCGCGGATTTCCGACTCGTCGTCCACGACGAGGATGGAGCCCTTAGACATGAACCGCCTTCCGGGCCACCGGGAACTCCAGGCGGAAGGAGGTCCCCTTGCCGGGCGTCGAGCGCACGTCGATTTTCCCGGCGTGCTCCTTGATGATGCCGTAGCTCACCGAGAGCCCCAGGCCGGTGCCGCGCCCTGAGGACTTGGTAGTGAAAAACGGGTCAAAGATGCGGATCAGGTTCTCGCGCGGGATGCCTGTGCCCGTGTCGGTGACTTCCACTTCCACGTAGCCGTTCTGGGTCGCTGTGCGCACCTCGAGCATACCGCCCGAGGGCATGGCGTCGCGCGCATTCATGAACAGGTTCAGAAAGACCTGCTGCAGGCGGTTGTTCGAGCCCAGCACGGGAGGCAGATGCTCCTGGAACGACTTGATGACGTTCACCCGCGCGGTCCTAAACGGGTGCGACACCAGCGTAAGGGTCTCCTCCACCACCGCGTTCAGGTCCACCTCGGTGAACTCGGCCGCCCCGGTGCGTGAGAAGTTCAGCAGGTTGTTGACGATCTCGCTCGCGCGGAACGTCTGCTTGACGATCTTCTCGATGATCTTATGCCGCGGGTCATCGCCCGGCAACTGCTTGGCCAGCATCTGGATGTAGTTGGAGATTACTGCCAGCGGCGTATTGACCTCGTGCGCCACGCCGGCCGCCAGCAGCCCCAGCGAGGTCAGCTTTTCGGTCTGGACCAACTGCTCTTCCAGGCGCACGCGCTGGGTGATGTCGTCGAGAAGGATCAGCCGGCCGATGCGCTCGCACACCTTGCCCACCAGCGGCGCAATTGAAACATTGACCACCAGCGCGTGCCCGGCCTGGTTGCGCAAGTGGAATTTGTAGATGCTGGAGACGTGTTCATCGCCGGCCCGCGCGCCCACCTCGGCCACCAGGTCGGCCGGCAGGACCTCTTCCAGCTTGCGGCCCACGGCCTCGTGCCGCGGCACGCCGATCATCTGCTCGAGCTGCGTGTTCCAGGACTCGATCCGACCGTCCAGGTCCACCGCCAGCACGCCCACGTTGAGCGACTCGACGATGTTCTCGCTGAAGTCCTTTAGCCGCTCGATCTGCGCCGCCTTCTGCTCCAGCGAGCTGTAGAGCTGCGCATTGTCAATGGCCACGGCAACGTAGCCGGCGATGGTGAACAATAGCTCGACGTCCTCGCTGGAGAGGAAGTCGCCGTCCACCGTCTTGCCCAGTCCCAGTACGGCCACGGTGTGCTCGCGGATGCGGCAGGGGATGTAGTAGTTTAGGTCCAGTTGCTCGAGCGTGCGCCGCACCGTTTCACTCATCTCTTGCGCCGCACGCGGCGACTCGTAGAACAGATACCCGCGGGCGAACGCCGGGCGGTCCGGCGCCAGGAAGCTCAGGTCCAGCGGCTCGCTGAAGCGCACGCCCATCGAGCGCGCCAGGCGCAGGCGCCCGGGCTCAGTCGGGTCTTCGAGGAACAGCGCCAGGCGATCCACCAGCAGCGTCTGCGAGATGCGGTCCATCACCGAGCCGAGCATGGGGTCCAGCCGCACTTCACTGGTGAGCGTGCGCCCAAACTCGATCAGTGTGCGCCGGTAGTCGAAGCGGTCGCGGTAAAAGAAACGGTCCAGGCGCGCCTGGATCCAGTCACGGAAGGGTTGGAAGAGAAACGCCACCACCACAATAGCCAGGACCTGGAAGAGTGGGCCCGAGGGCCAGGCCGTCTGGAACAGCCCTCCGATCACCGCGACCATGCTGAAATAAACGGCCACCACTCCTGCGGTGGCCACCGTGTAGGCCAGCCCGCGCTTGAAAATGATGTCCACGTCCATCAGCCGGTAGCGGATGATGGCGTAGCCGAAGCACAGCGGGATCAGCGCCAGCGAGAGCGCCGAGAACTTCATCCACGACCGCGGCACCACGCCCAGGAAGAAGGGCACGATGTAGAGCAACAGGAAGGGCACGATCCCGGCCAGCGTCCCGCCGGTCACCCACTTCAACTGTTGCCGGAGCACGCCGCTCGGCGCGCGGCGGTAACTACGCAGGAAGACCAGCGCTGCAAGCAGGAAGTAAACGCCCAGGTAGCCGAGCTGGATCTGGTCGAGCACGACCCGGGCGCCCAGCCAGGGCACGAAGCCCAGCGCCTGCGTGGCCACGCCCACGTGCAGCAGCAGCAACGCTGTAGGTAAGCCGTAAACCGCCGCGAGTTTTCCCGTGTGCATGCTGCGCGTGGTCCGCCGCTCCGGAAACACCAGCGCGAAGTGCAGCAGCAGCGCCGGCTGCAGCAGCCGCGCGGCGATGTTGGCCCAATACACCGTCCAGTCAAACGCATTCAGCTTGCCGCTGTAGTGGAACGAGTAGAGGACGAAGGACACCAGGCAGAAAATGTAGAAGTGCACCGCGCGCGGGGCATTCCACCGCCGCGCGAAAATAAACAGCCCGATGAACAGGTAGAGCAATCCAACGATGCGTAGATAGTTTTCGATCGAGAAGGGCTTCTCGGTGGGCACGGTGACCAGCGGCGTCTCGAAGGCCCGCCCGCCGCGCTCGATGCGGTAGCGCACCTGCGACCACAGCCCCGCCTTCCAGAGTTTCTGCGTCACCTGCACGGCGCGGCGGATTTCCACGCCATTGACGGCCTGCAGATGGTCGCCCGGCTTGAGGCCGGCCTTGGCCGCGGGGGAATCCGGCGTGATATGCCACGCCTGCACGCCCTGCGGAGTGTCCAGCCAGGAGACGCCGTCATCCGGAGTGTCGAACCGCGCGCGCTGCTGGAAGTTCAGGAAGGCGAAAATCACCGCTGCCAGCGTCAACAGCGCCAGCGTGACCGCGCCCAGCCGCATCCGGAGACCCTGGTCCATCTCAGCTTCCCGAAGACAGACGAAACTGCCCCGCCGGATCGGAGCACGTCTGCTGCCAGAGAATATGGGATTTAATTTGGACTAACCTGCCTGAATTCACAAACTTGTGGAGAGCCCAAAACGACAGAAACACGGATATCCGGTTTTTTGAAGGCATCATTCTACTTTCGGGAGGCCTGCGGAACTCCCTAGAACTGAAAGGTAAACCCACCCCGGAACGAACGCACCGCCGGGATCAGTACCACCCGGTCGTCCCGCCCGTTCACCGGCACGTACCCCTGGGCCAGCAGATTGCGGAAGTCGGCCAACGCCTCCCACCTGCCGCCCATCAGAAAACTCGGCAACGGCTGGCGCACGCTGAGGTTCAGGTTGGGCTCCAGTCGGTAGGCTGTTTCGCCGAACAGATCGTGGCGCGAGACAATCGGCCCGCCCACCCATTTGTAGCTCGCGGCCACTCGCGTACCCACTCCGGGCACCCGCGCGGACATGCGCGCGGCCAGGCTGTGGCGATAGTGCGTCCGCAGCGCGTCGCGCAGTTCCACGCTGGCGGCTTGACTCTCCGGCGCCAGCGCGCCGGCCCAGGCATAGACCGCCGTCAGTTCCAGGTCGTCGGAGATCTTCTGGCGGTACGCTAGGCGCGTTCCCCAGGAATTCGAGGAGCCGCCGTCGTAAAGGAAGCCGTTGGAGAAAAAGTCTTGGAAGAAATCCGGATGCACCGCCGTGCCGCGCCCGAAGACGGCCATGTGCCGCGCGCGGTCGTGGAAGACAGCGCCTTGCAGGCTGGCGTGCGATCCCAGGCGGCGCTCCACGCCCAGCTCCTCATGCCAACCGCCTTCGAGCACGGGATGACCATTGCGCCAGAGCACGGCGGGCAGCGCGTCGAGTTCGGCCAGCGCAGCGCGTAGCGCGCTCGGGCGCAATTCGGGGTCACTCTCGAGTGCGGGTTGCGCGGCAATCAGCAGCGAGGTGCGCCAGTTCGGGGAGATGCGGACATCGAGTTCTCCGCGGGGCCGCAGCGAGGAGGTCGCCGGGCCGAGGCCCACCAGAATGTACTCGGCGCCGTAGCGCAGCAGGAAGCGGTCGCCCAGAGCCAACCGGTCGGAATGCCCCAGGCGCAGCGCGCGGAAGGTGGGGCCGGCGGGGCCCAGCTTGGACTGGCGCAGCACCAGGGTCGTCTCCGGACCGCGGCCGGGCTCCCCCGAGGGCAGCCAAATCGTGGCCAGGCCTGTGGTGGCGGAGCGCTCAAAGCTCATCTGTCCAGCCAGCAGCAGCCGACCGGCGCTGCCCAGGTTCTGATCGTAAGAGAAGGCGGTCGCCGGGGAGTCGGCGAGATTGGAGACCGAGCCGGGCCGCCGCGCGCCGCTGGTCAACTCAACCCGGCCGCGGGGCCGGCGCTGTCGGGCGACTTCGGCGCGAGACGCCGGGTAGCCCTCCACCACTTGGCCTTCCAGCCACTGCAATACGGGCCGAGTGGCTGCGGAGGTGCGCAACACACACTTCCATTCATCCGCGTCGGCCTGCTCGACCGGATGACGCCGCAGGCGGTCGAAGGAAGTGAACACGGAATCCAGTTCGATTTTCAGCAGGGTGGTGAGGTTGGGGCTGACGCGGATGTGCCGCTCGATGCTGGGCAGGAATCCGGCCAGCGTCACGCGCACCGAATAGAAACCCGGCAGCAGGCGCTCGCTGGAAAACAGGCCGTGCTGGTTGGTCAGCAACTGCACGGCGGTGGAGGCGCTGGCGTCTTCCGCCTGCACCCAGACAGTTGCTCCCATTTGCGGCGTGCCGGAGGGATCCACGACCACGCCGGAAAGCTTGCCGTAACCCGGCGCCGCCTGCGCCGAAGCCGCCGCGATCAAGGTGAACAGCAGCACCCAGCCCAGGGCCGTTTTTGTGGGTAACTTCACGACGCGTTACCTCCCTGGCGTAACCTTGGCCGCGGTCTTGTCACTGGCCGCGGGCTTCACGGTGAACTCTGCCGACCGGAGAATGCTCTGGTTGCTGAGACGATCAGTGGCCTGGATCTCCAGCTTGTAGCGCCCCGGCTGCAGGGACTGGAGCGGCAGAAGGCGTTCGATGGTGATCTGCTCGCCGGTCTGCCGGAGCTGCTCGGAACTCTCCTCGGTCTTCCAGACTTCCTGCTTGTCCTTGGTCACGGTGTAGGCCACCGAGGCGTTGGCCTTGTGCGTCTTGTCGTCCACCTTCAGGTTGTACACCTGCAGGAAGATGCCCAGCTTCTCGCTGGCTGTAAATTCCTGGTTGAGTTTGGGACGAACCTTCGAGGAGCCCAGGACAAACTGGCCCAGCCCCACTTGCTTGGCGGGGACGCGCTCGATCTGATCGGCCAGGATCAGCGTGCTCGCTTCCAGCTTGTCTTCCGCGTAGCGTGGCACAGCCAGCCGGGTGTTGACTACCCCTACGTTTCCTCTCTGCACATCTTTGAGCACAATGTCCAGGCG
>JACQDH010000127.1 GCA_016201215.1 Acidobacteriota bacterium | reverse complement strand
TGAGCACCAAGCCCATGGACCGCCGCGCCATCATCGAAGAGGCCGCCGGGGTCAGCAGGTACAAAACGAAAAAGCGGCTGGCCGAGGCGAAGCTCGAATCCTCCAAGATCAACCTCGCGCGGGTCAACGATATTCTGGTCGAGGTCGAAAAGCAGCTTGCCTCGCTCAAGCGCCAGGCCTCCAAGGCGCGCCGCTACGCGGAGCTGCGCGAGCAGATGCGCGGCCTGTTGCGCCGGGTGATGGCCAGTAAGGCCAAGGAACTCGACGCCGAGGCCGAGCGACTGGCGCAGTTGTTACGACAGTGCGCCGCCGCAGAGTCGCAGCAGGTCGCCGCGCTCGAGCAGATGGAAACCGAACAGGAGCGCTTGAGCGCGCGCACCTACGAGCTCGACGCCGAGCTGCGGCAGAATCAAAACCTGCTGGGGCAGACGGCGCTCGAACTCGACCGCAGCGAAAACCGCATCGTCTTCAATCGCGAGCGATCGCAGGAGCTCGACACCCGCGACCAGCAACTGGCGGGCGAGATCGAACAGACTGCCGGCCAGGCCGCGCTGCTCGAGGCCCGCGCACGAGCCCACCAGCAGAGCGTGGCCGCGCTTCGCCACGAAACCGAGCGCCTGGAGGCGCTGTTGGTTCAGTTGGGCGAACGCACGCAGCAGCTCGCCGACGCGGCGCGCACCGCCGAAGCCCGCATCGAGGAACTGCGCCTCTCCGCCGGGCAGTTGGGCGAAGAGCTGACGCGCCTGCACGGCGAACACGCCCAGGCTGAACAGGCGCTGGCGCATCACCTGGAAGCGCAGCGCCGCCAGGAACAGGCGGAGAAGGATTTGCTGGAGGAATCGCTGGTCCACCGCGAGCGCGCGCATTCCTCCGATTTCCACTGGCAGGCGGCAGTGGACCGCGCGTGCAGCCTCGAACAAATCGTGCGCGCTGCCCAGGCGCGCATCGCCGAGCTGCGCCGCGAGCAGCAGGAGACCCAGGCTCGCTTTAACAGCGCCCGCGACGCCCTGGCCGGAGCCCGTGCCCGCCGCGCCTCGCTCGAACAGATCCTGAACGACCGCTCCTATACCGCCGACGCCGTGCAGAAGTTGTTCGCCACAAACGGCGAAGGTTCTTCGCGCGGCTTCCGCGCCGTGGGCATTCTAGCCGACTACGCCGAGGTGGAAGAACAGTACGAGAGCGCCATCGAGCAGTTCCTGCGCGAGGAGCTCGAATACGTCGTGGTGGAGACCTTCGACCACGCCCGCGCAGGCATCGCCCTGCTGCGTGAGGAAGTCGGCGGCCGCGCCACATTTTTCGTCGATTCCCTGGGGAACCTGAGACCCAACCAGCACGAGCCGATCATTCTGTTCCGGGCAAGTGAAGACGTGGTGACGCGCCTCGACAAGCTGGTAAATTTCCGCGGACCGCTGGGCGCCGCGGCCAAGCAATTCCTCCCCCGGCTGCGATCAGCGTTTCTGGTGGAAACCGCTGCAGCGGCCGAGCACCTGGCCATCGAGAATCCCCAATATCACTTTGTGACCACGGACGGCACCTGCTATCAGGGGCGCATGGTGAGCGGCGGGAGGCCCGCCGAGGCCGGGCCGCTGGTGATGAAGCGCGAATTGCGCTCGCTCGATGCGGAAATCGCGAAGCTGGACCGCGCCGCCGCTGAAGCGCAGGCCGCGCTGCACCGCATCGAGCAAGAGACGCGCGACCGGGAACAGGCTCTGGAAGCGGCCACGGCGCAGCACGTGGACGCCCAGAAGACCGTGGTCAGCGCCACCCACCAGCGCGACCAGGCCCGCGCCGAACTCGCGCGCCTCGGCATGGAGCTTGCCGCGTGCCAGAACGAGCTGGCGCGCCTGCGCAACGAAGTCCAAGCAGCCCGCCGCCGCGCCGAACAGGCCCGGCAACAGCACACCCAAGCCTCGGAGTCGCGCACCGCCGCCGAGGCCGAAGCGGCCGAGGCGAGCGATTGCCTCACGACCCTGCGCCAGCTCATCGCCGCGCAGCAGGAAGAGGTTTCCCGGCGCCGCGCCGAGATGGCCATGCTCGCCGAACGGCTCTCGACCGCGGAGTCCCTCAGCGCGCGAATGGCCGAAGACCGGCGCGAGCTGCGCGAACGCGAAGCGACGCTGCGCGAGCAGCAGGCCGCGCTGTCGGGCGAACGGCAGGAGCTCGAATCGCAGACCCTGGAACAGCACCGCCAGGTGGAGACCCTGCGCACGGAGAAGGCCCGGCTGGAATCGCGCAAGGCCGAACTCGAACGCGAGTGGGAACAGGCGCGGGTGCGCACCACCCAGGTGGATGACGCCCTGCGGATGGCCCGGCAGAAATTGGGCGACCTGCGCGAGGACCGCAGCCGGCATGAGGTCGAGCGCGCGCGCAACGACGCCGAGCGGGACCACCTGCGCGAGGCCTCGCTCGCCGACCTCAATCTGCATCCCGAAGACCTGATCGCCCAGGAGCACCTGCTGCTGGCCGGCGACGAACTGGTGGCCGCAGAAACGAATTATCGCGAGATGAAGGCGCGCATGGAAACCATGGGCCCGGTCAACATGATGGCGCTCGAGGAATACAACGAGTGCGAACAGCGCTACGATTTCCTCAGCCGCGAGCGCGATGACCTGCTGGCCTCCATCGAAGATACCCAGCAGGCCATTCGCGAACTGGACGAGGTCTCCCGGCGGAAATTCGAGGAGGCTTTTGCGCTCATCAACGCCAACTTCGCCGAGGCTTTCCGCACGCTGTTTGGCGGCGGCACCGGCGAAATGCGCCTGACCGAACCCGACAGCTCCGGAGAGACGGGCATCGACATCGCCGCGCAACCTCCGGGGAAACGCCTGCAAAACGTCCTGCTGCTCTCGGGCGGTGAGAAGGCCTTGACCGCGCTGGCGTTGCTGATCGCCATCTTCCGCTTTCAGCCCAGCCCGTTCTGCATCCTCGACGAGGTGGACGCGCCGCTCGACGAAGCCAACGTGGGCCGGTTCGCCAAGCTCGTAGCCGAGATGAGCGCCCAGACGCAGTTCATCATCGTGACCCACAACCGCCGCACCATGGAGATGGCCCCCGTGCTCTACGGCGTGACCATGCAGGAGCCCGGCGTCTCCAAACTCGTCTCCGTGCGCTGGGAGGAGGCCGCGGCCGACGCCCAGACCAGCGCGAAAGCCGCCACCGCGACCCACGCCGCCTAGCCGAATTCGGTCGGTAGGAATGTCCGGCACCCGCGTTGCAAAAGTTTTGCAACGGCGTGTCAACCCGCCGCTGGAGCCTTCCGATCTTGTTTTTCTTCTCCGTTGACAACCAAACCCCCTGCGCTAGAATACCCGCCTCTTCTAGGGACGGAATCACCTGTGGCTTCTCCTCAAATGAGCGCGGTGGTCTGGGAAACCAATCTACCCGGGGTGCCGCTGCGTTCCCGCGGCAAGGTACGGGACCTCTATGAAGTCGGCGACAGGCTGCTGATCGTCGCCACCGACCGTCTTTCG
>JACQDH010000126.1 GCA_016201215.1 Acidobacteriota bacterium | reverse complement strand
TCCCCAACTGGTCACGTACCGGCTGGTTGACGGAGGCGACGGCGTGAATGTGGGTTTCAATCCGGTCGGAACCGCGGCGCCAGGTGGGACCACCACTTATCAATGGTACGCAGGCGATATCTCGATCTCCAGCACCGGAACTCACACGGCGACGCCGATCGAATTCGGCGCCACCAACCTGATTTCCTCCGACCCCATCAAGCACAGCAACAAGGGGGCGATTGGCGCCTTGATCATCGAGCCCAAAGGAGCGACCTGGACGGAAGATGCGAACTCCAGGGCCTCTGCGACCGTCACGCCCGCTGGGGTCACGCCGCCTGGGGCGTATCCCTCCTTCCGAGAGTTCGTGCTGATCTTCCAGGATGACCTCAACCTCCGCTTTGGGGACGGCTCGCCCGTGCCGCTCACCGCCGAGGCAGAGGATCCCGAAGACTCGGGCCACAAAGCCTTTAACTACCGCACGGAACCGCTGTGGAAGCGGATGGGCTACGCGCCGGACACACTTCTGGGCACCACGCGAACGTACAATTTCGCCTCAGTGCTCTCGAATGCCCAGGTGGGCGGAGACCCGGTAACTCCGGTGTTTACCGCTCGAGTGGGAGACTTGTTGCGGTTCCGCGTCCTCGAACCCGGGGGGCATTCCCGCAATCATGTCTTCCAGGTCCACGGTCACTTCTGGCAGGAGGCGCCGTACACCAACGGATCCACCGTCATTGGGGACAACAACTTGTCGGAGCTTAAGGGGGCCCAGTCGGGTCACGGCCCAAGCAATCACCTCGACGTTGTGATCGACGATTTTTATGGGGCTGGTGGCACGTTCGGGGTCACGGGCGATTATCTGTTCCGCGATCAGTCATCTTTCCTGTTTGACGGAGGGCTGTGGGGCATACTTCGCGTGACTCCGTAACTGTCCCGCGGGCCAGGCGCGAGCGATGCACGTCGCGCGGCATTCCTGAGGGAAATGCAGTGCCCGCCAAGGGCGCGGCCGTTCCACTCATGGCAAAGGCAAAGGGCCGGTGAGCATCCGCCCAATCTCTCAGGTTGTCGGGGCGTCGGGCCAAGCGAGGCTGTCGGCTCGCAGGCGAGCATTCTTCGCCCTGGTGGTGTGTCTTGGCCTGGGGCTGGCCGAACCGTGGTCGCGTGCGGCTCAGCAAACGAGCGGCTCCAAAGAACAGGCCCGGGACACGAGTGGGGCACCATCCAGCCCACCCCGCCAGGCCGCGGGACCTGTGTCTGCGAACAAGGAAGCAGGCACGAGTTCCAAGACCACCCCCGCGGAGGAATCCGGAAACCCAATCCAGCAACTGGTTGAGGGTGGTATTGCCGTGGAGTTCTCGGTTTCTCCTCTCGTCGGGCCAGGGGCCAAAGGGCGAAAGCTTCTCGAAGGTGAGGAAGTCGGTGTTCAGTTCAAGATTACTGATACTGCGGGTTCTCCGCTGACGGGGCTGAATCCGACAGCCTGGTTGGACCTACGCACGGCCGAGCGACCCAGCGACCTCAAACAGTGCCGCGAGAAGATCCAGGCGTTCCTGCAAGGGAGCCTGAGCGCGCGCGCCACGGTCGATCTGAACAGCTACTACGTTCTGGCGTTAAACGACGAAGCTAACATTTCTGTGCTGGACCCCCTGCGAGGGTTCGGCGGCACCAAACTCCTTTCCCTCGTTCCGCTCAAGGATCCGGGCGAGGACTGGGTCCTGAGTCGAAACGGAAGAATGCTCTTTGTCAGCATGCCGCAGGCGAACCAGGTGGCAGCCATCGAGACCATCACCTGGAAAGTTCTGGCCAATGTCGAGGCGGGCCCGAAGCCGACCCGATTAGCGCTCCAGGGAGATGGCAGATACCTGTGGGTCAGCAATTCGAGTGTCGGAACGGAAGAAGGCACAAGCGAAGTGACGGTCATCGACACGATCGAGCTGAGGAAGGTTGCGCAAATCCCGACTGGGGTGGGTCCTCACGATGTGGTGCTGACCGCGGACGATCGCTACGCCTTCATTACCAATCGCAAGGACGGAACCGTTTCGATCGTGGATGTCCGAACCCTGAAGAAGATCGAAGATCTCAAGACCGGTTCCCTGCCCGCGGCGGCCGCGTTCTCCCCACTCAGCAACGCGGTTTACGTCGCGCATGAGGGGGATGGCACGGTGGTGGCGATTGACGGTCACACGCGCCAGGTCGTGGCGCGCCTGAGCACCAAGCCCGGCTTGAGTGCAATTGGATTTGCTCCCGGTGGGCGCTGGGGATTTGCGGTCAATCGCAAAGAAAACGTCGTACATATCCTCGATGTAACCAAGAACCAGCTTCGATCCACGGTCCCGGTCGGGAAAGAACCCGACCAGGTGTCCTTCACTCGCAGCTTTGCCTACATCCGCTGCGCGGGCTCGGAGCTCGTCTACATGATCCCCCTGGGGGAACTGGAAAAGGGCGGCGACATCTCGGCAGCGGAGTTTCCGGGAGGGCAATTCGCTCCGGTACAATCCGGAAAGATTGCGCTGGCTAGCGCCGTTGTGCCTGCACCGGAGCCGAATGCAGTGCTGGTGGCAAACCCTTCGGACCAAACCATCTATTACTACGCCGAGGGCATGGCCGCGCCGATGGGCAGCTTCCAGAACTACCGGCGGAGGCCCAAGGCAGTTCTGGTTGTGGACCGCAGCTTGAGGGAGACCGCGCCCGGTACGTACCGCGCGAACCTGTTGTTGCCGGCGAGCGGCAAATACGATGTGGCCTTTCTTCTCGATTCGCCTCGTGTCGTCCACTGCTTTGATACTTCCGTCCAGGTCAACCCCGCGGTCAAGACAAAAGAGCGAGCGGCGGCCATCCAGATCGAGCCGCTGCTGAAGGAAACGGAGTTCCCGAGCGGATCTACGATCCGGCTGCAATTCAAGGTGGTGGACTCCGAAACCAAGCAACTCCGCGCTGGTTTGCAGGACGTTCGCGTGCTCACCTTCCTGGCTCCGGGAATCTGGCAGAGTCGCGAGTGGGCTCACTCGCTCGGAGAAGGCCTCTACGAGGTGCTCATCACGCCGCCCAGCGCGGGAGTCTATTACGTCTACTGGGAATGTGCGTCGCTGCATGTGCAGTACCAGCAGTTGCCGTACCTGATTCTGCGTGTCACAGAACCGAGCGCCGCGCCATCGGCCAAGAATCCCCCAAGCCGCTCAGGAGGCAGCCGACATTGAGTTCTTACTGCAGTTCAAATTTCCGAGGGAGCGCGAGCTCATGACGCCAGCCGCCAGCCGAATCAACTCCTGGCTCCGGTGTCGTGTGGTTTGGTTGCTCCTCTGGGGAGTCTTCTGCAGTGCCGCCATCGCTCAAGAGCCCATGACTCCCCAGGACGCAGGGCATCGCCACCATGAGCGTGGCGGTCCGAGCAGCCCGGCCAGCCGGGCCAACGAATCGCTCCGCCTCTCAGTGCCGGACGTGATGGTTTGGACCCAGGAAGGCAGAAAAGTGCGTTTCTATTCCGACCTGGTCCAAGACCGGGTTGTAGCGATCAACTTCATCTTCACCGCCTGCACGACCATCTGCCCGCCGATGGCGGCCACATTCTCCAAGATGCAGGACCTGTTGGGAGATCGACTGGGACGAGAGGTTTACTTGATTTCGGTAAGCGTCGATCCCGCCAACGACACGCCCGATCGTTTGAAGGCCTGGGGACAAAAATTCCGTGCCCAACCTGGCTGGACATTCGTCACCGGGCCGAAAGGGGAGATGGATCGGCTGCTGAGGGCCTTGGACGCGTACACCGCGCAGAAGGAAAACCACTCGCCCCTTGTTCTCATTGGCAACGACAGGAAAAAGCGGTGGACCCGCGCCTATGGGCTGGCACCGGCTTCCACCCTGGCAGAACTGATCCAGAAGGAAAGCGCTGCTTCGCCAGAAGAAATGGACAAACAGGAGGCGAAGCCGAAATGAGAGAGAGACACCTGGCCGCCCTCTTCGCCGCAACCCTGTTGGTCCTTCTCCTGCATCCTGACGGAGGGTCGGCGGCAGCCCAGGCGAAGTCCGGTGCCAGCCCCCAAAGTCGGCCGAATCAGGCGGAGGTTTCGACGGCACAGAAGTACTTCACCGACGTGACCCTGGTCAACCAGGACGGCCAGACGATGCGGTTCTACTCCGACCTGCTGAAGGACCGCTGCGTCGTCATCGACGTGTTCTTCACCAGTTGCGACGGCGTTTGCCCCGTGCTGGGCGAGAAGATGGCCAAGATCCAGGCCTGGCTGGGTGACCGCTTGGGCAAGGATGTCTATCTCATCTCCCTCAGCGTCGACCCGGTGACGGATACCCCGCCGCGGCTCAAGGAGTATGCCAAACGATTCAACGCCAAGCCGGGCTGGTTCTTCCTCACGGGCAGGAAGGAGAACGTGGAATTTGCCTTGCACAAGCTGGGTCAATATGTCGAAGCGCGGGAAGACCATACGAATCTCCTCCTCCTCGGCAATGACCGCACCCAGCTTTGGAAGAAAGCCTTTGGCTTGGCACCGACCGACGAACTCCTCCGAGTCGTCGAGAGTGTGGTGAACGACCGGTGAGTCTTGGGTGAAGGTGCTGCCTGGTCTCTTGCCGGACAGCCTGGGCACAGGTTTCCCCCCGCGCTGAGGATGCGCATGGCGCGTAGGCACTGTTTCGTTGCGGTTGTAATGTCAGCCCTTGCGCTGCTTTTGGGAGTGCGCGCAACTGCCGCAAGTCAACTCACCCCACAGGAAAGACGTGGCAAACAGATTTACCTGAAGGGCGTAAGCTCCTCGGGCCCAGCGATTACGGCGGTCATCGGCGATGGCCAGTCCGAGCTTCCCGGGGCCGTGCTGCCGTGCGTGAACTGTCACGGCTACGGCGGGCTGGGAAGGCCGGAGGGCGGCGTGAAGCCATCGAATATCACCGGGGAAGCACTGACCAAGCCCTACGGCGTCACCCACGAAAGTGGAAGAGAACATCCTTCCTACAACGAAGCCACGCTTGCGCGGGCCATCCGCGAAGGCCTCGATCCGGCTGGAAATCGATTGCTTGCGGCCATGCCGCGCTACCGAATGCCCCCCGGAGATCTGGCGGACCTGATCGCGTACGTGAAGAGCCTGGGGAGAGAACCGCAGCCGGGCCTGACCGACACCAGTATCCGAGTCGGAACGGTGATTCCCGCAAGTGGTCCGCTGGCCGAGATCGGCGAGGACATGCGATCAGTGCTCGCAGCGCAATTGAGCGAGGTCAACCAGCAAGGAGGCATCTACAACCGCAAGATCGAGCTGCGAGTCCTGCGCCTGCCGAAGACCGCTTCCGAGCCTGAGACGACACGAGGGGTCCCTGAAGAGGAAGTTTTTGCGCTGGTCGGGGGAGTCATGGCCGGCGCAGAAGAACGCCTCGAGACGTTCACCGGAACCGAAGAGATACCTCTGATTGGTCCCGTGACGTTAACTCCCCAGGCGGACTCGTCGGCGAACCGCTTTGCCTTCTACCTATTCTCCGGCCTCCGCGAGCAAGCCTGGGTGCTGGCCGCCTTTGCCGCGCAGAGATTGCCGCAACAGGAGTTGCGAGCCGCCATCGTCTATCCGGAGAGCGACGGCGCGCGGAAGCTGGCCAAGGCCATTGAAGACAAATGCCGGAATTCCGGCTGGGTATCCACCGCGTCCCTCGCCTACCCGAAAGATCACTTCGACGCCGCGCGACTCACCGTGGAACTGCAGCGGAGCGGGGCCGCCGCCGTTTTCTTCCTCGGCACCAGCGCTGAGCTGCCGAACTTTCTGCGGGACGCGGCCAAGCTCAGTTGGACACCGACGGTTTTCGTTCCTGGCTCTTTGGCTGGCCGAGAAACGCTGGAGATCCCTCTAAATTTCAAAGCCCGAGTTTTTCTGGCTTTCCCGACGCTGCCGGTGGATGCGGCATCGGAGAGTGCGCGGGAGTACCGGACACTGCTCCAGAAGCACAACCTCAGGGTCCAGCATCCTGCTTTTAAGCTCTGGGCGTACGTCGCGGGTGAAATTCTGATCGAGGGTTTGCGGCAGGCGGGAAGAACGCTCACCCGCGAAAAACTGGTGAACGCGCTGGAGGGGCTCTACGAGTTCAGAACGGGGTTGGCTCCGCCCATCAGCTTTGGACCCAACCGCCGCATTGGTGCCCTGGGCGCGTACGTTTTCACCGTGAACCCGGAAAAAAAGGAGTTCCAGCCTGTGAGCGAATGGATTTCGCCGGACTGATCGCGAGAGCTACATAACACATCCTTTGGTTGCGTTGTCGGCCAGCGGCGGCTCGGCGCCCCATCCGCGTGTGGTGATGCGGCCCGCATCGGCGCCGTAGCGCCCGGCGAGGACTTTCTTCACTGCTTCCGCCCGCCGCACTGCGAGCCTCTTGTTCGCCTCCGGGTCACCGATCGAATCCGAGTGGCCGGCCACGCGGATTTTCAGTGCTGAGTCCTTCTTCATCAATCCTGCGACCGCCCCGAGAACGGGCCACTCGGACGCTTTCAGTTGGTCCGAGTTCGTCTCGAACTCCAGGTCGTAGGTGAAGAGCTGGCCGCAGCCCTTCACCTCCAGCTCGTAGGGATACTCGAAGGAATCCCCGGGATCAGGTGAAGTTCGCCAGAGGAAGGATTCTGACACCCTGCCCTCTCCCAAGCCGATAGCTTGTCCTTCGAGGCGCGTGGAGAGGGTTTACGGTCCGCGCCGCCTCAGGATGACTTCTTGGGGATGAAGCGGAAGGTTTCGGTCTTGTCCTTGCCGTTCTCCCGCCAGGTCCAATTCTGCGTGAAGTGATCATCGGCCTCGAAAGTCACTACCAAGTGGTGTATGTGGGGTGCGGCCGGACCGGCCAGGTTGGTTGCGCCCACGAAGGAGAAGTCGAGTATCTGTGGGCTGCCGCTGATGGGCGCACTTCGCATGCGCGGCTGGTTGTTCGCACTGCAATAGTGCGTCAGCGCGACGCGGTCGCCGTCGGCGGTGTAGAGCGTGACCATCTCAGGTTCGTCCGCAGGATGCAGCGTCTCCATCAACGCCGTCCCACCGGAGACCAACCGGTAGGACACTTGTATGCCTCCTCCGTTGCCGGTCTTGCCCTCCCACTCGCCCACCAGCGTCTTCATCTTGTCGAATCCGGGATTCCCATGTGTCTGGGCAGCGGAGGGGCGCGCGCAAAGGGTGAAACCCAACAAGCACAGGGATAACCAGGTAATTCTCTTCATAGGTCTTTCGTTTCTTGTTTTCTACGTCCTATCGCTCCCGGAGATTGTACGGGAACCGCCCGTGGTACGTCGTCTGTTTCCGCCTTTCCTCCGTTTCCGGCTTTTCTGCCGCGGCCCGCGGCTGGCAACTTGCGGAAGCAACATCTGGAGCCGGCGTGCCAGCAAGCGAGGTTGAGGCCAATCACATGGCATTCGTCGCGCCACCCGCACGGAACGCTGCTTCCTCAGCACTGAACGCCTCTGGAAGTGGCGCAGGCCCAGTTCGCGCATTCGCACCTGGCAACCACGCTTGAGGCTTATACCACCGCCTGGGGCACTGCACAGCAGCAAGCAGTCACCCAGTTGGAGGAGTTCTTGTTCCGAAATGTTCCCAAGCGGATGGACGCGGAAGACAGACGCGATGGAGAAGTCAAACTGCTGCACTAGGATCACTGGTCGGGGCGCGGAGATTTGAACTCCGGACCCTCCCGGCCCAGCCGGGACGCGCTACCGCGGGCTGGCTGGCCGCGGGAGAAGATTTGGTCGGGGCGCCCGGATTTGAACCGGGGACTTCCTGCGCCCAAGGCAGGCGCGCTACCAGGCTGCGCTACGCCCCGACGCCAGAATTCTAGCACGGGTAGCGGCGCGCTTCAGCCCGCGAGTGCGGCCGGAGGGCGGCGTAATGGCGTTCTCCCTCCCTTGCGCTCGGGACAAATGCAGGGTGCCGATACACCTGCGGTCTGAGGTCACCGGGGTTGGCGGAAACGCGTTTCGGGCATCGTGGGAGGTCGCGGCGCCCAACTCGGCAGCTACCCGTCTAAATTCAGCAGCCTTGCTGCGAGGCCTTACTTTTTCTTGCGAGGTTTTCTGGTCCTGATGGACTTTCGGGGCGTTTTCTTGGCCCGCGCTGCGGGGGCGCCCGCCACTTCGGTCGGCGGGTGCAGGCGGAGGACGCGCAGGCGCGAGATGCGTGCGTTCTGCTTGATCTCCAGGCGCAGGGCCTCCACCTGGAACAGAGCTTCGATGGGTGCGACGCGGCCGCGCAAGAACATAGGCACATGCGCGGCGCCGGCGCGCAGCAAGCGCTCGTGGGGTTCAAGAAGGGCGATCTCGTCCTCGGCCAGCTCGAGTGTTTCGTTGAATTCGGCGAAGTAGCAGCCACGCCCCAAGTCCCACCACTGGTAACGGTCTTCCGGCCGGCGGCTGTGCGTGGCGATGGCCAGCTTGCCGGCCGGCACGTACTCGTGCCCGCCAAAGTCCAACTGGCCGACAGGGTCCACTGAATAGATATTCCGCACGGTGAGGTGCACGGAGTAGCCGTGCACCTGGTACTTGGGGTTCAGAATCCCGGCGACACGGGTGGCGGCATGTTTGCCACGTAGCAACTCCATCGCTGCAATATACCTCGCGCTAGGCAGCGCGTCCAGAGAACAGGACGTAGAGGAAGCACAGGAGGTAAAGGGGGCGGGGGAAGTAGAGGAGCCAGAGGAAGTAAAGGAGGCAGAGGAAGCCAAGAAGGCGGAGGGAGCTAAGGAGGCAGAGGAGACAATTCGTCATCCCGAACGAAACGACAGATCTCTCTGGCGGAATCCCTCTCGCCGCTCGAAATCACAGAAGGCTCATACCGTTTTGTCTTTGGAGTAGCAAAGGCGCTCGAGGTTGCACTCCATGCAGCGCGGTTTGCGCGCCTGGCAGACGCGCCGGCCATGCCAGATCAACTGGTGCGAAAAGAGAATCCACTTGTCTTGCGGGATCACTGGGAGCAGATCCTGCTCGATCTTCTTGGGATCCTTGTTGCGCGAAAGGTCGAGCCGCCCGGCCAGGCGCTGGACGTGGGTATCGACCACGATACCCGAGGCGATCCCGTAGGCCGTGCCCAGCACCACGTTGGCCGTCTTGCGCGCCACGCCCGGCAGCGTGAGCATCTCTTCCATCGTGCGTGGCACCTTCCCGCCAAACTCTTCCACGATCTTCTTGCTCGCGCCGATGATGGATTTCGTCTTGTTGCGGAAGAAGCCGGTCGGGCGGATTTCCTGCTCGAGTTCGCGCGGGTTGGCGTAAGCAAAGTCCTGCGGCGTGGGATATTTCTGGTAAAGCGTGCGCGTGACCTGGTTGACGCGCTCATCGGTGCATTGCGCCGAGAGGATCGTGGAGACGAGCAACTGAAAAGGACTTTCGTGCTCGAGCGCGCAGGTCGCCGCCGGGTAGGCCTCGTCCAGTTTCGCCAGGATTGCGGCCATGCGCTTCGGCTCGGTCCCGGCAGCCTTCCCCGCAACCGCGGCTGCCTTGGCCCGGCCACGCGCGGTCACGCTTCGCGCCCCGGCGCCCTTCTTGCTGACTGGGGCTCGCCCGGTCGTCACCGCCTTCTTCGCTTTCGCCGGTTTCCTCGGCATCGGTTTCGCCGCAGGACTATAGCACACGCGCCCGCGAAGTCGCGCTGCGGCGGGCTGGAATTCACGCCCGCGCTTCCAGTCGTGGCGCCGTAGCGCCGCCATCCTGGCGGCGGGGTCGAAGATCGCCGGCAAGATGCCGGCGCTACACGTGGCGCCCCCCTCGCTTCCCTCGGGACAATTTTCGGGCGCCGCTAAACAAACGAGGAGGGATTTGCGCTAAGAGGCGCGTTACGTGTCAAGGAAAACCAGCAGTTTGCGGAAGGCCTTGCCCCGGTGGCTGTGGACGTTTTTTTCTTCGGGCGGGAGTTCGGCAAAGGTTCTGCCCAGCGGCGGGTAAAAGAAAATGGGGTCGTAGCCGAAGCCCTGGCTGCCCCGCGGCGCTGCGAGCAACTCGCCATCTGCGGAATCAGAGAAGACCGCGCGCAGCCGGCCACGTTCGGCCAGGGCCAGAACGCAAACAAACCGTGCGCGGCGCTCGCCGCCGGACTTGCCGCGCATCTCTTCGAGCAGCTTGCGAACCTGGTCGGCATCGCTGGCACCTGCGCCGGCGTAGCGCGCCGACTGTACGCCGGGTGCGCCGCCCAGCACCGGCACCACCAGACCCGAATCATCGGCGATCACCGGGGGCTCGACGAAGCGGCTGTAGTGCAGCGCCTTGCCCGCGGCGTTTTCGGCAAAGGTGGGCGCATTTTCCTCGAAGCGGGGAAGGCGATCGAGACCGGGCAGAAGCGCCAGCTCGAGAGGACGCCCGGCAGCGAGCACCTGATATTCACGCAGCTTGCCGGGGTTCGCCGAAGCGACAAAAAGCCTAACGGGCGCGGGCACTGAAGTTCATCTGCAGGAGGGCTTGCTGGTGCTGGGTCAGTTCGCGGATGCCGCGCGCGGCGAGCGCCAGCAAGCTTGAATGCTCCTCGCCTGTAAACGGGCGGCCTTCGGCCGTGGCTTGGATTTCGACGAAGCGCCCGCTGCCGGTCATGATTACGTTCATATCCACCTGCGCGCGCGAGTCTTCGTCATAGGCGAGATCAAGCAGCGCGGTTTCCTCGACTAGGCCGACGCTCGTGGCCGCCACCGAATCGAACAGCGGCACCGATTTCAAGATCCCGGCGGCGACCATGCGCTCCATGGCCAGTGCCAGCGCGACAAAGGCCCCGGTAATCGAAGCCGTGCGCGTGCCGCCGTCGGCCTGGATGACGTCGCAATCCACCCAGACGGTGCGCTCGCCGAGCTGCTTCTGATCGGTCACCGCGCGGAGCGAGCGGCCGATCAGCCGCGCGATTTCCAGCGTGCGGCCCGAAGGGCGGCCGCGGATGGCCTCGCGCGGCGTGCGCTGCTCGGTGGCGCGCGGCAGCATGCCGTACTCGGAGGTTACCCAGCCCTTGCCCGAGCCTTTCAGGAACGAGGGCACGCCGTCCTCGACCGTGGCCGTACAGATCACCCGCGTCTGCCCGACCTCGATCAGCACGCTGCCTTCGGCGGTGGGAATGAAGTCCGGCGTGAGCTTCACCGGGCGCATCTGGTCCGGGGCGCGTCCGTCGCTTCGCACATCGCCTCCCGCAGGTCTTACAGAGCTGGCCATAGGCTTCGAGATCAGTGTCCCAGTTTGCCGGGCGCGCCGGGCGGTGTCAACCCGCTCGCCGGGGCTTTGCCCGGCGGAGTTGGCTGCGCCACCGGCGCGGCCGGTGGAGCCTCGGCGCGGACGGTGAAGAACCCGGTGAGGTCCAGGTGTCCGGCCAAGGTTTCGACCTCCTGGCCGTGGATAAGAATTTTCAGGCGACGCACGGTGGCGACATTGGCTGCGAGCGTGCGCGCCACCGAATCCACCGCCATCTGCTCATTAAGAATGCCGGAGGGAGTTTCCGTCGAGAGCGTATCGGAGAAATCCGCCACGGCAGTGCCGTCCGGCAACAGGTAGAACTCGAGCAGCGTGGTATCTCCCGGGAGCGTGTGTTGCTCGGGCGACGGCGCGTCGGCGATCAGGGCGTTGATCAGTTGCTTGGAGCGCTGCACCGGATCGGCTGAGAGCGGCAGCTCGATCTCGACCGGCTCCAGAATGCCCGGCGCCGTCGCCGACGCCCAGAAGATTCTCGCCTTCACCTTGACGTCGGTGGGCGTGGCGATCGGCGGTTGGGTCACTTCGCGGCGCGCC
>JACQDH010000125.1 GCA_016201215.1 Acidobacteriota bacterium | reverse complement strand
GCGGCACGAACGGATTCCGCGTGACCATCACCTTCTCCGGTCAGGCCAAGCCCGCCGCCGCCGACTAAGCATCCGTTCTTTCAGCTCTCTGGTAGGGGCGTATGGCCCTACGCCCCTACTGACTGACTCCGGATGGCAGGACCTGGGTGCACAGCTACACCCGCACCCTCTCCGACCTCGACCTGGTCGAAGGGTTGCCGTGACCTGCTAGAACTCTTCTTCCTCCGTTTTCTTCAGGCGGGTGACCTTCAGCGTGATGCGGAAGTCACGCGAGCGCGCGTCGGCCAGAATGGCCTGGCGCGTCTCGGCGGGCAGGGCCTCAGGTGGATAAACCCCGGGCAGTTTTTTCGGGAAATGCTTGATGAAAAGCGCGGCCAGGTGGGCCGTAGCGTAGGCGATGGGCGTGGTGAGCATGCCGCGCCGGCGAATCTGGTAGAGCGTGGGAAACGCACCATCCCAGCGGATGAGCATGGGCTGCTCGTCTTTCACCCCGCGTACCAGCACCGCCGCCGCGAACCGTGCGTTCTGCAGTACGCCGCGACGTATCAGTTTCGCCACCAGCCGCGGCGTCGGCGTCTTCGGGAAACGTTTCCCCACCAGGCCGCGCGAGCGCTGCAGTTTGCCCTGGCGGTACCACCGCCGCAACCGGTCGATTTCGTTCCCGCCGATTTTTACGTCCATCTCGCGCATGGCCAGAAAGTGCGGCAGTGTGCCCACCTCGTCCTGCGCCGCCAGCACCACTCCGGTCTCGCCGATGGGCGCGGCGAAGCGGAAGCGCTCGCGCTCGCTGAAACGCTTGGCCAGGCGGAAGCGGCCGTCGCGGTAAATCCGCGGGCGCGAAACCGCCACATCGAACGATCCCTCCGCGGACCATTGCGAGAGCGGGTCTTCGCTTTCGGTGCTCTCGTAGAGCCGGATGTGCACCGCTTCGATCCTGCCCCGGCCCCCAGGCGCCGCGTCCAGCATCTCCGCGGTGCGCCGCACAAGCAAGTTGGTCAACCCGGGTGCCACGCCCGCGGTGATCACCGCGGTGCGGTTTTTCTTCAGGAAACGCTTGTGAAAGCGAAGCTGCTCGGCTTTGAAGAGATGGCGGGTCAGGTGTGCGCCCAGGTCCAGGTAATGCGCGCGCAACCGCAGCGCCGCGCGCAGCACGATTTCGTTGAACACGGCCGGCGCCGCGTTGACCAGCAGATGGCAGCCCCGCGCGGCGCGCACGATGGCCCAGAGGTTCCGCGCGTTGACCTCGCGGACGGGGATGGGACTCTTCTTGCCCAGAAAGCGCCGGGCACGTGCAGGGTCCCGGTCGCCGCAGGTGACCCTATGCCCCTGGCGCGCAAGGAGTTGGGCGAGCAGCGAGCCGGCCGCGCCGGCTCCCAGGACGAAGATGCGCATCGGCCCGCCAATCTAACATGCTCTGCGAGGCGACGGAACTATTTTGGAGATTTCCGCCGAGGCGCTGGCGCCCCGCGGAGAAGCCCTTCGGTGCTCAGGTCTTCATCTACATCGGGCCAGTGAATTCCATACCCTCCGCCACTAATCTGCCAGTTCTTGCGCTGTGCTTCGGTGGCATTCAGGAGACGCGCATACCACACCAACGGAACGCTGATGGTTCGCCCATCCATGAGTCCAACCACCAACGAGTCCGCAGTGAAGTCGACCCCCGCCACGCGCTCGTCAGCCGCCAGTGCCAAAATACCCATGCCAGGCCTCCAAAAGCTTCTCTTGGTTTTCCTCGATCAACGTCTGAAGTTTTCTCAGCTCCCGAGCTCCAAACCCTAGATTGCGCGCCAAGTTGACTGGCTGGAGCCAGAACTTCGCGGATAAGCTCTCCCGGTCCACATGGACATGCGGCGGTTCGTTCGGTTCATGGCTGAAAAAGTAGAAACGGTAAGGACCGATTCTCAGAACCGTCGGCACGGCTTTATTCTACTGGAATACGAATCCCTTACCTAGCATTTGCCACACGCAACGCGCGCGAAATCAAGGCAGGATTGGGCAAGTAGACTGGCCCTGAGGACCAAGATGCGCATCGGCCCGCCACTCTAGCATAAGTCGCGGGCGACATGCGCTTACCTGCTGGCCTCGGCGCGGGTGACCCGGGTGAGGCTGAGAACATCCAAAATAGAGGTCCGCCGGCCCGTGCGCCGGCCCCGGCCCCGTGGCACTGGAAATGAACAGCCAGAAAGGAGACAATAGAGCAACAAGACTCAGGGAAGAGGCAAGGTCTCGATGGGAACGCTGGTGGAGATTGACAAGAGGCCGACGCTGGCCGGGGCTGAACAGCCGGCCACCATCCGCGCGCCCGAGATTGAACCGGGCGTGGGCTGCGATTTCGACAGCTACCTACTGACCCCGGACACTTCGCTTGACGAGCGCATCGGGCGCGCCAAGGCCTCCCTCGGCAGCGAGGTGGTCATCCTCGGCCACCACTACCAGCGCGACGAGGTCGTCAAGTTCGCCGACTTCCGTGGCGACTCCCTCAAACTGTCCCAACTGGCCGCCTCGGCCGAGGCCCGCTACATCGTCTTCTGCGGCGTCCGCTTCATGGCCGAAAGCGCCGACATCCTCCGCCAGCCACATCAGGAGGTGATTCTGCCCGACCTGGCGGCCGGCTGCTCGATGGCCGACATGGCCGAAATCGGCCAGGTGGAAACGTGCTGGGAGGAGCTGGAATCGGTGGGCGGCCTGAAGGTCGTGCCCATCACCTACATGAACTCCTCGGCGGCGATCAAAGCCTTCACCGGCGAACATGGCGGCTCGGTCTGCACCAGCTCGAACGCCGCGGCGGTGATGCGCTGGGCGTTCGAGCGCGGCGACCGCGTGCTCTTCCTCCCGGACGAGCACCTGGGCCGCAACACCGACTATCGGATGGGGATTCCGCTCGAGCAGATGATT
>JACQDH010000124.1 GCA_016201215.1 Acidobacteriota bacterium | reverse complement strand
GTCTTGGGCTGCTTCCTCCTCGCCGCCGAAGGAATGCACACGTGAGGTCGCACATGGCCCGGAGCACACCCCAACCCTCTTTCAACAGAAACGCTGGACACTGCCCCGCGCGCCTTGCCCTTGTCACTCCGCAGCCAATTGCGTAGAATCGCCGTTCCTCTGGCCGCGGGTTCGCGGAGAAGCTCCGGAGATACCAGATGCCAAGGCGCATTGCTGCAAAGATTACCGGTGTGGCCGGTTATGTCCCCCCGCGGGTGCTGAGCAACGCCGACCTGGAAAAAGCCGTGGAGACCACCGACGCGTGGATCCGCGAGCGCACCGGCATCCGCGAGCGCCATATCGTCGAGAAGGGCATCGCCGCATCGCACCTTGCTACCGAGGCAGGCAAGAAACTCCTGGCGCAGAACAACGTAGATCCGAAAGAGATCGACCTGATCGTGGTGGCCAGCGTCACTCCGGACATGATGTTCCCTGCCACGGCCTGCCTGGTACAGGACCGGCTGGGCGCGAAGAATGCCTGGGGGTTTGATCTCTCGGCCGCCTGCTCGGGTTTTGTCTATGCGCTGACCGTGGGCGCACAGTTTGTAGGCGCCGGCACGCACAAAAAGGTCCTGGTGATCGGCAGCGACGTCATGACCTCGATCATCAACTTCCAGGACCGTGCCACCTGCGTGCTGTTCGGCGACGGCGCCGGGGCGGTGCTGGTCGAGGCCGCCGCCTCCGACAGCGAAGGCATCCTCGACTTCCATAACGATGTCGATGGCTCCGGCGGCGGCTACCTGTACATGCCCGGCGGCGGCTCGCTCAACCCCTCCTCGTGCGAAACGGTGGAAAAGAAAATGCACTACGTCCACCAGGAAGGCCAGCAGGTGTTCAAGTATGCGGTGCGGCGCATGGCCGAGGTCGCCAGCCAGTTGCTTGAGCGCAACGGCTACTCGAGCCGCGACCTCAAGCTGGTAGTGCCCCACCAGGCAAATCTGCGCATCATCCGCGCCATGCAGGAGCGGCTCGGCGTGGACGACTCCAAGGTGATGGTCAATATCGATCGCTACGGCAACACCACCGCCGCGACGATCCCGCTCGGCCTGCGCGACGCCATCGAAGAAGGCCGCCTGCGCAGAGGCGACCTGATCCTGCTGGTAGCCGTCGGTGCCGGGTACACTACCGGCGGAATGCTCCTCCGCTGGGCGTACTAGGCCGAGCGGCCTGGCCGTCTCGTGTTGTTCACCTGAAAAAACAAATGGCTGGGCTGTGCAAGAAGCTTCGGAGTGCGGGTGGAGCTCGTGGTCAGGTCTGGCCCGGCGCTGGAACTTGCAGGCGCGGCGTCCACACCAGCATCAGCAGGATGGCGACCGCGTAGAACGGCCCCGCCTGCCAGAGTGTCTGCCCCAGCATCCGCAGCACAAACCCGTAGAGCGCTACTGCTTCACACAGAACATAGGAAATTAGGTTTCCGGCTCGCCAGCGGCCCAATGTTGGAAGATCATCGGGCCTCACCCGCAGCGCTTCCTCGGCAGGACGCACCATACGCTGCCGGATGACCGCGGCCACGCCCGCCGTCAGGATGAGCAACGGGATAAACGCCCGATCCAAATGCTCGGGCCCTCTGGCTTCCGCCGGGCCGAGCTTTTCGCCCACAACCACATAGAGCACCAAGGAAACGAGCAAGACCCAGTGAAGCACCCGCATCTGTCGCACGACAGATTCGATCGGGCTCATGGCCACCCCCTGGGCCGCTGACGTCGCGTCCTCGGTGGATTGTGCCGTGGGCGACCGCTTAGGTCAATGGCGGCGTGGCGACTCGCTGGCGGCCTGCGCCACTCAGGCAGAGCCGTGCACCTTACGGTTTAGCTGCAGGCGAAGAATCTATCGGGAGATGCCTCAAGGAAGGAGAACTAGCAAGAGCGGATTTCCGTGGCACAGGTCAAGTTGCGTTCCAGCCGCTGGCTCAGGATCACGGCCACATAGCGGGAGCAGGTGGCCATCTCGCGCTCGGTCCAGGCCGCCAGCGAGGGAAGCTTCATGCCCGCCAGCCCCCGGAGAGTTTCCACCGCACGGTAATAAGCCCGCACCGCACCCAACCCCTGACCGCCGTCTTTCAGGCCCGGGGTCAGCGCATTCAGTTGCAGGAAGGAAGTGAAATCGGAAGGTCCCACCGACGCGCTTTCCAAACCCGCCGCTGCGCGCACGCGATCGGAAATCGGTTCCGCCGCTATCCCGGCCACTAGCGAGCGCCAATAGTACACGGCGAACTGCACCAGCGCCACCACAGAGATGACCAACAGCATAGCTGTGATCATATCGCTCGCCCTCTACGCCTAGTCTGGCAGGAGGAACGTCACCTCTCAATGGAGCGCCAGTACTAACCGAAAGTCCTAGTGCGCCAAGCAGCATGCGCGCCACCACAGAGGCTACTTGCCCCTTCGCCTTGCTTTCTCTATCCTCGCGGTCGCCGCCGCGGGGAGGATTCTGTTCCGCTCCCCAGAGGATCGGAGGGGTGACCCGATGAAGCCGATGCGATACGTGGTGGCCTCGCTCGTCCTAGGAGTAACCGCGCTACCCTTCACTTCCCAGCCAGTCAGCGTGCCGCCTGCAACGAACGTAACCTCGGCGCAAGACGCCGGAGCCGCAGTACCACGGGACAATGACACCCATGCCGCGCTCGGCGCTCTCCTGGGCCCGCAGGCCGAAGCCTGGAACCACGGCGACATCGAAGGCTTCCTGGCGGGCTACTGGAAATCAGATCGCACGACGTTTGCCGGCTCGAGCGGCGTTTTCCGCGGCTGGCAGGCCCTGCTTGACCGCTACCGCCGCAACTACCCCGACCGTGCGACGATGGGCCGGCTGGCATTCAAGGACCTGGAGATCACCCCGCTCGGCGCCGATGCCGCGCTGATCCTGGGCCACTGGGAATTGGAGCGGGAAAAGGACCGGCCGGGCGGCATCTTCACGCTGGTGGTGCGCCGCTTCCCGCAAGGCTGGCGCATCATTCACGACCATACCAGCCTTGTCCTACCGCCTGCTGCAGCGAAGCCATAGGGTCAGCCTTTGGAACCAGGACGTTGCATCGCACCCCAGAGATCGCATTCCCGGTGGTCTGCGTGCAGCAGGCGCGTTGGTGGCGGGCTGAAGCCCTACGTGATCCGGTCCTCGGGCTACGACACGGCCACAGAGGAGAAAACCTGAAGTCCCCGATAGAGGAGATTTTTCTCTATGCTCGTCGACTCGCGCAGCACCAGGCCGACCCTCGGCACTTCGAGCGAGCTTTACTGGTCCGCGGGGCGCGCCGGGAAGCCGGCCCATGCATTGGCGAGGCCCAGGAGTTCGCGCACCACATCGAGCGCGTCGTGGGTGTGGCGCCACCAGCGGGCGCCGTCGTAAGCGTCAGTGGAGGCGTAGCGAACGATTAGGCGCGGGCTTTCGCCCACTAGACGCTTCCAGATGACCTGTACACGCCGTGTGTGCGGCTTCGAGGTGACCACAATCACCTTCTTGGCTTCTTCCCGCCGCAGCTCTGCGGCAATTCCCAGTACTTCATCCTCGGTATTGACAATGGGTTTTTCCAGCACGCGGATGGCATCGGAGGGAACGCCCAGCGCCATCAAGACCTTTTGGTTGTAGAATTCCTCGCCCACGTAGCCGATGCCCAGCTCCTGCAGCTCCTCCGCGGCGCTCACGGGACGCGTCACCCAGACCTGAGCCGCAAATCCCTGCCGGTAGAGCTCCGCCGCCTGGCGCGCACGCTCCGGCAGGCGGCCGCTCAGCACCACAATAGCCTGCGCGGGCTCGAGCTCGTCCTGGACCACCAGCCACTGACCCACGCCGCGGAATCCCCAGGCCAGCACAACGGCCAGAGCTGCCGGGACGAGCGTGGGAATCATCCAGCGGAACCAGCGGCGGTGGACTCCGGTCGGCGCTTCCGGTGTCGCGTC
>JACQDH010000132.1 GCA_016201215.1 Acidobacteriota bacterium | reverse complement strand
GTCTTCTTGGCCGGGCGAACCAGGCGCAGTTTGTTGGGGGCCTTGGTCACAGCGATGCGGTCGCCGGGCTGGAGTTCGACGCCCACTTGGCCATCGAGCGTCAGGTAAACCGGCTCCTCGCCCGCGCTGAAGCTGATTTCGACCCGGGCCGTGTCGGGGATGACCACGGGCCGATTGGTCAGCGTGTGAGGACAGATGGGCGTGATCACGAACGCCTCGACGATCGGGTAGATGATCGGCCCGCCGGCCGCCAGCGAATAGGCGGTCGAGCCGGTCGGCGTGGAGAGAATAAGCCCGTCGGCTTTGTAGCTGCACACGTAGCCGCCATCAATGTGCAGGTCGAGGTCGATCATGCGCGCCAGGGCGCCCTTGTTGAGCACGGCATCGTTCAGCGCGCGGTTCCGCTCGACCACCTGGCCCCCGCGGATCACTTCGGCCTGGAGCAACACGCGCTCGCTGATGCGGCTCTTGCCTTCGAGCACCTGCTCCAGGATGGGATACAGCTCTGCGAGCGTCACGCTGGTCAGGAAACCTAGCCCGCCCAGGTTGACCGGCAGAATGGGAACCTTGTGCTCGCCCATGACCCGTGCGGTAGCCAGCAGCGTGCCGTCGCCGCCCAGCACGATGATCACGTCCACCATGCCCGGCAACTGTTCGCGCGGGAGTTCCCGCGTCGCGGAGGAGATGCAGTCGGCTGTTTCGTGATCGTAGAAGACCTCGAGGTCGTGTGCCGCGAGCCACTCCAGGAGCTTCGGCACAACTTTGGAGATGTCCTCGCGCCGGGGCTTGGAGATGATACCGAGCGTCCGAATCATGGAACTCCTGCTGAAAGCACAGGTGCGGAGCAGCGGGCGCGGCCAACCGGATCCGCCGGGCGCTCCCCGCCCCGCGTGACCCCGGGCGCATTCTACTCCAGCGCTTTGCGCCGGGCATGGAGAAAAAACTCCAGGTTCCCCTCGGCGCCGGGCAAGCGGCTGGGGCGGACGCCGGTGACTTCGAGGCCTGCCGCCTTGGCGGCGGCGGTCACGCGTTCGACGGCGCGCTGGTGCAGGCGCGGGTCGCGCACGACGCCGCCCTTGCCGATATCGGCGCGATCCAGCTCAAACTGCGGCTTCACCAGAATCAAAAACTTGGCCTCGGGCTTCGCCAGCGCGGCCACCCGCGGCAACACCTTGGCTACGGAGATGAAGGAGAGGTCGATAGTCACCAGGTCCACCTGCTCGCCAATGTCCTCGAAGACGAGTTCCCGGGCGTTGCGTTTGACGCGCACCACACGGGCGTCCTGTTGCAGCTTCCAGGCGAGCTGATCGGTGTTCACGTCAACGGCATAGACGCGCTTCGCGCCGTGCTGCATCAGGCAGTCCGTAAAACCGCCCGTGGAGGAACCCGCATCCAGGCAAACTTTGCCCGCCACGCTGACCTGGAAATCCTCGAGCGCACCTTGCAGTTTCAGCCCGCCCCGGCTCACGTAGCGAAGCGGCACGCCAATCAGTTCGACTTCCGCGTCGGTGGCCACCAGACAGCCGGCCTTCTCAAGTTTCTGGCCATCGACCAGCACCTGGCCGGCGAGGATCAAGCCCTGCGCTTTCTGGCGCGACGCCGCCAGGCCGCGTTCGACCAACAGCACATCGAGGCGCTTCTTCACGGACTTCGGCTTGGGATGGGATTTCGATTTCATTGCTGGCTAGGCGCGGCGTAGGACGAGAAACTCAGCGAGCTCCCGCAGCCGCCCGGCGCGTTCCCCGTAAGGTGAGAGCTCGCTGATGGCGCGGGTGCCAAGGTCAGCAGCCATCTGGCGCGACTTCTCGAGACCGTAGAGCGCGGGGTACGTGGCCTTCCGTTGGGCCTGGTCTTTTCCTGCGGTCTTGCCCAGCGCTGCTGAGGATTCCTCGACGTCCAGGATGTCGTCCACCACCTGGAACGCCCAGCCGATGTTCTGCCCAAAGCGGCGCAGCCGCTCGACGTCAGCTTCGCTCGCGCCGCCGAAGAGCGCCCCAGCCACCAGCGACGCGCGGATCAGCGCAGCGGTCTTCGATTTGTGGATGTACTCCAGCATCTCCGGGGCGATCGCCTTGCCCTCGGCCTCGAGGTCGGCCACCTGCCCACCCACCATCCCGTTGACCGTGCCTGCGGCCGCGGCCACCTCGCGGATGATGGCCACCCGCCGCGCGGGCTCCACGGGCGCCGCGGCGAGCCGCTCAAAGGCCAGCGTGAGCAGTGCATCCCCGGCCAGGATGGCCGTGGCCTCACCAAATTTCTTGTGACAGGTGGGCTTGCCGCGACGCAGATCGTCGTTGTCGAGCGCGGGCAGGTCGTCGTGGATCAGGGAGTAGGTGTGGATGAACTCCAGGGCACAGGCCACCGGAAGCGCCGGCTTGGGGTCCTCGGCGAAAATGCGCGCCGCCTCCAGGCACAGAATAGGACGAATGCGCTTGCCGCCAGCGAAGACGCTGTAGCGCATGGCGCGATGAATCGGGGGCGGGGGCACATCTTCGCGCGGCAGCAGCAGATCCAGCGCCGTTTCGACCTCGCGGCGGTCTTCCTCGAAAAATACGGGGAGCTTCATCCTCGGGCGTCGCTCGGGAGCGTGTCGTTGGGCAGGATCAGGACTCTTCTTCCGGTTCGGGCTCAAACGCCACGGAGGCGATCTGCCCATCCGCTTTTTTCAGCAGGATTTCGACGCGGCCCTCGGCTTGCTCGAGCTGCTTCTGGCACTCGCGGGACAGCTCGACGCCCTCTTCAAACAGCTTCATGGCCTCGTCGAGCGAGAGGTTGGCGTTCTCGAGCCTGCGCACCACCTCTTCGAGCCGGGCCAGGGAGCGCTCAAATTCCGGTTTCTTCGGCGGATCCGGTTTCTTGCCCGTCGCCTGGGTCACTGGGTTGCTCACAATCTGCGGGCCGATCTGTTCACTGCTGGCAGCCGGGACAATAGTAGCTCGACCGGCCGCCTTGCACGAAGCGTCGAATCCGGTCGCCGCACCGCCAGCAAGCCTTGCCTTCGCGGTCGTACGCGCGAAGGATCTTTTCCAGGCCTGCGAACCACCAGTTCGGATCGCGGAAGTCGGGAGCCGGACGAAGGCAGCATTCTAATGCACGGCGTAGAACGTTCACAATGGCTTTGTGCAGGCGGCGCGCCTCGGCAGGCGGAAGGCGGTTGGCGCGGCGTTGCGGCCGGAGCCGCGCGTGCCAGAGCGCCTCGCTCGAGTAGATGTTGCCGAGACCGGCGATGCGCGTCTGGTCCATCAGCAGGAGTTTCAAGGGTCGCCGCGCCTTTGCCAGCACCGCTTGGAAGTGCTGGCAGGTGAATTCCTGCGAAAATGCATCCACTCCCAGGGCAACGATGCCGGAGTTCTCCTCCGGGCGGGCCAGCCACTGCACGCGGCCGATGTGCCGCCGGTCCACAAACGCCAGCGTGCCGCGTTCGAGCTCGAATGCGACGTCGACGTGGCCGGAGATCGTGTCCGAATCGAACCAGACCAGTTGGCCGTCGAGGCGGAAGTGGACGACCACGCAGCCGTGGGGCAGGCGCAGCAGCAGGTATTTTCCTCGGCGTTCGACATCCTCGATGCGCTGGCCTTCGACGGCCCGCCGCAGCGTGGCCGGACGCTGCGGGCGCACGGCGATGGGATGCAGGACGCAGCAGCGGGCGATCCTTTGGCCCCGGACCAGCGGCCGCAGGCTGCGCGCAACGGCTTCGACCTCGGGCAACTCCGGCATGGGGGCGAAACTAGCGCGCGACCCCAGGCAGCAGGCGCAGCCGGTGGACATGGGCTTTCTCCTCCGCCGCGTCGCTGAAGGGAGCCGGCAGGCCGCGGCCCTCGAACCAGACCTGGAACTGGTCGCGGTAGTGTGTGCTTCCATACTGCCCGGACTGGCCCAGAGTGATGTTCATCAGCGAGTTGTCGAAATTCGAGAGGTCGGCGACAAAGCGCATGGCGGGACCGTGCGATGGCTGGGCCGCCTTGACCGTGTACACCGTGCCGGCCTGCTCAGCCGGGCCGATGCTCAGAAGACGCCGCAGCACACCCGAGCGCCCCAGCGGATGCAGCATCCGCAGCGCGTTAAGCTGTCCCCAGCGCCACGCGGAAGGCTTGGCATCTTTCGTTTCGGCGGCCAGCTGCTTGACCGCCTCGTCGGCGCTGGCGATGAGCAGATCGTCGTAGGTGTGAAACTCGGACGGTAGCCAGTGGGCCGGCCGCTCGCGGAGAACTTTTTCGAGGAACACGGCGGCACGCCACTCATAGAGGTTCACGGCCTGGTCGAGGTACGGCCGCAGAAGGTGTCCCATCAGGGATCGCCCCGCGGATTCGACAAACGCAGTCTCAACCGAATCGGCCCGCGCGCGGCCGTCCCAGTGCGTGAGGTGCGCGAGCAAGCTCTTCGTTCGTTGATCCTTGGGCTTGACGGCGTGGCTCGCCTTGACCATCTGCTCCGCCAAGAAATGATGCGGCATGCTGAGGATGTCGTTCTGGATGGCGAGAAAATCAGCGGGTCGGAAATTCTTCTTCGCCGCCAGCAATTCGTAGATGCGCGCTGTGCGATAAGGCGAGGCCCAGCGGTCGGTCAGATACGGCCGGTAGTTCGGGCCGACGACGCGCGCATTGGCCGTGGCGATCACGCCGCCGGGCGGGTTGAGGACCTGCGGCAACTCCTCGAAGGGAATGTAGCCGGTCCACTCGTAGTCGTCGGTGTCGCCCGGCACCGGAACGCTGCCGTCGCCCTTTTTCCGGATGGGGATGCGCGCGGCCACGACGAAGCCGATGTTGCCGTCCACGTCGGCATAGACCGCGTTCTGTGCCGGCCCGGGGACGCGCCGCAGGGCGTCCAGGAACTCTTCCCAGTTTCGCGCGCGGCCGACCACGGCATAGCTCGGGCTGAGACCGCCCGGTTCGGTAGCCGTCCACTTGAGGGCGTAGGAGCGCCCGCCCTCGCGGTGAACAATCGGGCCGTGGCGCGTCACGCGCACATCAAACAGCGCGTCTGGCTGGCCCTTGACGTGGATGTGTTCCGTGCGCACCTCGGCGGTCTGGTACTTGCCGTGGGCCAGGTACTCGCGCGGGTTATCGGGATGAAACGTTTCGAGGTAAAGGTCCTGCACATCCGCGCCGTCGTTGGTGAATCCCCAGGCGATGCGGTCGTTGTGGCCGAGGATCACCAGCGGCGCCCCGGGCAGGGTGAACCCCTTGACGTTCCAGCCCGGCGCGGTCAGGTGGATCATGTACCAAATGCACGGCAGGTTGAGCTGCAGATGGGTGTCGTTGGCCAGGAGCGGCTTTCCGGAAGCGGTGTGCGTGCCGTCCACCACCCAGTTATTGCTGCCGACTCCCGCACGGACCTCAGCGTTGAACTGCGTGAGCATCGCCTCCGCGGTGCGCCAGAGGACGGGAGCGTCATCTTGCGCGCGCGGCGCTGTCTTTTTCGGAGCAGCCCGCTTCGGCGCTTTCCGTTCGGGCGCAGCGGGTGTGGTGTCGCCGACGACGTAGTGATCGGCCGGCGACTCAGCCGAGAACAATTCCGCCGCACGCTCCGCCCCGACGATCTGGGTGACCCTGGCGCGGTTCAACTCGCGCTCCCAGGTGTTGGTGAGCACTTGGTACATGTAGCCGGCCACCAGGAGAGAATCCGCCGGCCTCCACGGCCGGGGCTGGTAGCGCAGGGCGGTGAACTCCCAGGGGAGTTTGCCGCGGCGCTCGGCGATGTAGCGATTGACGCCGGCCGCGTAGGCCTCGAGCATCGCGCGGCTTTCCGGATCGATGGTTCCCGCTTCGCGCTCCGCTGCGACGTGCAACCCCAGGGTGCGATACTGCTGGTCCAGTTCCAGCGTCTGCGGGCCAAAAATCTCCGAAAGCTCGCCCGCCGCCACGCGCCGCAGGATGTCCATCTGCCACAGCCGGTCCTGGGCCAGAACGTACCCCTGGGCCGCGATCAGGTCTTCGAGCGAGCCGGCGCGGATGTGCGGCACACCCCAGGCATCGCGGTCCACGGTGACTTCCTGCTTGAGTTCGGGCACGCCGGCGGTGCCGTCGAGCTGTGGCAGGGCGCGGTGGACAATCCACCATGCCCCCGCGAGGGCCAGAATTGCTGCCAGGAGAAGAATGAGCACCAGGTAGCGGAGAACGCGCAGCAAGATTTTCACCTCATCAAGAGATTCGCGCGGAGTCTAGCCCACGCGTTGGGTTCGCGCAACCTGAGGCAACGTGTTTCTCTTCCTATCAGGGCCGGGGCGAGGGCTGGGTTTGCACCGCGCCTCCTGCTAGAATCGCGACCTGATGGGGAAGTGGTGAAGCCATGATGGCCCTTCGTCTGTTTGTGGTACTTGCGCTGGTGGGCGTCAACGGCTTCTTTGCGGCCACCGAGTTCTCCCTGGTGGCCATCCGGCTGTCGCGGGTGCGGCAACTGGTGGAGCAGGGCAGCGCGCGCGCCCGCATTGTGCAGGAGTTGCTCGCCGACCTCGACCGGGTCGTCTCCGGCGTGCAGGTAGGAATCACACTGACGAGTCTGGGACTCGGTTTTGTTGGCGAGCTCACGCTGGCGGGAATCCTGCAGCCGATGCTGTGGTGGGTGCCGGGGCCAAAGGCCATCGTGATCGCCCATAGCGTGTCGCTCGGGCTGGCGTTCCTACTGCTCAGCGTCCTGCACGTGGTGCTGGGCGAGCTGGTGCCCAAGAGCCTGAGCCTGCAGCGCGCCGAGCGTGTGGCGCTGCTGGTGGCGCGGCCGTTCCACTGGTACCTGCACACCTTTCGCGGGGCGATTGACCTGCTCGACGGCATGGCCGGCCGTGTAACCCGCGCCCTCGGGCTGGTCGCGCCGCACAGCCACACGCTGGTCCACTCCGCCGAAGAGCTGCAAATCATGGTGCAACAGGCGCGGGAGCGCGGCCTGCTCGCCGCGGGCGAAGAAAGGTTCATCCGCAGCGCCATTGAGCTGGGGCAAATGCAGGTGCGCGAGATCATGGTGCCGCGCCCGGACATGCACGTAGTCCACGCGGAGGCGAGCCTCGAGGATGTGCTCTCGGTCTTCGCCACCACGCAGCGGTCGCGCCTGCCCGTCTACGAAGGTTCGATGGACCACGTGCTGGGCTTCGTGCACATCAAGGACATGCTCTGGGTGTTGCTCGACCGCGAGCGCCGCACCGAAGAGCGTCTGCCGCCGCCGGAGTTCAACCTGCGGCGCGTACTGCGCGAGGTGTTGATCGTGCCCGAAAGCAAGCCGGCCAGCGAACTGCTGCTCGAGCTGCGCGCGCGGCACATCGGGCTGGCCCTGGTGGTGGACGAATTCGGCAGCATCTTGGGCCTGGTCACCCTGGAAGACATCCTCGAGCAGATGGTGGGCGAGATTCACGACGAGTTTGACGTGGTCGAGCGCCCGCTGACTTTGGCCGACGGGGCCATGATCTTCGACGCTTCGCTCAATGTGCGCGACCTGGAAACTCAGTACAACATCGCGCTGCCCGAGGACCCCGCCTACGCCACCGTCGGAGGTTTTGTCCTGAGCCAGTTGGGCTTCATCCCGCGCGGGGGAGAAAGTTTCGAGTACGGCGGCTACCGCTTCACCGTGGTGGAGATGGACCGGCGGCGCGTGGCTCGGCTCAAGATCCAGCGCCTGAAACCGCCGGAGTCTGCCTCGGCCGCTGTCGCCGGGAGCGACACGCCGGGAAGCGCATCGGCGGCCGCCCCGGTTCCCGCCTCGCAGAAGGCCCAGCACGAATGACGCGCCACCTCCTGTTGCGATTCCTGTTCACCCTGCCAGCGCTCTGGCTGATCCTCACCATGGTGTTTCTGCTGGTGCATATTGTGCCGGGCGACCCCGTGCAGCAGATGCTGGGCGAGGGCGCACGCGCCGAGGACTTGCAGCAGCTTCGCCACGCGCTGGGACTCGACCTGCCGTTGCACGTGCAATACGCCCGCTATCTCGCCGGCTTGGTGCGCGGCAACTGGGGGCGATCCTTTCGCTTCCAAACACCGGTACTGCGCGTTGTGTTGGAGCGCTACCCCGCGACACTCGAGCTCGCGCTGGTCGGTCTGTTGGTCTGCGCCGCAATCGGCATTCCCGCTGGAGTGCTGTCTGCACAGCGCCGGGGACACCCGGCCGACCGGGCGGTGGGTTTCTTCACTCTGCTGGGTCTCTCGGTGCCGAACTTTGCCCTGGGGCCCGTGCTGATCCTCTTGTTTTCGATTCAGCTTGGCTGGCTGCCGGTCTCCGGCCGCGGAGGCCCGCAGAATCTGGTTCTGCCGGCGGTTACACTCGGTGCGGCGCTCGCCGCGATCCTGACGCGCATGGTGCGCAGCTCGATGATCGAAGAGCTTTCTTCGGACTACGTGCGCACCGCCCGGGCGAAGGGCTTGCCGGAATCGGCCGTGTTGTTCCGCCATGCGTTCCGCAACGCCCTGATTCCCATCGTCACCATTCTGGGCCTGCAATTCGGCACCCTGCTCGCCGGAACCATCATCACCGAAAGCATCTTCTCCTGGCCCGGCATCGGCCGGCTGACCGTGCAGGCGATTCAGGCGCGCGATTATCCCTTGCTGCAGGCGTGCATCCTGATGATTGCCTTCTCCTATGTGCTGGTGAACCTGGTCACCGACTTCATTTACGCCCTAGCCGATCCGAGGATTCGCCTGCAATGAACGCCGGGCCACAGTTCGCGCAATTCCTCCGCAGCAGCGGCCTGGGTCGCTGGGGCCTGGCCGTGACCCTGCTGCTGGCGCTGGTGGCGATCGGTGCGCCGTGGCTGGCACCGCATGACCCCGCCGCGCAGAACCTGCCCCAGCGCCTGATTCCGCCCGCCGCGGGCCATTGGATGGGCACCGACGAGCTCGGCCGCGACATCTTCTCGCGCATCTTCTATGGCGCGCGCGTCTCCATGCTGGTCGGCGCCTCGGTGGTTCTGGGCAGCGGGCTGGTGGGTCTGCTTCTTGGTTCATTGGGGGCCTATTTCGGCGGCTGGTTCGACCGCCTGGTGAACGTCATTCTCATCAACGCTTTTCTTTCCTTTCCGGGCATTCTACTGGCCATCGCCTTCGCCGCGTTTCTCGGCCCGGGGATCGGGAAAGTGATCCTGGCGCTGGTGATCACCGGCTGGGCCGGCTACGCGCGGCTGGCGCGCGCCCAGGTCTTGAAGGTCAAGGAAATGGAGTATGTGGTCGCCGCGCGCTCGCTCGGCGCTTCGCACGCGCGCATCTTGCTGCGGCACCTGCTGCCCAACATCCTTCAGCCGGTGCTGATCCAGGCCACCATCGGCATGGCCAGCGCCATCCTGGCCGAATCTACGCTCAGCTTCCTGGGCCTGGGCGTGCTCGCGCCGGTGCCGAGCTGGGGAGCAATGCTCAACGACGCCCGCAGCCATCTGTTCGACGCGCCGCACATGGTGGTCTTTCCTGCGCTCGCGGTCATGGCTGCGGTGCTGGCGTTCAATCTCCTGGGCGACGCCTTGCGCGATTGGCTCGATCCGCGCACCCGCGCCTACCTGGTGACACTCGACCTCACTCGTTGAAGTGGGTGTGTCGCGGCGGGCTGGAGTTTACCCCGACGGGTTTGGCCGGGGCGGATTTTGCGTCCCGACGGTTTGTGTCGGGAAGCCCGCCACGCGTACCGCCGCCGTCCTGGCGGCGCTTTGGCCCTGCGTTGCCTCGGCGGCAGAAATCGCCGGCAAGATGCCGGCGCTAGGTGACCCGCTCCTTAAATGGCGCGATGACGCTGCATCCGCCCGCGTACCGTCGGCCCTACGCGCGAGGCATCGCAGAGGCTAGGCTTGGCGCTCACCTTCCTGAAGCAGGCGGTTGAACTCAGGATCATTACGCAGGCAAGCCAGGTCGGGATCTCGGGCCGCCCAGTCCAGATTGGTATAGCCGACTGCCTTGGCCTTCTTCAGCATCGCCAGCGCCTCTTCCTTCCTCTGAAAAATCCCGTACACACAGGCAGCGTTGTACAGGATGTTGGCATCGTTGGGACGCAGCGCCACCGCCTTTTGCAGTTCCTCGGTGGCGGCGCCTTCTTCTCCGAAAAAGGCGTGGTGGGCGGCAAGCAGGACGCGTGCGCGCACGTCTTCGGGCACCAACTCCAGTTGCTGTTCTAGGACGCGCGTGTGGCGCTGGCGCAGGCTGCGGGCGGCTTCCATCTGCTCCAAGCGCTCCAGAGCGTTGACGAGGGGAATGTACATATTGTAGTCATCGCCATTCGCCGCCAGCGCGCGCTCGACCAGTGCGGCGGCTTCCTGCCAGCGGTCAGAATTGAAGAGGGCTCTTCCGAGAATGTTGTAGGCGCCCTCGCAATCGGGCTTGCGCTCAATTGCCAGCCGCACATCGCGGATGGCCTCGTCGAAATTCTTCAGCTCGTAGCGAATGCGTGCCCGGGCGACCAAGGCCTCGGGCAGTCCGTGCTCCAGCGCCAGGGCGCGCTCGCAGGCCGCCAAGGCTCGCTCAATCCACCGGGTATCGTGATCGTGCCATTCGTACATCACGCCGCAAGCATTAGAGATCCCGGCGTGGGCCAGGGCGAACCGTGAATCGAGCCCGATGGCGGCCTCGAACATTTGCAGAGCAAAGGCTAGGTCGGGGCGCGTCTCGCGGCGCGCGAAACTCCGACCGCGCAGGTAGAGATCGTAGGCCTGCGGGTTCTGGGTCGGCCTGCGGGCGATGTCTTGTTCTTCCTGCGGGGAGAGAGTGATGCGCAGGGCCTGGGTGATGCTGCGGGCGATCTCCTCCTGCACTTCGAAAACGTCTTTCAGTTCTCGGTCGTAGCGTTCCGCCCAGGCGGAGTGCCCCGTGCGCGTCTCCACAAGCTGAGCGGTGATGCGCAGGCGGTTGCCGGCCCGGCGCAAGCTGCCTCCCAGCACGTAGGTGGCGCTCAACTGCTGGCCCACCTGCGGGCCGGTCACCGGCTTGTCGCGGAAGGCCAGCACGGCCGCCCGTGGAAACACCTTCAGGTGTTTAATCTTGGACAACTCGGTGATGACATCCTCCGTCATGCCGTCCCGGAAATACTCGTCTTCCTTGGCTGCGCTCAGGTTTTCGAAGTAGAGCACGGCGATCGATTTCTCCACCTGCGGCCTCGCTGCCGCGGCCCGCCCGGAATCGGTCTCCCGTTTCAAGCGCTGAAGATCCGCTCGCAGTTTGGAGGCACTCAGGTAGCGCGCCGCACGGTCTTTCTCCAGCGCCTTGCGGATGATCTGCTCCAAGCCCGGCGGTAGATTGCGATTCAGGAGCACCGGCGAGGGGGGTGTGCGGTTCAAGATCGCATCAAAGATGACCGCCGAGGTGTTGCCGGAGAAGGCTTGCCTCCCCGTGGCCATTTCGTAGAGCACTACACCTGTGGAGAAAAGATCCGTGCGGGCGTCCACCTCATCCCCACGCGCCTGCTCGGGCGACATGTAGGCGATCGTACCCAAAGTGACACCCGGGCTGGTCAAATGCTCGGCCGCAGTTTCGGCGAGGGTGGAAGCTGACACGCCCACCGATTCTCCAACCCTTTGCCTCTGGGGCATCAGCTTGGCCAGTCCGAAGTCGAGGATCTTTGCCTGGTCACGCTGGGTGATGAAGATGTTGGCGGGTTTGATGTCTCGGTGGACGATTCCTCTGGCGTGGGCGGCATCCAGTGCGTCGGCGATCTGAATGCTAAGCTCCAAGACTTCGTCGGTGTCCAGCGGCCGACCCGCGATCCTGCGTTTGAGAGTGTGGCCCTCCAAGTACTCCATGGCGATAAAGGGCCGGCCTTCGTGCTCATCAATGTCGTAAATGGTGCAGATATTGGGGTGATTGAGCGCGGAAGCGGCTCGCGCTTCGCGCTGGAACCTTTCCAGTGCCTGCCGGTCTCTCGGGGCCTCCTCGGGGAGGAACTTCAGGGCCACGCTGCGGCCGAGCCGCGTGTCTTCGGCTCGGTACACCACACCCATTCCGCCGCCGCCCAGCTTTTCCAAGATAAGATAGTGCGAAACGGTCTGACCGACCATCGATATGGGAGTCTCCTGAGAGAACGTATCCTACGCCGCGCCCGCAGGTAAGTC
>JACQDH010000129.1 GCA_016201215.1 Acidobacteriota bacterium | reverse complement strand
TCGGAATGACAGCAGCGGGCGGCACAAAGGTTCTGCAACGCCTCCTACGCCAGCTCGAGCGTGACTTCGGCGCCGCGCTGCACGCCGAGGACACGCGCGGCGCTGCCCTTGTTCACCGAAATCTCCAGGAACCCGCTCGACCCCAGGATGGCAAACGGCTCGCCGGCGTTTCCCTGCGCGTAAATTTGCACGAGTTGCTGAATGGTCTTCCCGCCAACGTGCAAATTGACCTTTCCTGCGGAGACCATCGCCTGCGGCAGGTCTTGGAGGGTCGGGTTGGTCATCAGGTTGCCGAAATGATCCACGCGCAGCACGACGCCCTTGATGGCGGTGCCCGCAGCCGTGGGCTTGGGCAGGCTGAAGCGCACGTAGTCGCTGACCTCTTCGCCGAAGCTCGTTGTCTGGCCGAGCTTGGAGAGCCACGCGGCCACCGGGGCGAAGATGTCGCGCCCATGGAAGGTGTTGCTGACGGGGTTCTCAAAGTAATGGTCCGCCGTGATGTGCCGCACACTGATCGTTGTTTCTTTCTCGTACACCACCGAGAGCACGCCGTTATCCGGCGCGATGAAGTATTGGTTCTCGCCGCTCACCACGATGGGCCGGCGCTGCGTGCCTACGCCCGGGTCCACGACCACGACATGAATGGTGCGCGGTGGAAAGTAGCGGTAGGCCGCGCCGATCGTCAGCGCCCCGTCGAGCAGGTCATAGGGCACGACGCTGTGATTGATGTCCACGATCTTGGCGTCGGGATTGATCCTCAGGATGACGCCCTTCATCGTGCCGACCAAGTGGTCGCAGGTGCCGTAGTCGGTGGTCAGCGTGATGATGGCTTCCGGCAAGGGTTTCTCCCGAGGAAGGGCGCCGGTGGCAGTTCGATTGGCAAGCTATCGGACACCTTCGCATTTGTCAAGAAAACGTGCCCCGGCTGCTACGCCCCGGGCACGGACGTGCTGCGGACCCACCAAGCAATGGCAAGACGACGGCGCTACCGAACCATGTTGCACTATGCGCGCCAACCAGGCCCATTTCGATTCACCCGCCCTCGCTTGACCCTTCTGTCAGCAGAGGCTATTCTGCACGCTGGGTCGCTGGCTGTGGGGCCAGTGAGCTTATCCATGCGTCGAGTCTATTTCGATCACAATGCAACAACGCCGGTGGACCGCGAGGTCTTGGCGGCCATGCTGCCGTATTTTGCCGAGGAGTTCGGCAATGCCAGCTCGATTCACTCCTTCGGCCAGCGCACCCGCACCGCAGTGGAACGCGCGCGCGAATCGGTGGCGGCGCTCATTGGCGCGCGGCCTGCGGAGGTCGTTTTCACCAGCGGGGGCACGGAATCAGACAACCAGGCGATTCTCGGCGTCGTGGCGGCGGCCCATGGCGACGCCAAGCACGTGATCACCACCCAGATCGAACACAGCGCGGTGCTCAACGTGTGCCAGGCGCTCGAGCAGCGCGGCGTCGCAGTGACCTACTTGCCGGTCAACCGGGAGGGACTTGTGGACCCGGATGCTGTGCGCCGCGCCCTCCGGCCCGAGACGCTTTTGATCACCGTGATGCACGCCAACAACGAGCTGGGCACGGTTCAGCCCATCGAGGAGATCGGCCGCATCGCCGCGGAGGCCGACGTTTATTTTCACAGCGACGCGGTGCAGTCGGCCGGCAAGGTGCTCCTGGACGTGGACCGCCTGGGCGTGGACCTGCTCTCGATTTCCGCGCACAAGCTGTACGGGCCGAAGGGCGTGGGCGCGTTGTACATCCGCAAGGGCACGCGGCTTGAGCCGCTGCTCTATGGCGGGCATCACGAGCGCGACCGTCGGCCGGGCACGGAAAATGTCGCCGGAATCGTCGGGCTGGGCAAGGCCTCCGAGCTGGCCCGGGAAAAACTGTCCTTGGATTTGACGCGAATTTCCTCGCTGCGGGATCGTCTGGAGCGGGGCCTGTTGTCCTGTGTGCCGCACGCCCGGGTGAACGGCAGCCGCGAGCATCGCACGCCCAACACGTCCAACATCACGCTTCCGTTTGTCGAGGGCGAAGCGTTGGTGATCGCGCTGGACCTGAAGGGTCTTGCGTGTTCGACCGGCGCGGCGTGCTCTTCCGGCGCCGTCGAGCCGTCGCACGTGCTGACCGCCATCGGCCTGCCGCCCGAGGAGGCGCGTGCGTCCCTGCGCTTCAGCCTGGGCCGCGAGACGACCGACGCGGACGTGGACTTTGCGCTCTCCGTGGTCCCGGGAGTGGTCGAACACCTGCGCGAACTCTCGCCCGTTTACAAGAAGCCCGTCGCGGCCCAGTGACGAGAATGGCCTGGTGTCACGCCGAGCCCGCCACGGCGGGCGAGGGGACTCACAGCGAGATTCCTCGCGGAGTTTATCCTGAACCCTTCGCTTGCGCTCAGGACAAGCTCCGCGAAGGGCGCGGAATGACTCAGGCATGAGAACGATGCTGGAAAAGACCAATTCGGGAGTTACCGCTGTGGCCATGAGCGGCGGCGTGGACAGCTCCACTGTTGCCGCCATCCTGCGCGAGAGCGGGGAACGCATTGTCGGCCTCACCATGCAGCTCTGGAACCAGCGGCGCCTGCCGCAGATGCATGGAGACGGCCCGGGGCAGCATCGCTGCTGCTCGGTGGACGATGTGTACGACGCCCGGCGCGTAGCTGAGCATCTCGGCTTCCCGCACTACGTCGTCAATTTCGAGCAGCGGTTTGAGGACACGGTAGTCCGTCCGTTCGTTGACGAATACTTGGCCGGCCGCACGCCGATTCCGTGTACGCTCTGCAATAACTACGTCAAGTTCGACCAGTTGCTGGTCACCGCGCGGCAGATCGGCGCCGAGCGCCTGGCCACCGGCCACTATGCCCGCATCCGCCTGAATCCCGAGACGCAGCGCTACGAACTGTTGCGCGCCGTGGACGACTCGAAGGATCAGTCCTATTTTCTCTTCGGTCTGACGCAGGAGCAGATAGCGCGCACGAAGTTCCCGCTCGGGGAGTTGACCAAGGACGAGGTGCGCGCGATCGCCCGGCGGATCGGCCTGCCCGTGGCCGAGAAGCCGGACAGCCAGGAGATCTGTTTTGTTCCCTCGGGGGACTATGTCGACTTCATCGAAGCGTACCTCGAAGAGCGCGGCGACGCGCTGCCGTCCCAATCGGGAGAGCTGGTCACCACCAGCGGTGAGGTGCTCGGCCGGCATCACGGCGTGCATCGCTACACGGTGGGCCAGCGGCGCGGATTGGGCGTGGCCGCGGGCCGCCCGCTTTACGTTTTGGGGATTGACCGCGGGGCGAACCGCGTCATCGTGGGCGAAGACGGGGAACTCCGGCGTGCCACCTGCGAGGTCCGCGACGTCAACTGGATCACCTTCGCGCGTCTGGAGCAGCCGATCCGCGTGATGGTCAAGATCCGCCACCGCCACGAACCGGCTGCGGCCAACGTTGAGCCCCTCGACGCCACGACTGCCCGCGTCCGCTTCGATGCGCCGCAGCGCGCGGTTACCCCCGGCCAGGCCGCCGTGTTCTACGACGGCGAGCGGGTGGTCGGCGGCGGCTGGATCTGGTAGCCGAATCCAATTTCAGCTCTTGCAGGAACCGCGCCAAGGCCGGCGCGCGCTGGGCGTCTTCGCCGAGCAGCGCCGCGGCTCGCGCGAGATCTTCCGGGCGATCCAGATCGAAGTCGCGCGGCAGCAAGCGATAACTGGCACCGGCCTTTTGGAGGGCGCGGAGCGTGGCCCCGAAAACCTGCGACGTGCTCCAGGGGATGTCACGGAAGATCCGCGGCACCCGGCGTCGCGCACCCACCAGGTAGTAGCCGCCGTCCGCGCTGGGCCCGAGCACGACGTCCGCGCTGTCGAGCAGTTCCATGGCGCGGAGGATTCGCCTGCGCCCCATCCACGGCGTATCGGTGCCTACACAGATGACCTTGCGGCAGCCGGCGCGAAACAGAGAGTCAAACGCGGCGTGGAATCTCTCGCCCAGATTGCGGCCGCGCTGCACACCCACGCGCCAGCGGGCGTCGAGCGCCAGCGAGTTCGCTAGTTGCGCGGCGCGGTCCAGCGGCGCGGCGACCTGCAACCAGAGCCGGCAGCCGGCGACGCGGCCCGCTTGCAGGACCGTGTCCGACAGGCACGCGCGCCCTGCCTCAGCGGCTTGCTGTGGGGTCAGCGCGCCAAACAGGCGCGTTTTCACGCGGCCCGGCTCCGGCACCTTGGCGAAAACCAGCAGCGCGCTGTGTGACATGGCGGTGAGTTCGGAGCAAAAAAATAGGGTGGAATCCGCCGGATTCCACCCGCCTTTCTCAAGAAATTAGATGAACAGCCCGTCGTCCTGTTGCTCGCCATGGTGTTCCGGCGGGCGCCGCTGCGCGCGAAGGACGTCGAGGCCCACCTTGACGCCCTTGAGGAACGCGGAGGCTTGGTGCACCGGGCCCCAGATGGTCTTGCGCACGTGGGAACCGGCCTCATCAATCGCCTCGAGAGCCCCGGCCAGGATCTGGTCGGCGTGAATCAACTGGGACCTGAGCCGGTCCATCATTTCGGTGAAGACGCGGTCCATTTTCTGCGCTTGCCCGCGGGCCAGATGCACGATCTCAGTGGCGTCAACTACCATGTTGGTAATCCGCGGTTGGGTGTCTTCCACGAGTATCTGCAGCCGGGAGAGGATGGGATTCATGCGCACCTGCAGATCGGTGGCGATGCGCGTCATGCGCTCGTTCATCTGGCGGAATTGTAGATACATTGCTGCCAGGATGGCCATCTGCAGCACGACCGCCAGCGCGGTGATGGCTACAAAGAAAGGAAGCCAGTGCTCCATTCAGGCGCCCCTACTGGGCCTTGGCCTTTTCGCGCTGATAGGCTTCCCGGCCCGCTTCCACCGCTGCGGT
>JACQDH010000128.1 GCA_016201215.1 Acidobacteriota bacterium | reverse complement strand
GTTCGTTGACGCGGATGGCCTTGGTGTCCTGCCAGCCCATGTCCAGGATGGTGCGTGTACCGGGGAAAAGAAGGCTGGCGCCCTTGGCGTGGCAACTGATCTCGGTCACCTGCAGGTCGCCGAACGGCACGCGGTAGCGCCCGTAGCCGGTGCCCACCGTGAAGGTGACGTCCCATTCTTCCAGCCCGGCCTTGGCCAGGGCCTGCTGGAAGGCGCGCTCGGCCGCGCGCACCACGTTGGCGCCGGTATCCACCAGCGCCAGCGCGCGCACACGCTTGTTCTCGTCGAGCAGGGCCGCCTTGGTGGTGGTCGAGCCGACGTCCACACCTGCCACGAGCATCTCCGGCCTCCTAGGCCACCGGCCGGACCGCGGCCACGCGGCGATGTTCGAGCGCCTCGAAGAACGCGTCGATGCGGTTGCGGATCTGCGCCTCGGAGAAGTAGCGCGGGTCGGCCAAGTCCGATTCCAGAAACAGCGTGGGCAGGTCCCGCGACCGGGTGAAGTGCTCGCGCACGTCGGCCTGGCCCACCGAAAAGGCCCGGCAGCTCTTCACCGAATGGATCACTAGGGCGTCGGCCGCGTAGTCGGAGACGTAGCGCTCCAGCATGTGTCGCCGCAGCGTCCAATCCCAATTCGTGTAGCAGTTCACCGCATACTCGGCCAGGCTTTCCATGGGCCGGCGGGGATCGTGGCGCAGGCCGAAATCCCAGATGCCGCCCACCTTCGAGTAGGTGGAAGCCACGCAGCACACCCCCCAGCGCTTGAACAGTTCCCAGAAGTTGCGGAAGTTCGGCCAGGGCGGCGGGCCTTCGATCACCACGCGGAAGCGCTCCTCGCTGACCGGCCCGAGCTTGTGCGCCATCCTCTCCTCGATTTCCTTCCAGGCGGCTTCGTAGTAGTCCACGCATTCGCGCGTGCCGCGCAGCACGTAGATGGGGGCCATGAAGAAGACGGCCTCGAAGAAGGCGTCAAAGGGGGCCGGGCGATGCTGTGCGGACTCCAGGATGCGCACCCAGAGGTCTTCGGCCGCGCGGGAGTTCTCGAGCTGCGCGCTGAGCGCGTCCGGGTCGTAGGGCTTGCCGGTCATTTCCGCGCAGACTCGCGCAAGCTGCTCGAGCTGCGCCACCACGTAGTCCAGATCCTCCTGGCGTTGCGTCTCGCCGGTGCGGCGGTAGGGCACATCCAGCAGAAACACCGGCGCGTCATAGTGCTCCGCCAGGGCTTCAAACCACTTGATGTAGGTGTTGCAGCCCGAGTAGTTGCACACCAGTAGGTCGGGCTTGGGCAGCGTGCCGAATGGCCCGCGGTTGCCGCTGGTGGCCAGGCCGATGTCGTTCTTCACGTAGCCGCAGACGTCCGAGGAGTAGCCCAGGTCCTCCGCCTTGAGGATCAGGTCGCCAGCGACTTTTTTGATGCCGCACTGCAGGGCGTTGACCTCCGGGTAGAGCAGCTCGAAGCCGAACGAGCGCAGCAGTTCGCCGATGTTGCCGCTGATGAACAGATAGGCCACCGGCGTGCCGTCCCGCGGGGCGTTCTCCAGCCGCCGGTACCAATCCCCCAGCATTTTCTTTTGCAGGTCGCGGCCGACATCCTGGTATTGGTAGCTGCTGCTCATGGCGCCTCTCAGGAAAAAAACAACACGGATTCCACAAACGTTTCCGCCTGCATGCGCACGCTCTCAAACACGGTCATCTTCTCTTCGTATTCAAATTCGAGGGTGGGCAGCCCGGCGTGTTCCACGGCGCGTTTCAAGCGCACCGCGTCGTAGAGCGCCGGCTCGCAGAACTTGGCGCTGGCGAAGACCACACCCTGGATCCACTTTTCCCGGCAGCGCCCCAGCAGATCTTCGCTGCGAGACCTCTGGCCGGGGTTGTTCACCGGAGTGAGCACGGTCTGGTGCAGGTAAGCCTCGGCCAGCGCCGTCAACGGGTCCCCGTTGTCCGCCACCGGCTCGAGGAAGAATCGCGCGCCGATCTGCGCGTCGTCGTCCACCACGGCGCAGCCGGCCTCCTCCAGCACCTCGAGCAGTTCGAGCGGCGGCTGCTCGCAGAACATCCCCCGCAGGGCGACGCGCACCCAGTCGCGCTTGGGGCGCGGGCGGCTTTCGCCCAGCGCGAGTGCCGCCTCGAGCAACTGGTTGTGCTCCTCGCGCGGCAGCACGTTGCCCACGCCCGCGAGGGCGTAGATGTGCGAGGCCGGCCACTGCTCCGGCTGGACGGTGCGCCGCCGGTAGAGTTCGGCCAGCAGCTCGCGGTTGCGGTTGTAGGTGCGAATGGCGCTCTGCAGGGCCTGGTCGGAAACAGCCCGCCCGGTCAGCTCCGCCAGGCGCGCGCGGAAGCGCTCAAGTTCACCGCGGTAATAGACCAGGCTCGACGCGGAATCGACGTTTTGCGGCAGGTGGAGATAGAAGACGAATTGCCCGGGGAAATTGCGCTGCCAGACGCCCGAAAGGTTGCGCGCCACATCGCAGATCGAGGGCACCACGAAGCCATCCATCCAATCCAAGTGGTTGGCCAGGCCCAGCTCCAGCGTGCTGCGAGCAATCGAGCAGACAAACGACTGGATGCGCGAGTCGGCGTGGTCAATTTCCAGCAGCCCGCGGCCGCCGTACAGGGTCACCGGCAAACCACCGGCTGCAGCGATCAACTCCTGCGGCGTGTACACCGGAAAGCAGCCCACCGCCTTGCCGCCGGTCTGTTGCTTCCAGGCGCGCACCGCGGGAAAGTCGAGATCGAGCACGAGCACGCGGCAGTGCGCGACGATCTCCTCCCAGCTCTTGCCGTGTTTCCGGAAATGCTGCGTCTCGCTCATCTTCTGCCTCGCGCCTCAGGCCGTCTGCCCGCCGTCCACGACGATCACCTGCCCAGTAATGTGCCGCGCCGCCTCCGAGCAGAGAAAGAAAATCACGTCCGCGACCTCGCCCGGCGTGCCCAGGCGGCCCAGAGCGGTTTCCCGCAACGCCTGGGCACGCACTTCGGGCGAGAGCCCTTGGGTCAGCGGCGTCTCCACGAGTCCCGGAGCCACCGCGTTCACATTGATGTTGGATGGTCCCAGCTCGCGCGCCGCCGTGCGCGTCAGGGCGATCACGCCGGCCTTCGACGCGGCGTAGTTGGCCAGGCCAGCCTTGCCGCGCAGGGCGTTGATCGAACTGACGTTCACGACTTTCCCACTCTGCTGCCGGCGCAGGACCGGCGCGGAAGCGCGCAGGTAGTTAAAGGCGCCTTTCAGATTGATGGCCAGCACGTCGTCCCAATCGGTTTCGCTGATCTTCCACAGGACGTGGTCGCGGCTGATGCCGGCGTTGTTGATGAGCACGTCCAGCCGCCCCCGGTCCCTGGCGATTTCCCCAACGATTCCTTCGGCGTCGGCGAAGTCGCGCACATCCGCGGCGAAAGAACGGCCGCCGGTCTCGTTCACCAGCAGCCGGCCGGCCGGGGTCTCCTGCCGGTCGACGATGTGCACCTGATCCCCGGCCTGCGCGAAAAGCCCGGCGGTAGCCAGTCCGATGCCGGACATCCCACCGGTGATCAGCACGACGCGCGGCATCCCCTACTCCAGCCTTGCCCCGCAAAGGCCGCAGTGTTTGAAATCTGCGGGCAAGCCTTTGGCGCCGCACTTGGCACAGGTCCTGGCCGGTGGGCCGAACAGGTATTCGCTCGAGCCGCCCTCGGCCGCGCGCCGGCGCAGGCCGCGGTAGTCGGGCGGGCGCTTCTCGACGAACGCGGTCATGCCCTCGTAGGGCTCGACGCCGGTGAAGTGCAGCGTCAGCCAGTCGCGGGCGTGCCCGACGGAAAGGTGCCAGACCAAGTCCTTCCAGAAATTCACCTGCTGCTTGGTGTAGCGCAGGCATTCGGGGAACTTATCGAGCAGCTTCTGCGCCAGTGCGTTCACCGCCTCGTCGAGTTGCGCCTTGGGGACGACCTGGTTCACCAAGCCCCATTCGAGCGCCTTGGCCGCGGAAATCTCCTCGCACAGGAAGAGCATCTCTCGCGCGCGGCGGTCGCCGATGGTGATGGGCAGCCACTGCGTGGCGCCGCCGGCAGCGACCGAGCCGACGCGCGTGCCCACCTGGCGGAAGATGGCGTGGTCGGCGGCCACGGCCAAGTCACAGGCCAGGTTGAGCTCGTTGCCTCCGCCCACCACCATGCCGTTGAGGCGGGCGATGACCGGCTTGCCGGTGTTGCGAATGGCGTCCAGGGCTTCCTGAAAGCAGGTCATATACTTCCAGTAGTCGCGCGGCGTGCGGGTATAAACCTCGGCGTACTCTTTGACGTCACCGCCGGTGCAGAACGCCTTCTCGCCCGCGCCGGTCAGCACGATGACACCGACCTTGTCGTCGAACGCGGCATCGCGGAAGGCTTCGCGCAGCTCGACCAGGCAGGGGGTGTTGTAGGAGTTATAGACCTCGGGTCGATGGATGGTGATGCGCGCGATCCCGTCGGCCTTCGCGTACAGCAGGTACTGGAATTTCAACCGGTCCGCGGCCGAACTCTCAAAGTAGCGCAAGGGAAGCTCCTTCCCTTTGCTCATGCGCGTGTTCCCTCGGGCAGCACGATCCCACGCAGGCCCTGGCCCCGCCGCAGCGTCTCGAGCCCGGCGAAAATGTCCTCGAGCGCATAGCGCCCGGTGACCAGCGGCGCGAGCTGCACGCGCCCGGCGCGCACCAGTTCGATCAGTTCCGGATAATCAGCCGGCCGGCAGCCCAGGCTGCCGACCACCTCCATCTCGTAGAACATCACCTTGGCGAAGGGCAGTGTGACCGCCTCGGCGCTGTAGCCCACCACGCAGAGCCGCCCGCCGGGCCGCACCGAATCGAAGGCCGTGCGGATCGTCTCGGGCTTGCCGATGATTTCCATGGCGATGTCCACGCCGCCGCCGGTGCGCTTTTTCAGTTCCTTGTCCACGCGCTCGACCGAGCGCGCATTCAGGGTGTCGCGCGCGCCAAACCGCCGCGCGATCTCCAGCTTGGCGTCGTCCAGATCCACGGCGATCACGTGTGCACCGGCCAGCGCGGCAAACTGCACGGCGTTGATGCCCACGCCGCCGCAACCGAAAATCGCCACGGTCTCGCCCAGCCCGACCCGGGCGCGGTGCTTGACCGCGTGGTAGGGCGTGGACATAGCGTCGCCGATCAGGCAGGCTTCGGCCAGCGGAATTTCCGCCGGCAGCGCGAAACAGTCCTTGGCTGGCGCCACCACGTACTCGGCGTAGGCGCCGTCCACGTGGTTGCCCAGCATCTTCATCTGCTCGCAGATGTTCTCCCGGCCGGTGCGGCAGGCGCGGCAGACCCCGCAGGTCAGCACCGCGGGCAGCAGCACGCGATCGCCCTCGCGGAAGCGCGTGACACCCGCGCCCAACCCGGCGACCGTACCGGAGACTTCGTGGCCCAGAATGACGGGGGACTTAAAGGTAGGGACCCCGTGATCAATGTAGTGCAGATCCGTGTGACACACGCCGCAGGCCGCCACGCGCACAAGAATTTCGCCCGCAGCGGGCTCCGGCCGGGGAACCTCGCTCAAGAGCAACTTGCCTCCGGGATGTAAGACCGCCGCTTTCATCACTGCGACCCCCTACGCGTGGTAATGGAGGCTCTCCGGTAAGAACGGATCTCCGATCGGCACCAGCGGCGCCTGGCGCAAGGCGCGCAAAACCACCAGGGCAAACAGTCCCACGGTGCCCAGCAGCACGCCGGCCTCCCAGATGCCGAAGACCGGTTGCGCGCCGGAGAACGGCGGGAGAATCATCAGGTAGAGGTCCAGCGCGCGGCCCAGCAGCACCACAATCGAAATCGTCACCAGCACGCGCGGGTTGCGCTTATTTCCGCGCGGGAGCAACGCCAGGAAGGGCACAACCCAGTTTATAATGAAATTCAGAAGAAAGAGCGTCTTCCAGTAGCCGTGCGCGCGCCGGATGAAGTAGATGGTCTCTTCCGGCAAGTTGGCGTACCAGATCAGCATGTACTGCGAGAACCAGATGTAGGCCCAGAAGGTGCTGAAGGCCAGGATCAGCGTGCCCAGGTCCTGCAGGTGATCCCGCGTCACGGAGTGCTTCAGCGCCCCGGTACGCTGCAGCCAAACCACCAGGAGGGCCATCGCCGCCAGGCCGCTGGTGAACAGACCGGCGAAGTTATAGACGCCGAAGATCGTGCTGTACCACTTCGGCTCGAGCGACATGATCCAGTCGCTGCTCGCCAGACAGAATGTCAGGCTGAAGATAATCACGAACGCGGTGGAGAGGCGGATATTCCTGCGCGTCAGCTCGGGCGCGCCACTGGCGTCCTGCTGGCGCGAAGTGCGCACGATGGCCAGCGCAAACGCCAGCCACACCGCGAGGTAAACCGCCGAGCGCGCCAGGAAAAAGCCCTGCGAGAGCCACACCCGCTTGAATCCCAGATAGCCCTCGGCGGCCTGCCAGGACATCCCCAACCAGGGCCACAGCGAAGGTTTGACGAGCAGGATCACTGCCAGCCCCGCGGCACCCACCGGCAGCGTCGCAGCCATTGCTTCCGGCACGCGCCGCAGCGCGACGCTCCAGCTCGCGCCGCTGACGTATTGCAGGGCCACGAAAAACAAACCCGCCAGGCCCAGGCACAGCAGCGCGTAGCTGCCAAAGAGCAGATCCGGCCACATGCGCTGCGGCGCCAGGAACAGCCCCAGCAGAACCGTCAACCCGCCGAGCGCTGCGAACGCGCGGAAGAGCCCTACCGTCTGCGGCGCAGGAGTCAAATCGAACTGCTCCGACGTCATGGCTTCCCTCCGGCTGTGCGCGCGGCCGCCTGCTTCTGCAGCGAGCGGACAAACAGGATCGCCTTCCAGCGGTCTTCCCGCGAGAGTTGCGCGGCATAAGAGGGCATGTTCCCCTGGCCGTAGGTCAGGACGTGGAACATCTGCCCGTCTTTCATGTTCAGGGCCCGCTCGGCCAGCAGCGAAGGAGGTGCCGGGAATCCCCGCAGCGTCACGGGACCATCGCCGCGGCCCGCCGCGCCGTGACACTCCAGGCAAAAGTTGGTGAACACGAAAGCGCCGCGCTGCGCCGCCCCGGCATCGGCGGAGGCGAGGGGGTTCTGGAGTTCTTCGCCGGCGCGCAGCGCGTCTTCCTTTGCGGCCGTATAGTGCAGCGGCAGGTAGCCGCGCGGAATCGTCCCCGGCACGGGCGGCTGCAGGGTTTTTCCATCCGCGAAATTGGGGTTGGGGGCAAAGGCGTTGTAGCGCGGCGTGCGCACCATCTCCGGCAGGGGCTCGCGGTTGGGCTGCGTAGGATCGCGCCGCGCCGCCCAGTTCAGGCCCAGCGAGGCGAGAAACACGAGCAGCAGGACGATGTTCAGCTTGCGTGTCGAGTTCACGCCGCCTCCTCTTGGAGGTGTTCTTCCACTTCCACGACGTGGAACTTCTCCAACAGCCGGCGCACGCGCGCGGCATCAAAAGCCGCGTCGGCTTCCTCCAGCGCCAGCACGAACCGGTCGTCGGTGATTCCCGGCTGCGGGAGAGCGGGTTTGTGGCCGGGCCACAGGCGCGCCACTACCAGGAAGGCAAACAGCGTGGTCACTCCGGCCGAGAGTACCATGACCTCAAACGTCACCGGCACAAACGCAGGCAGCGAATTCCACGGCTTGCCGCCCACGTTGACCGGCCAATCCACCATCGTCGTCCAGAACTCGAACCACACTTTCAGCACCGCACCGGTCAGCCCGGCGAGAAAACAGATCCAGGGCAGGCGCGAGCGGCGCAGGCCCAGGGCCGCATCGAGGCCGTGCACCGCGTGGGGCGTATAGACGTCGGAGATCTTGTAGCCCGCCTCCCGCGCCGCGCGCGTGGCCGCCAGGATGTCCTCCTCGTTTCCAAAGATGCCGAGAAAAACCCGCCGGCTCATTGCTGGACTCCTTCCGCTGCGCTCTTGTACGTCAGAACCTCTGCCCCGGCCGGCTCGCGCACCCACGGCACGGGCCGGCGGGCCTCCGGCTTGAGCCAGCCATCCTTCAGAACGCCCTTCACCTCGGCGATGGCGATCACCGGCAGAAAGCGCACGAACAGCAGGAAGCAGGTGAAGAACAGCCCGAAGCTTCCCGCCAGGGTGGCCAGCTCGATCGGTGTGGGAGAGTAGGTGCTCCAGCTCGAGGGCAGGTAATCGCGGTGCAGCGAGGTCACGATGATTACGAACCGCTCGAACCACATGCCCACGTTGATCAGGATGGAGATCACGAAGACCACTAGCGTGTTGGTGCGCAGCCGCTTGCTCCAGAGCAACTGCGGCACCAGCACGTTGCACGACACCATAGTCCAGTAGGTCCAGGCAAACGGCCCACGCGCCCGATTCAGGAAGGCAAACAGCTCATAGGGGTTCGCGGAATAGAGCGCGGTGAAATACTCGGTCGCGTAGGCCAGCGCCACCATGCCGCTGGTGGCGATGACTAGCTTGCACATCACTTCCACGTGCCGGATGGTGATGTACTGCTCGAGACGCATGGTCTTCCGCGCGATGAGCATCAGCGTCAGCACCATGGCTAGCCCTGAGAAAATGGCGCCGGCCACAAAGTATGGGGGGAAGATGGTCGAGTGCCAGCCGGGAATCACCGCCGTGGCGAAATCCCAACTGACGATGGTGTGCACGGAAACCACCAGCGGCGTGGCCAGACCCGCCAACAGCAGGTACACGACTTCGTAGCGCTGCCAGGTGCGCGCCGAGCCGTTCCAGCCCAGGCTGAACAGCGCCGCGAAGCGCTGCCGCGGCCCCGGCCGCGCGACGTCGCGCACCGTGGCCAGGTCCGGGATCAGCCCGAGGTACCAGAAGAGAAGTGAAATCGTGAAATACGTGCCGATGGCGAAAGCGTCCCAGACCAGCGGCGAGCGAAAGTTGACCCACAGCGTACCCCGCGTGTTGGGATACGGGAAAAGCCAGTAGGCCAGCCAGGGCCGCCCTAGGTGCACGACCGGGAAAATGCCCGCGCAGATCACCGCGAAGATGGTCATGGCCTCGGCCGAGCGGTTGACCGAGGTCCGCCAGCGCTGCCGCAGCAGGTACAGGATGGCCGAGATCAGCGTGCCGGCATGTCCGATACCGATCCAGAAGACAAAGCAGGTGATGGGCACGGCCCAGCCGACCGTGCGATTCACTCCCCAGGTGCCCACGCCGGTGAGGATCTCGTAGGTGACCGCCGCAATCCCGACGATGAGAACGCTGAAAGAGATCAGAAAGCCCGCCCACCACAGCGGGGTTGGTTTGCCCTCCAGGCCGCCGCAGACGTCCCGGGTCACCTGGGCCAGGGACTTGTTGCCCTCGATCAGCGACGGGCGCAAGACCACAGGGAGATCAGCCATTGTGCTTTTCCTTCTGGTCTTCCGCGCGGTTGCGCACCAGGGTGAGGTAGCCCACCGCCGGGCGGAAGTTGAACTCGGCGAGCACGCGGAAATTTCGCGGGCTGCGCAGGGCCTGCGAGAGGCGGCTCTTGGGGTCGTTCAGATCGCCGAAGAGGATGGCCTGCGCGGGGCACGACTGCTGACAGGCGGTCTGGATCGCGCCGTCGGCCATTTCCTTGCCCTGCCGCCTGGCTTCGATCTTGGCCTCCTGGATACGCTGCACGCAGAAGGTGCACTTCTCCATCACCCCGCGGGAGCGCACGCTGAGGTCGGGGTTGAGGGCGAGGTTTTGCAGGCGGTCGTCGCGCGCGTAGTCAAACCAATTGAAGCGGCGCACCTTGTAGGGGCAATTGTTGGCGCAGTAGCGCGTGCCCACACAGCGGTTGTACACCTGCTGGTTGAGTCCCTCGTCGCTGTGCACGGTGGCCAGCACCGGGCAGACCGTCTCGCAGGGGGCGTTGTCGCACTGGCAGCAGAACATGGGCTGATGCACCACGTCCAAGTCGTCGCTGCCTGAGTAATAGCGGTCGATGCGCATCCAGTGCATCTCGCGCTGCCGCCGCACCTCATCCTTGCCCACCACCGGGATGTTGTTTTCCGCCTGGCAGGCGATCACGCACGCCGAGCAGCCCGTGCAGGCGTTCAGGTCAACGGCCATGCCCCACTTATGCACGGGAAACGCATGGTCCGCCGGCCAGAGGTCTTCCTGCGCTGCGGGGGCCGCGTGCTTGGCTTCGGCGAGGTTGCGCAGGAAAGTCGGCCAGGTGGTCTCCCGCACCATGTCGCGGCGCTCGCCGCCCAGCAACGGAATGTTCTGCGGCACGGTCAGGCTGTGATGCTTCTGCGTGGCCGCCAGGGCGCGCGTCGCGCCCGTCTTCGTCAGCCGCACCTCGCTCCGCGTGTAGCGCAGGCAGCCGCCGGCCAGCTCAAGCAGCGGCGCGGCGTTCACGCCAACCAAGCTGTTTTCTCCAACGCCGGGCCGCGCCCAGATCCACCGTGGAGCAACCTTGGTGAAACGCTCAGTCCCCTGGCGCCCGTAGCCCAGCGCCACGGCCACGACACCGTCCTGCTGCCCGGGCTGGAGATAAACGGGCAGCTCGAGCACGGCGTTGCCCGGGCCTGCTTCGAGCCGAACCACATCGCCTTCTTTCACACCCAGGCGCGCGGCCGCAGCAGGCGAGAGGCAGGCGTAGTTGTCCCAGGTTACCTTGGTGACCGGATCGGGCAGCTCCTGCAGCCAGGCGTTCTGCGCATGGCGCCCGTCGAGCATGCCCACCTTCGGGTAGAGGACCAGGGCGAATGCGCCGGCGGAAGTCCGGGCGGAGCTGAGGATCGGACGCACGGCATTGAACCGGAAAGTTTTGCCCTGCTCGCGCCGGGGTTCGACCTCGGCGTAGCCGTCGTGCACCGAGCGATCCCAGAACGCCTCAAACGACCGCTCACGGTGCTGGCGCGGGAAGATGTTGGCCTGCCAGTGTTCGCGCAGGATGTCATAAGCCGGCTGCGGCTTGCCGCTCCACGCCGCCAGGCTCTCGACCATGGCGCGTGTCTTTCCCAGCGGTTGCAGTGCCGGCTGGAAGAGGCTGACCGTGCCGCTGGTGGCTTCGGCGTCGCCCCAGGACTCAAGGAAATGGTGATCGGGACAGACATAGTGTGCCAGGCTCGAGGCCTCATCCAGCCGTTCGGCGAAACTCACCACCAACGACGCCTGCTTCAAAACATACGCCAGCTTGCTCCCGCCGGGCAACTCATAGACCGGGTTGACGCCGGCGATAAACAGAGCCGCAACGCGGCCGCTCTCGAGTTCGCCGAGCAAGGTTTGCAGGTCGCGATCGTTGCCCTGGCGCTGGTAGGAAGGACGTTCGAGATCCACGGTGGCGCCGTAGTTGCCTAGCAGGTGATTGAGGAAATTGGCGAGCACCTGCGCTGCGATGTCCTGGCTGCCGCATATGACGAGGCTGCGACCCCGCGCCTCCCATAGACGCTGTGCCAGTTCGTCGAGGAAGGCGGCAGGCACCGGACTCGCGGCGAGACCCGCAACGGAAAACGCCGCGCCCGCAAGCTTCGCTACGCGCGCGGCCAGATGCGTCAGCGCGATCCCAATCTCGTCCGGCGCCACGCGCCACCGCCGGTCGGCCTTTGTGCCGGTCAGCGACATTCGCGGCTCAAACTGCACGTGATAGGAAAGCCGCGGGGGATTTGCCTCCAGCGCGCGCCCGGCGCGATAGCCGGAGGTGAATTCCACCGGCGAAATCCACGTGCCGAGGAAATCCGCGTCGAAGCCGGCGATCACCACGGCCCGGTCGAACCGGAAGCGGGGCAGCGCGCGCACGCCGTGCGTCTGCTCGTGGGCATCGAGAATGGCCGAGCTGGAGAGCGGGTCGTACACCACGTGGCGGGCATCGGGGAATTGCTTGAGGAACCGCTCGAGCAGCGCGCGTGTGGTGGGGCTGGTGATCGTTCCGCTGAGGAAGCGCACCGCGCCGCCGCTCGAGCGGAGGGTGGTGAGTTTGGCGAGGATCTCGCGGTCAACTTCTTCCCAGGTGGAGGGCTTGCCGCCGGCCAAAGGCTGCCTCAAGCGCAGCGAGTCGTAGAGCCCCAGCAGTGCCGCCTGCCCCACGGCGCACAGCCCGCCGCGCGAGCTGGGATGCTCGGGGCACCCTTCCAGCTTGATGGGCCGGCCGTCTCGGTTCTTCACCAGCAGCCCGCATCCGGCGCTGCACGCCGCGCAGGTTGAGGCGTAGAAATACGCGCGGCCGGGAACAGTGGTTTCCGGCTGCACCAGAAACGGAATCGCTTTTTCCACCGGCGCGCGCCCGCAACCCACCAGCGTAGCCGCGGCCACGGTGAACCCCGCCGCTTTGAGGAACCCGCGGCGGTCGAACTGAGTCACCGGCCCGTCGAGCGGTTCGGGAAATTCATCGTGGGGCGCGTCAAACCCGGGCTCGAGCTCTTCCAGGCTCTTCCAGTAGCGCTTTGGGCTGTTCTCACCCATGCTGCCTCTCAGTAATGACACCTCGAGCAGTCGATCGACGCGTTCACCTTCTTGCCTGCCACGCCGACGAGGTTCGCCTGGCGATGGCAGTTGACGCACCAGCCCATGGTCAACGGCTGCACCTGGGCCACGCGGTCCATGGTTTCGACCGGGCCGTGGCAGCTCTGGCAGGCCACGCCGGTGGCGACGTGCGGCCGGTGGTCGAAGTAAACGAAGTCGGGCACGTTGTGCACCTTGGTCCAGGCAATCGGCGTGGGCGTCTTGCGTGGATCGCTTTTCAGGTCTGCGCCCAGGGCCATGGCGTCGTACAGCTTCTGCAGTTCCGGCGAGATGATGCGCCGCGGCTTGCGTCCTTCCTTCTTGGCCAGCTCTTCTTCGGCGCGCAGCGCGCCCAGCGGCGCGTTGACGAACTGGTGGCAGTTCATGCACACGCCGGCCGACGGAATCCCCGCATGGCGGCTGCTTTCCGCGCCGGAGTGGCAGTAGAGGCAGGCGACCTGCATCTCGCCCGCATGCAGCCGGTGCGAAAATGCGATCGGCTGCACCGGCTCGTAGCCTTGTTGGTTGCCCGGCAGGTGCAGCGCGCCGATCTGCGGCGCCAGCGTGAAGGCCGATCCAAGGAGGCCAATCAGCAAGACGAGCGTTAGCAGCCTTCCGCTCATACGACGCTTCCTTCCAAGCCCTTCCTGCCCACGAAAACGGCCACGCCCGCCCGGACAAATCCCGCGAAGATGAGCAGCCAAGCGACTAGCGCGACAAAGACGAAATAGCGCGGAATCTGGTAGAGGAACGAGAGTTTCGTCACCTCCGCCAGCCGGTAGGTACAGGTGGTGTACATCCCCAGCGGGAAGACCATTCCCCAATAGAGCGGGTCATAGACAAATCGCAGCCGCTTGTAGCCGTGCCGCCAGATCGCCAGGATCACCAGCATGGGAATCCACCAAGTCGCCGTGGCCCAGTAGAACAAGGTGAATCCCTTGATGAACGGCGCCAGCCCTTCCAGGAGGGGAACGCCGGCCGAAAACCGTATCAGCATCGCGCCAGCGAGCGTGGAAATGGCCATCGCGCCCATGTTGATCCAGTAGTGTGCCTTCAGATCCAGAGGCTGCAGCGGGAAAAAGGTATAGCGGTAGAAGATCAGCGAGATCATCCAGATGTACAGCATCCCCCCGCTCGACCACAGCACCAGCGAGACGAAAGCGATCCTTTCGATCTCTGCGGGAAAGGCTTGCATCATCTGCGCTCCTAGATTGGCCACCGATTGCGTGGCCACCACCGCGACCAGCCAGCCGCTGTGCATCCCCTCGGCGAGCGATGGTTTGTTCTCCTTGATGGTGAATCCAGCGAAGACGGCATAGGTGACGGCGAACAGCAGCAGGCCCGAAGCGATCCAAAGCGCTGCTCCCAGGCGGTGCATGCCGAAGAGAATCACGCTCTGGCTCCCCAGAACGGCCGTTCCCGCCACCAGCGTGAAAAAGCCCACGCCCCGCTGGTGATCGATCAAATCCTCCAGCATGAGCCGTGGGAACCAGAAAACCCTGGCCAGAGTCAACCCCACGAGCACCACGAACGCAATGACGTTCGCCGAGGCAAGCAAGCGACCCAGCAGGGGCATGCCCGTGAGGTGCGCGGCGATGGCTACAATCCCCGTGGCCATCACCAGCGCAAAGTACGCCGGGTGCAACGTCCGGACTTGCTGCTGGATCACCGCCTGGAGCGACGGCCGGGTGAGCGTCGCGGGGCTGGAGGCAACTTGTTCCAGTGTGACCATTGGCGATCTTCCGTCCGATTCGAGACCGTTTTCTGGGTCGCTGCCGCGAGCGGAGGGTGCGCCGGGGTCTGCCTCAGACATTGCTGCTCGCTTCACGGCGAGACCCCTGCGCGCCAACGGCATCCAGAGGCGGCGCCGCTACCTGTGGCGGGACCTCACGCGTATATTTCAGGATCCACGCCATCGAGAGCGAAAACAGCGCCAAGAAGATGAATACCACAAAGCCAATCGTGTAGCCGGGCGTGCCGAGATCGCGCACCGCAAAGGCCATCATCGGCGGGATGGCGAAACCGCCGAACGCGCCCACGCCTCCCACCCAGCCGGACGCTCCGCCGACGGCCTGCGGCACCGCCTGCGGCACCAGCTTGAACACCGCCGCGTTGCAGATGCCCATGCCAAACGCCAGCAGGATTTCGCCGGGCAGCGAAAGCTCGAACTGGTGCGAGGTGGTCATTACCAGCGCGCCCACCATCATGATGAACAGGGCCAGAATCGCCGTGTTCTCCCCTCCCTCCTGCAACTGGTCGGAGAGCACGCCTCCGACGATCCGAATCACGGAGGCGAGAATGGAAAACAGGGCCGTCAGCATACCCGCCTTGATCGGGCTGACCCCGTAGTACTTTGTCCAGTAAGTGGGCAGCCAAGCAGTCAGCGCGATGAAGCCGCCGAAAGTGGTGAAGTAGATCCACACCAGCGCCCACGTTCGCCACACGCGCGCCGAGATGCGCAAGCTATCCGCGAGCGTTCCGGCCGGCAACAGCGTCTGCCCGTGCTCGCGCGCCAGCTTGCGCGCCTGGTCCAGCTGAATGCCTTGTCCGACCAACTGGAAATACCAGGCGTTGCGCCCCAGCAAGGCATAGAGGATCGTGCCCGCCACCAGAACCGACAACCACACCAGGTAGGAGCCGCCCAGGCCCAGGCCCGCCAGGGCGAAGGGCAGCACCAGCGTGAAGAGCCCCGGTGCGACGTTGCCGACGCCCGCGAAGATTGCCAGCGCCCGGCCCTGCTTGCCCTGCGGGAACCAGTAGGAGACCTGGCTGATGCCCACCGAAAACGTGGCGATCCCGCACCCGCATAGCACGCCCAGCAGCAGCACCAGCGGGTACATCCCCGCGGTGAGCCGCTGCGGGTACAGGAACCAGGCCATCAGTGTCAGGCCCAGCATTCCGACGACGGAAAGGGCCAACAGGACTAGAAAAGGTTTTCTGCCGCCCGTCGTATCCACCCAGGCTGAAAACGGAATGCGCAGCAACGACCCGGAAAGCGCTGGCACGGCCACCAGGAAGCCCACGGCCATCGGCCCCAGGCCCATCACCTGTTGAAACCGGCTGGCCGTAGGTCCGAACAACGCCACGGCCGCAAAGCCGACAAAGAATCCGAGGGTGGCACTGAACAGCGCCGCTTTGGGCGTGCCTTTCAGCTCGCTCATGGTTGCACCCTCCTCACGCGCGGCGTTCCGCGACGGGCGCCTCTGCCCGGCCGTACCAGCGCACCACCTGCGGCTTCCTCCACAAGTAGGGGTTCGGCACCACCAGGATGTGCACCAGGCGGGTAAACGGTGAAAATCCGATCAGGAGGTAAGCCATCACGATGTGCAGCTTGACCGCAAACGGCATCATCGCCATATAGCCGAGGTCCGGGCTGAACTTCACCAGCGACCAGAGATACGGCGTGGCCGCTGCCGCAAACCACGACGAGCCCCACGGGTGGAACACGGCGACATAGATGCCGCTGCCCACCTGGATCAGCAGCAGCGCAAACACGTGCCAGTCGAGCGTGGTGGTCACTTCGCGGATCTTCGACACCGTGATCCGGCGGAGGATCGCGCCCACCAGCCCGGCCAGCGTCAGCAGGCCGAAAATCAGCGCCGAGGTCTCCAGAATATAGAGCCGCAGCGGGCGGCTGTTCCAGAGCAACAGCCCGCGCGGCACCAGGAAGGCGACGACGTGGCCGGCCAGCACGGTGATGATGCCGTAGTGAAACGGCACCAGGCCCCAGAAGTGCTGCTGATTTTCCAGGAATTGCGACGAAAGGCTCGAGTAGGTGAACGGCGCCTTGAAGTAGCGCATGATGGTGCCCAGAAAAAACGTGAACATGGCCAGGTAGGGCAGCACCACGAAAAGCAGTACGTCGGCATTTCTAAACGCCTGCGTCATCACAGCCCCCTTGCATCCAGCACGCGCAGCACCGGCGCGGCCGGGCGATTCTCTTCGGCGCCCCGCGCGTGTCGGCTTTCCAGCAGGCGCGCGATCGCCTCCAGGACATTTTCAAATGGATTGTTCTTGCCGCCCAGCCCGGCGCGCATCTTGTCCAGCGCCGGGTGCACACACGCGGCGGCGAACTCATCGGCTTCCTCTGGCTCCATGCGGCCGAGCACCGCGAGCACGTGGGTGAGGTGGTCGGGCAGTTCGGTGGATTCCGCCAGGGCAAAGCGCCGCATCTGCTGTCGCATCTTCACCAGGAAAACGCCGCGCTCGTACTGCTCCCCGAACAGGTGCCAGCCCACCTCGAGCGAGCAGACCGGATCGAGATCAAACGTGGAGGTAAACAGCGCTTGCAGCTCTTCGGTGGAGGAGCCGCGGATCTGCTCCTGGAAACTCCGCAGCAAACCGGCGGCTGCGGGCTGCGCTTCCGCGAGCACCTGCGCTGCGCGCTCGATGCGCTGCACGTAGTCTTCGCCGGGATATTCCAGCAGCGCGGCGAGCTGATCGTAGATGGTGTGCGTCTCCATCACATTCCCCGGTGCGGGCCCGAGAGGAAGCCGAAGCCCGTGTCCTGCTTGTGTTCGAGCGGGTCTTGCATCATCTGGATGGCCTCTTCGCGGTGCGACGGCGGAATCACAAACCGGTCGTCGAAGGTGCACAGCGAGGTCAACCGGTAGATGGCGTCGGCTTCTTCCGGCGAGCAGTCGGCCTCCGTCAGCATGCGCTGCGCCACGCTCATTTCCACATCTCCCACGGTCAGCGCGCGGCGGTACCAGCGCACTGCTTTCTGCTTCCGCAGGGCGTAGCGCACCTTGGCTTCGTGGCCCGCGCCGAACAGGTTGGCCAGGAACTTCATCGGCACGCGCGCGTCGTCAATGTCGTGGAACAGCTCCTCGGAGACGTGCTCGATCGCGCCGTTGGTCTTGTTGGACATCACCGGCGACATCGGCGGCACGTAGAACAGCATCGGAAGGGTGCGGTATTCGATGTGCGGCGGCAGGGCGATCTTCCACTCCTTGACGAATCTGTACACGGGCGACTGCTGCGCCGTCTCGATCACCGAGTCGTGCATGCCCGAGGCCCGCGCCGCCGCGATCACCTCCGGGTCCGAGGGGTCAAGGATCAGCGCGCGGTGCGCTTCGACCAGCTCCTCGTCCGGCCGCTTGGCCAGCTCTTCGATGCGCGAGGCGTCGTAGAGCAGCACGCCCAGGTAGCGGATGCGCCCTACACAGGAATGGAAGCACGCCGGTGCCTGGCCGGTCTCGACGCGCGGGAAGCACAGGATGCACTTCTCCGATTTGCCGGTGTTCCAGTTGTAGAACATCTTCTTGTAGGGGCACGCGGCGATGCACGCGCGCCAGCCGCGGCAGCGCTTCTGGTCCACCAGCACGATGCCGTCTTCCCCGCGCTTGTAGAGCGCGCCCGAAGGGCACGCGGCCACGCACGCCGGGTTCAGGCAGTGGTTGCAGATGCGCGGGAAATAGAAGAACACCAGGCGCTCGACGGCAAACAGTTGCTGCTGCTGGTCCGGGGTGAGCCCTTTCAGGTTGGGATCGTTCTGCGCATAGACGGGCGAGCCGCCCAAGTCATCGTCCCAGTTCGGCCCGGCTTCGATCTGGATCAGCTCGCCGGTGACCATGGAGATGGGGCGCGCGGTCGGCTGGTCGGGGCCTTCCGGGGCGTTGAACAGGTGCTGGTAATCGTAGGTCCAGGGCTCGTAGTAGTCGTCGAGCGTGGGCATGCTGGGGTTGTGGTAGATGTTGAAGATGGTGCGCGCCTTCCCGGTGGACTTCAGTTCCAGGTCGCCGTTCCGGCATTCCCAGCCACCGCGATATTTTTCCTGGTCTTCCCAGTCGGTGGGGAAACCGGTGCCGGGCTTGGTTTCCACGTTGTTCCACCACATGTACTCGGTGCCCCTGCGGTCGGTCCAGATGTTCTTGCAGGCGATGCTGCAGGTATGGCAGCCGATGCACTTATCCAGGTGGAAGACCATCGAGATTTGCGAGCGGACATTCATGGCAGCGCTCCTTTGCCTACCACTTCAGCTCGGGTAGTTTGCGCACAAAGATGTGCGTGTCGCGGTTGCAGCCGGTCGGGCCCCAATAGTTGAAGTGGAAGGTGAACTGGCCGTAGCCGCCGACCATCAGGTTGGGTTTCAGCCGCGTGCGCGTCAGGCTGTTGTGCCCGCCAGAGCGGCGGTTTTTCCGCAGGGGGGAAAGGGGCACGGAAAACGTGCGCTCCGGCGAGTGATACTGGATGCAGATGCCGCGCGGGATGCGCGCGCTCGCCGCCGCGCGCGTCACCACCACCCCGTTGTCGTTGTGCATCTCCACCCAGTCGTTGTCCTCGATGCCCAGCTCCGCGGCGTCCCGGTCGTTCATCCACAGCGGCTCGATGCCGCGCGAAAGCGTGGTCATGCGGTGGTTGTCGCCGTAGGTGGAGTGGATGTGCCACTTGCCGTGCGGCGTCAGGTAGTTGAGCATCAAGGTCGGCCCGACCTCGGTGCTGCAGCGCAGGTCGGCGTACTGCGCCGCCGACGGCTTGGGTTTGTAAGTGGGCAGGTGCTCGCCGAACTGAATGTAGCCGGGATGGTCGAGATAGAAATGCTGCCGCCCGGTCAACGTGCGCCATGGCACCTGGCAATCCACGTTGTAGGTGAACGGCGAATACGCCCGCCCATTGCCGATCAGCCCCGACCACATCGGGCTGTTGACGAACCGCTGCGGCCGCGACTGCAGTTCCTTGTAGCTCACCTGCATCCCGCGCGTCCCTTCGGCCAGGTGCGCCAGCGGCAGACCGACTTTTTCTTCGATGTTGCGGTAGGAGCGGTAGGCCAGCTCGCCGTTGGTGACCGTGGCAAAGCGCAGGATCAGGTCGCAAGCCTGTTCGTCGGCGGCCAGCGAAGGATAGCGTTTGCCGCCCCAGGCCACGGTGGGCAGCGTGCGCACGGCTTCGTCGTAGAGGTCGTCCACCATGTAGTGCGTCCCGTGCGCGCCCAGGCCGTTCGCGCGCACCAGCGGCCCGAAGGAGATGAACTGGTTGAACAGGTTCTTGTAGTCGCGCGCCACCACGCGCAGCCCCGGCATGGTCTTGCCGGGAATGGTTTCCACCTCGCCGCGCTTCCAGTCCTGGATCGCCGGCTGGGCGATCTCCGCCGGCGTATCGTGCGCCAGCGGCGAGGCCACCAGGTCCCACACCGGCTCGGGGAAATGCCGCTGCGCCAACTCGGAAAACTTCTTGGCCAGCGACTCGAAAATCTGCCAGTCGCTCTTGGTTTCCCAGCAAGGGGGCACGGCCGCCGAAAGTGGATGGATGAAGCTGTGCAGGTCGGTGGAGTTCAGGTCGGCCTTCTCATACCAGGTGGCCGCCGGCAGCACGATGTCGGAATAGAGCGCCGAGGTGTCCATGCGGAAGTTGAGGTCCACCACCAGGTCCATCTTTCCCTGCGGCGCCGGGTCGCGCCACACCACTTCTTTCACCGCGTCGCGCCCCAGATCCTCGGCGATGGCGTTGGTGTGCGTGCCCAGGTAGTGCTTGAGGAAGAACTCGTGGCCCTTGGCGCTGGCCATCAGCGCGTTGCCGCGCCAGATGAACCACACGCGCGGCCAGTTCTCCGGCGCGTCGGGGTCCTCGACCGCGAACTTCAGCCGGCCGTCCTTGAGCTGCTCGACCACGCGGCCGATAACCTCTTCCGGATTTTTCGCGCCGGCGGCTTCGGCTTTCTTGACCAGCTCGAGCGGGTTGCGGTTGAACTGGGGATAGAACGGCAGCCAGCCGCCGCGCACGGCGCGCACCTGCGTATCAATGGTGTGCCCGCTGGCTAGCGACCCCGGGCTCTGCTGCGCCGGCACGGTGTGGTAGTCGGTGAACTCCTTTTCGTAGCGCCACTGGTCGGTGTGCACGTAGTGCCAGCTCGGGGCGTTCTGCAACCGCACCGCTGGGAACCAGTCGCGCGCAAAGGCAATCGCCGACCACGATTCCATCGGGGCGAGCTTTTCCTGGCCCACGTAGTGTGCCAGCCCGCCGCCGTTGACGCCCACGCAGCCGCAGAACATCAGCGCGTGGATGCCCGCGCGGTACATCAGGTTGGCGTGGTACCAGTGATTGATCCCCGCGCCAATGATGATCAGGCACTTGCCCTTGGTGTGCTCGGCCGTAGTGGCCCACTCGCGCGCGAAGCGGATCAGCACCTCGCGCCCCATGCCGGTGTACTTCTCCGCCCACGCCGGGGTGTAGGGCGCGTCGTCGTCGTTGTAATCCTTCGGGTACTGCCCGGGCAGCCCGCGCGTGACGCCGTACTGGGCCATCAGCAGGTCATACGCCGTGGCCACAATCACCGTCCTGCCGTCCGCGGTTTTCACGCGCTTCACCGGCACGCCGCGCAGCAGCGCCCGCGCCTCGCCGAAATCATCCAGCCGCACCTGAACCACTTCGTCGTGGTTCTCGAGGAAGGTAAGCGCCTGGTCGATCTCGCTCCCGTCGACGCCATCTTTCAGCAGCAGATTCCACTTCCCTTTTTCCTTGCCCCAGCGATGCCCGACGCTGCCCAAGGGCATCTTCGGCCGTCCGTCTTTGGTGTCCCACATCAGGAATTTCCAGTCGCCGTTTTCGATGCCCGCGTAGGCCGCCAGGCGGTTGGCGCGCAGGAGTTGGTCCGGCTGGTAGGCGCCATCCTTCTCGTGCAGGTCAACCAGGTAGGGCGCGTCGGTGTATTTCTTCGTGTAGTCGAGGAAATAGGGCGTGCGCTTCTCGTGGTGAAATTCCTTCAGCAGCACGTGGTTGACCGCCATCCACCACGCGCCGTCCTGCCCGGCGTTGATGGCCACCCACTCGTCGGCGTACTTGGAGACCTGGCTGAAGTCGGGCGCGAAGACCCACATCTTGCTGCCGTTGTGCCGCGCTTCGGCGGCGAAGTGGCAGTCGGGCGTGCGCGTCATGTTGAGGTTCGAGCCCATCACCGCGAGCAGCTTGGCGTTATACCAGTCGGCCGACTCGTGCACGTCGGTCTGCTCGCCCCAGGTTTCCGGCGAGGCGCTGGGCAGGTCGCAATACCAGTCGTAGAAGGAGAGCGACACGCCGCCCATCAGTTGCAGCATGCGCGCGCCCCCCGCGTAGCTGATCATGGACATCGCCGGAATGGGCGAAAAGCCGGCGATGCGATCGGGGCCGTGCGTCTTGATCGTGTGAATCAGGGAGGCGGCGATCAGTTCGAGCACCGTGTCCCAATCGGCGCGGCGGAAGCCACCTTTGCCCCGCGCGCGCTGCCAACGCTGCCGCGCCTCGGGGTTTTCCACCAGCGACTTCCAGGCCTCGACGGGATCTTCATAGCTGGCGCGCGCCTGCTTCCACAGGTCCAGCAGCGCCCCGCGCGCGTAGGGATACTTCACGCGCAGCGGGCTGTAGAGGTACCAGGAATAGGAGATACCACGCTGGCAGCCGCGCGGCTCGTAGGGCGGCAGGCCGGCCTCCAGCGAGGGATAGTCCAGCCCCTGCATCTCCCAGGTGACGATGCCGTCCTTGACGTAGATCTGCCAGGTGCACCCGCCCGTGCAGTTCACCCCGTGCGTGCTGCGGACGATCTTGTCGTGCTGCCAGCGGTTGCGATAGAACTCCTCCCAGCCTCGCAACTCCGGCGCTGACTCGTCCTTGATCCAGGCGATCGCGTCCTTGCGCTTCATCGTGCACCTCGTTCTTCGCCCCGCACCAGCGGCCGGCGTACGGCTTGAAAGCGCCCCCGCCACAGCGTGCCCAGGACAGCCAGCCCCAGCATCATGCCGCCGAAGCCCAGCAGGAAGAAATTCACCTGCGCGCTGGAGTCGGCCTGGCGGCCTTTGCTGGCGGCGTCTTCGATAGCCGCGAGCAGCGGAAGAATCTCGTCGGATTGCAGGGGGGTCTTGCGGAAGACCGCCTGCATGGTGGGCGTGGCCGGAGCCATCAGCCAGGTCCCCACGGACTTGCGCCCGCCCAGGCGCTCGTACACGCGCGTCAAATCCGGCCCCAGCCGCCCGCCGCCCAGCGCGCCGATCGTGCCCAGCGTGTGGCAGGAAACGCAGGAGGGGCCGCCGTTGGCCAGCGGGCGTTTGCCCAAGAAGAGATTGCGCCCCGCGGCCACATCCACTGACGTGAACGGCCGGTCCGTTATGGTCAGCCCGGCAAACTGCGATTTGGGTAGTTTCGATTCGGCGTCAATGAAATCCAGCAGCGCGCGCGCTACGTCCGGCGTCATCCCCGGAACGGTCGGCATCACCACGCCGCGCGCCTCCTGCTGCAACTGCAGCGCATAGGCGTCGCCGCTATCCATTACGACCTTGGGGTTCTGCAGGAATTGGGTCAGCCAGGCGCGGTCCTTGCGTTGCGTCACCTCTTTCAGGTCCGGGCCGGTGATGCGCCCGCCGCCGATCGTGTGGCAGCTCATGCAGTTCTGCCGGAAGTAATCGGCGGGCTGCTGCGCCCGCGCGGCTGCGGGAAACGCCAGCAGCAGGCTCACGCTGCTCAGGAGGAGAAAGATTCCCTGCCCTCTTCGAGCGGCATGTGGTTTGTTCGACGACGGAGCCATAGAAACCTCCCGGCGGTGTGCCGGCGCGATGATGGGCCCTCAGGATGCCTTGCGCTTCTTGCCGTCCCGGGATGGTCCGCGGGGGGCTTCAGCCCTTTCTTTCACCCGGCGCCAGGGTTCCTCGCCGCGCGCCATCCTCTGGCGAAGACCGTGGGCCAGGGTGGCTAGCGTGGTTTCGTCCAGCAAGCGTTGAATCTCGTCGCGCAGGGGGATCCAGTGGTCGTGCAGCGGGCAGGGGCTGTCCTTCGAGCAGGCCTGCAGCCCCAGCACGCACCATTCGGGCTGCACCGGTCCTTCCATCGCGCGCACCACCGCCCACAGGCTGATGCTCTCGGGCGAGCGACCCAACTCCATGCCCCGCCCCGGCCCGCGGAACGCGCGCACCAGGCCCGAGGAGGTCAGCCGTCGCAAGATCTTGGCCAGGTAGGGTTCCGGCAAGCCCGTGCCCTGGGCGATTTCATGGACCGGGGAAAGCTTGCCGGGCGGCTGTAGCGCCAGGTACAGCGCCGCCCGAATGGCCAGTTCCGAAGCATGGCTGTAAAGCATCTGGCACCGCCAATTCAAGAATTGTTGCTCTTTTATTCTTTATTTCCGCCTTTGTCAAGTATTTTTTCTTAGGCCCTGTTCATGGGGGTATTTCAGGGCCCCGCTGGCCCGGATGTCAAAGTCCTTGACACTCGAGGGGGATTGGCAGAATATGTACTCCGAATTTCTGTTATGCTCTACTCCAGGCCCTGCGAGTACGCCATTCGCGCGCTGGCCCACCTGGCCAGCTCCCCGGATCGCTTCCCGGCCCGTGCGGCGGAGATCGCCCGCGCCGAGAATCTTCCCGCGCCAGTGCTAGGCAAGGTGCTGCAGGAGCTGGTGCGCAAGGGGCTGCTCGAGTCGCGCCGCGGCCCGGGGGGCGGTTTCCGTCTGGCGCGCCGCGCGGAGTTGATCACCCTGCGCGACGTCGTGGCGGCGATTGACGGGCTCGATCCGTTGATGGAATGCGCCGTGGGCCTGGAACACTGCGCCGACGACGCGCCCTGCCCGCTGCATGACACCTTCAAGGCCATCCGCAACCAGGTCACCACCTACCTGGAGACCACCACCCTGGACACCATGGCCCTCGCCGTGACGCGCAAGAAGGAACTGGTGCGGCGGCAGGCCCGGCGCAAGAGCTGACGCGCGCCCCGCTTGTCGCCACCGCGCCGCCCCGCAGTAACCACCAGCTTATACCGGCCCGGCGCGATCTCTGTTCCTCAGCCGCCGCGGCGAGTAAAATAAGCCCACATGCCGGAAGCCAGACTGGATCGCGCGGCAGCACTCCGCAAGACCCCGCTCTTCGCCGATCTTTCCGACAAAGAGTTGCAGTTCCTCGCCGAGCGTGCGCTGGTGCGTCGCTACGCCGCCAATGAGGTGATTTTCTCTGCGGGCGACCCCTGCGAAGGGCTGTACGTCATAGAATCGGGCACCGTGCGCATCTTCAAGACCTCCGCCGGCGGGCGCGAGCAGGTGCTGGGCTTCGAGAACGCCGGCAACTCGGTGGCCGAGCTGCCCGTCTTTGATGGCGGCGACTACCCCGCCTCCACCTCTGCGGTGGGCGAAGCCACGCTGCTCCTCATTCGCAGGCAAGATTTCCACACGCTGTGTAGGCAGCATCCCGAGGTGGCGCTCAAAGTTCTGCGCGTGGTGGGCGGTCGCCTGCGGCGGTTGGTAGGGATCATCGAGGAGCTTTCCTTCACCACGGTGCGCCACCGTCTGGCCGCGCTGCTGCTGCGCCTGGCCAGACGCAAGGGCCAACGTGGGCCGCGCGGGGTCGAGTTCACGCTGACCGCCAGCAACCAGGAACTCGCCGCGCACACCGGCACCGTGCGCGAACTGGTCTCGCGCAACCTCGGCCGCCTGCAGGCCGAGGGCATCATCCAGTTGCAGGGCAAGAACATCATCATCCCCGACCTCAAGGCCCTCGAAGCGGAAGTCGAGAGCGGCGAATAGCCGCCCGGCACTCGCCGGCCCGCGCGCGGCCTCACCTGTTCCCCTGTGACGAAAGTCATCGCCCCGGCTTCCACGGTCGGCTACATTGCCGTCCGGGAGAGCCACCTTCATGCCACTGCACTGCATTCAAAACCTGATCGGCGAGCATCGCGCAGTCGAGAAAGTCCTGGGCGAACTCGAGGGCCTGATTGACGATTTTCTGACCACGCAGGAAATCCCGGCTGGATCACTCGCGGCGCTGGACCGCATCGCCGAGTTTCTCAGCCGCGACCTCGTCCTTCATATCCAGAAGGAAGACGACGGCCTGTTCCCCGCGCTGGGGAGATTCATGCCGGCGCAGCTGGGGCCTCTGGCCGTGATGCGCGGCGAGCACGAGCAGATCACCGAGTCCTTCCGCGGCCTGCTGGAAGGCCTGACGCATCTCAAGTGCTGTTCGACCACCGACAGCGCCGGCGCCGGGGAGGTCCGCGATCACGGCCGCATCCTCATCCAGGTGCTGCGCTCGCACCTGTTCAAGGAAGAGCACGTGCTCTTCCCCTTTGCCGAGTCGCGCCTCAGCCCCGAGGACGACCGGCAGATCCTGCAGAAGTTAGAGGAGTTCACCGCCGACTTCTCCCGCGCCGCGTCCGCGCACCCGCACGCATAGGAATTGGCGCGACGCCGCCCGCGGCGGGTGGCGTCGCGCGCCGCGCCCAGACACTCACTCGTCTCCGCATTCCCGGTAATGCCCCGCCGCCACCTTGCCGGCAGATCGCGTTGTCATTCCGAGCGCAGGCCCCGACACCGTCGGGGCCGCAGCGAGGAATCCCTCCGGAACGATCCTTCGCTGCATTCGGGATGAAAAACCCGGGGGGATTCCTCGGCCCGGCAGGGCCGGGGCTCGGAATGACATAGCGTGTGGAGCGGCGCACTTGAGTGCGCCCTCCCTCCGCTGACGGGCGGCATCCCTTTTCTCGTTGCCCGAGTTCGGACCTCTTCATGCGATGCGCAGAGCGCTCCGCGACCGATGACTTTGGTCCAGCCGCGGCCTTTCCCTTCTTGTGACATAAGTCGTTGAGCCGAAGCCAGGAGCGTGGTTCAATTGCAGCGGCGATAGGCTTGACCTACCCGCACCGCCCGCGCCCGGCTACTAGCGAACCACCTCTGGTCGGCCCTGCCATTCCGGCCGCCGACCGCGCGCTGGAGAGTGGCTCGGCGGATGCCCTGCAAAAGCTGCTGAGCGACACCGCGCAAGCCGGTGTTCGCGAACTTTTCGAGAAAGCTTTGGCGAGGAAAAAATTCGGCACCGACGACGTCGCCGCCGGCCGCCGGTACGTGGAAGCCTACGTCGTGTTCCTGCACTACGTGGAGCGGATCTACGATGCCGCGAGGGGTGCCGGCGGGCACTCACTTCACTCCGCCGAGGCGGAAGCGGGCAAGACACACCCACACCCGGAGTAACCACGGCGCCGCCGGTCGTGATCACCCCTGCCAGGGGCCCGCTAGCCGGGCACCGGAGGTGAGGTCTCCTGGTTCGGCACTAGCCTTCATCCACGGCACAATAAACGTGCTTTTCCCGTCCGGCAGGAGCGCTCGTGAGCTCATCTTGCGGTTCAACCGTGGCTACCCAGTCCGCAAGCTGGTCAATCGTCCATTCCTTTATGGCTACATGGCAGGCGAAGACGTGAATCACCGCGGTCATGTAGTTTGCCGGGAGGTACCTGTCCCAGCCCCTGCAGCCACACGGTACGTGAAGAAGCTGGCGCGTTAACCAGGGCCAGGTTGTCGGTGCCTCGGCCCACAAACAAGCGGGTTTAGACAGCGCGGCTGCGGCCATCATGAAAGCGCACGTTTGCCGGTTGGGATCGCTTGCCAATCCTCCTGCGGGTGGCCGAACTACGGTGCTCCCCAGAACAATCGCCTCGGACAGCTTCATTCTTTCTCCTCCTTCGTTCCAACAAGACCCCGAACGCCGGGCAAGTTGGACGCAAGACTCACGCTCCAATCTTTCAGGCACAGTTGTGGAATTTCCCAGAGCGCTCGCACGCATCTTAACTCTTTTCGTGTTAAATACGAGTCAATTGTAGCGGGTGAGTGTTACGCACCAGCTAACCCCGGCAGATCGGTCTGGATTGCGCGGATGGCCGGTTGCTGCCGACCCAAGCGGAATCAGGCAGCTTGCTCGGGATGATGCCACTCTCTACCAACTGCTGCGGCCGCGAGGGCGGCAGGAAGGTTTGGCTGGGAGGCCTGGATTCGATCTCAGTCAAGTTCGCATCTCTCTGAGATGACGGCAGATAGCGTGTAACCAACAGGGGCCACACAGCTTAGTGACTGTCTATTAGTTCTTTCCTTTCCCCTCAAGTCTCGCTTGTGCCCTCCAGAAATAGAGACCAAATAGACACCAAGAATACCGATGCAAAGGCGGCTACCGACCATTGTCGTGCTTGCGAAGAGCACGGCCGCCTCTAATCCTTTAAAGCTCAAATCGCTCCCGCCCAAAGCGGTCATACAGGAGAGGAAGGAGAACGAGGTTAAGGAAGGTCGAGGTGGTCAAACCTCCTACGATCACCACGGCGAGGGGTTGCTCCAGTTCACGTCCGCTCACGCCCTTGCCCAGGGCCAGCGGCAACAGCGCCAGGCCGGCGGTGGCGGCGGTCATCAGAATTGGTACGACACGGTCGCGCGCACCCTGAATCACTACTTGCTCATGCTCCAGGCCTTCCGTTGTCAATTTCTGATAGTGGGTAATGAGCATGATCCCGTTGCGGGTCGCGATACCAAACAGCGAAACGAATCCGATCAGTGAAGCTACGCTGATGACTCCTGCTGAGAAGAAAATACTAAACACACCTCCGATCAACGCCAAGGGAACATTGGCCAGAACCAGCCAGGCAAGCTTCGCGGACCGCAACCCCATTGCCAGCAGCAGGAAGACTCCCACCCCCACAAAAACACCGACAACCAGAATCTCGCGGCTGGCGCGCTGCTGACTTTCAAACTGGCCGCCAAAGTCTACGTAGTAGCCGGGGGAAAGTTGAACTGCAGCGACCATTCGCCGCGCCTCCTCGACGAAGCCGACCAAGTCCCGACCGCGCACGGAGCACGTCACCGCCAGGCGTCGGGAACCGTTTTCATGATTGATGTAACGTGGAATGGTGAGAAAGCTGACGGTAGCTACCTGGCGCAAAGGCATCTTGCCCAGTGTTGGACTGTCGATCAGGAGATCCTGGAGGTGGGTCAAATCCGCGCGTGCCTTCTCGTCCAGGCGAACCAGTAGGTCGAACATCTTCTGTTCCTGGACTACCCGCGACGCGACCTTGCCATTCAGCCCAATTTCCACGAAGTCGGCGATCCGCTGGATGTCCAGGCCTGCTCGGGCAGCCGCTGCGCGATCAACGCGGATAATCAGCTCCGGGCCGCCAATCAGTTGTTCCACTTGCACTTCACTTGCCCCGGGAACTGAGGCCAGCACGCTGGCGACTTCTTGCGCCTTGTTTCGCAAGACATCGAGGTCGGGACCAAAGATCCGCACCGCCACGGGCGCCCGCGCCCCGGCAAGGAGTTCGTTCATCCGCTCGGTGATGAACTGATTGATGACAATATTCTGGCCGGGCATGTCTGCAAGATCATGTTGCAGGCGGCGCAGAACTTCCAGCCGGGAAGTGCCGCTCGAACGCAGGTTCACGTCGAGTTCTGAGAACTCCACGCCTTGTGCGTCCTCGTCTCCGCGCGCACGTCCGGCCCGCTGCGCCACGCTCACCACCTCGGGATACCCTAAAACTATCTCTTGGATCTTCTTCCCAACACGCAGAGTCTCTTCCAGAGATTGGCCCGGCAAGCCACGCGCGGTGATGATCCAATTCCCCTCGTTGAACTCCGGCAAGAATTCGCGGCCAAAGAACGGTAAGCAGGCCAGGGCCGCCAGCAAAAGAACTGCTGTGACTCCGTACACAATCCCGCGATGCCCTAGCGCCCAGCGCAACACGCGCCCGTACTGCCGGTGCAGCCACCGTACGACGGGACTCTCCCCCTTCTCGAGCGACCTGCGCGTTGTGAGCAGAAGCGCGCAAAGTACTGGCGTCAGTGTCAGTGCGACGAGTAGTGATGCCATCAGCGAGAACACATAAGCCATGCCCAGAGGACGGAAAATCCGCCCTTCCACCCCTGTCAGCACAAAAATCGGGAGGAAGACGAGGGCCACAACAAAAGTCGCGTAGACGACAGAACCGCGCACCTCAACCGAAGCTTCAAACACGATCTGCCGGAACGGCTTTGGCAGGGGATTCCGATTGTTCTCTCGGAGCCGCCGGAAGACATTCTCCACGTCGATGATGGCATCATCCACGACCTCGCCGATGGCCATCGCCAGCCCGCCAAGCGTCATAGTGTTGATGCCCACTCCGAACAGCTTCATGCACACTGCACCAATGATGAGCGACAGTGGGATGGCGACGAAGCTGATAAACGCGGTCCGCAGATTGAAGAGGAACAGCAGCAAGATCACCGCGACGATGATGCCTCCCTCCAGCAGCGCCACGTTGACATCGTGGATGGCCACCTGGATGAAGTCGCCCTGGTTCAGCAACGTGCGGTCCAGCTTCACGCCCTCCGGGACGGAAAGCTGAATCTCGTCGAGCGCTCGGTTCACTGCCGCAATGGTGGCCACCGTGTCCGCCCCAGGCTGTTTCCGCACCACGACGAGCACGCCGGGCTTCCCATTGATGCTCGCGTCACCCACCTTCACCGCTGGTCCCAGTTGGACCGTAGCAACCTGTTTCAACGTGATCGGTACGCCGTTTTGCACGTTCACGAGTGAATCCGCCAGATCCTCCACTGTACGGATCCGCCCGAGTCCCCGGATCAAGAGTTGCTGCTCGCTGGTGGACGTAAAGCCGCCCGGAGCATTCACATTGGCGCGCGCGGCTGATTGGTACACCTGCTCGAGCGTTATGCCGTAAGCCTTCAATTTTTCGGGCGAAACGAGCACCTGAAACTGCGCGGTGTCGCCCCCGAAGATCACCACCGAAGCTACCCCTGGCACCGAAAACAGCCGCGGTCGGAGCACCCACTGCGCGAAAGATTGCAGATCCATCGACGAGACGCCCTCGCCCACGAGGCCGATGTTCATGATGATTCCAATGGGGGAGGCGATGGGCAGCAAGAAAGGTTCCGCGCCAGGCGGCACCTGCCCGGCGACGGTCTGGATTCGCTCCGTGACCAGTTGGCGCGCCTTGAAGATGTCCGTATCCCAGTCAAACGTCGCGGTGATGACAGAGAGTCCCGGACTCGACGTGGACCGAAGGTTCTGGAGCCCGCTGGCGCCATTGATGGCTGTTTCCAGCGGCAACGCAATCAAGCTCTCTACCTCTGCCGGCGACATTCCCGGCGCTTCCGTGTGGACAATAACTTGCGGCGGAACAAATTCCGGCAGCACATCCACGGGCATCTGACGAACCACCCGCAGACCGAGGGTCATGAGAGCGGCGGCCAGGACGACCACCGGAAGGCGGTGCTCCAAAGACCAGGAAATGATCCGGTTCAGCATTGCGTCTCTACCTCTGGGGTCTTCCCCGTTCTCGCTCCCGTTCCGCTCCGGTTTCCCCCGCTTCCGCCGGGGGGAACGCGCCTTTGAGCCCTTCGCCTTTGATCAGAAAGGCTCCGCGGACTACCACCCTGTCGCCCGAAGCAAGACCTTCATGGACCTCGAACTCCGCCGGCATCGCTTCTCCCAGGCGAATGACCCGCCGCTCAAACCGGTCGGGCGCAACCTGAACGAAAACTACTTGAACGCCCTCCTCAAAAATGACGGCCGTTCGCGGCACCACGACCGCTAGGCGTGCAGCACCCGTTTCAACCCGAATTTCGGCGGGCATCCCAATTGGCAATTTGCCTTCCGGGTTTGGGAGGCGAACATGAACGGGAACAAACCGCGTCCCCGGCTCCGTTTGTGGCCCGACATAAGAGACTTCCCCATGAAAGGCCTCTCCCGGATACGCTTCAGTCGTGCAGAGAGCGGGGTCGCCTAGCCGGACGTGGCTGAGATCGTCCACAAAGAGGTTCGCTTCTGCGATGACTTCCTGGGTGTTGGTAATCGTCACCAACAGAGCGTCTGCGGCCAACGTCTGACCCAAGGCCTGGTTCCAAGTCGTGATGACTCCGTCGATCGGTGCCCTCACCCAGAAGCGTCCCGGCTCAGTTTCCTCGCCTCGCGACAATTGCAGTTCTCGGTATAGCTGGAACTGCTTCCGCAACGATTCGAGGCGCCCTTTAGCCGCAGAGTGGTCCGCCTTTGCTTGGTCAAAATCCCTCAAAGCAATCAAACCGGCCTCGTAGAGGCGTTGCGCGCGCTCCCAATCCGCCAGCGCCTTGGCGTAGGTAGCTTCTTCCTGTCTGAGCTGCGCCTCGACACTCAGCCCCGCAGAACCGCTGGGAAAACTTTCCAGCACCGTCAGGACTTGCCCTTTTGTCACATGCGATCCTATCGTGAGGATTTTTGAGCTCGCATCAGCGACTACACGTCCGCTTACCGGCGAGGTGACGGCCACTTCCATGCCAGGGACGCTTTTGATCTCCCCCGTCAAGCGAATACTGTTGCGAATGGATTTCGAGCCGACGGTGCTGACGCTCAGCTCCATCTTTCGCTGGCGATCGGGACTTATCTCAATAAAACCGCCCGGGAGCGAAGGAGCGGAGGCCTCTTTTGCCTCTTCCCGCTTCTCCTGGTGTCCCAGAATTGACCAGGCAAGTGAGACGGCCAGCGTTAAGACAATCGCTGTCCACGCCAAACGTTCCTTCATGGCTCAAGCTCCTCTCGTAAAAAGATCGATCTGCGCGGCGCGGCTATCGGCGCGCGATACTCTTAGCAGCTTGTTGAAAAACTCTGATTCCTGCAACTTTTCCGGGCGGGATTCGTCTCATGGGTGAGCCAGGAGGCGAACCGATGCGCGGAGAAGATTGCAAGCAGGAAGCAATGTTCAGTTAT
>JACQDH010000131.1 GCA_016201215.1 Acidobacteriota bacterium | reverse complement strand
TCGCAGGGCTATCGCTCGGACGTGGATGCCCGGACCGTCGCCGAGGCGGCCGAAGGGAAGATCCCCGGCCAGTACCAGTTCACCCATGACGTGCGCCAGTGCATCGTCGAGTTACACACCGAGGGCACCCTGCGCTACTTCCCCACGCCGCTCGACTTGGGCGGGCTTGGCCGGCGCCTGGAACCTGTCCAGCTCGGTGGCCGGGAGGTCCTGACGTTCTCGGCCGAAGACGCCCTGCCCATCCTGTGCGTGCACGGTTCCAAACATTTCTGGGAGCGGCTCTCGTGGATCGCCGACATCGCCGAACTGGCGCAAATCCCGCAGGGCGTTGACTGGGAAGCCGCCGCCCGGCGCGCCCGCGAACTCGGCGCCGAGCGGATGCTTTTTCTCGGTCTGCATCTAGCCAACGATCTACTTGCCGCACCCTTGCCGGAAACAATTCTGCAGCGGGCGCGGAGCGACCGCGTGGTCTGCAAGCTCGGGGAGCAGGTGCACAGGCAGTTTTGGAGCGAGACACGAGACCTGCCGGGTCTGGCGCAGCGCGCGCTGTTCCGCCTGCGCATGCGGGGCAACGTCTGGGAAGGTGTCCGCTATTTGCTTCGTCTCGCCACGGCGCCGACCGAAGAGGACTGGTCCGATGCGGGCCTGGCCGGGCGGTTTTCGCCGCTGTACGTGGTACTGCGGCCGTTCCGTCTGCTGCGCAAGTATGGCTTGGGGCTGAAGCGCGGCCCGGCGACGGACCTGGCTCGCTATGTGCCGACGCCGCCGTGGATCGTCGAGCGGATGCTGGCGCTGGCCGAGGTCGGTCCCGACGACGTGGTCTATGACCTCGGCTGCGGGGATGGACGCATCGTGGTCATGGCGGCGAAGCGCTTCGGGGCGCGCGGTGTGGGCGTGGATATCGATCCGCGGCGGATCGCCGAGGCGCAAGCTCACGCGCGGGCGGAGGGTGTGGAGCACCGCGTGAAGTTTATGGAGCAGGACGCGAAGGCCGCGGACCTCTCCGAGGCCACCGTGGTGACGCTCTACCTCCGTCTGTTGGGCAACGCGAGACTGGGGCAGCAGCTCCGCGCGCAGCTTCGCCCGGGCGCGCGCGTGGTCTCGCGCGACGGCCAGATCCCGGGCTGGCCGGCGGAAAAGAGGGAGCAGTTGAGGGAAGAGAGCGGCGACGCGGCCACCCTGTACCTCTGGCGGATTGGCGACACACCCCTGGCCGGCTCCGAGCCGAAGGAAATGGCGTCGCGCGCCAAGACCGCACCCGGGTAATTTCCGGGGCAAGGGACCACCCCGCCCTGTGCTACAACCCACACCAAGGATGGAGACCGTAGCCCAGCGAGCCACAACCAGTCGGGGTCAGATTCCTCTTGACAGGGTAACGGATTGGGTACATATAGTTAACGCCCTCTCAGTTTGCTTGAAGATTGGGCCCTTGAATTGCTCGGTTTCGGATGCGACCGGCCGTCATACCCCCGCAGCGCCGCGTTCGAGAAGAAACCGGGTGGGCGGAACGCCGAGCACTACGCCTACCTGCTGACCGGCAACTTTCCATCGCCATTGGCCAGATCCCCTTCACTCTGCATTTTTCCGAAGACCACCTGCTAGACAAGGCTGGCCAGAGGTATGCGCGTTTCCGGTGCTGCGATGGGAAGGCGTTGCCTATCTTCCTTGGTTCCGATCCCTCGCCGCTGCCCGATGCTATCCGCTTTGCCTACGCCCTGGACGACGCTTCGGTACGGCTGGGGAGTGACGCGGCGCATTTCCGCGGCGTGCGGCATGAGTACGCGCTCGATTCGTTGATCCGGGTGCTCCTGTCGGTGTTGCTGCTCCCCCGCCGTGGATTCCTCCTGCATGCGGCGACCGTGGTGCGCGAGGGTCGCGCGTATGTCTTCACCGGGCGGTCGGGCGCGGGGAAGAGCACGGTGGCGTCGCTCTCTCCCCCGGGCAGCGTGCTGACCGACGAGATCTCGCTTCTGCGCTTTTCCGAAGATGCGTGGCACGCCCACGGGACCCCGTTCTGGGGAGAGTTCCGCGCTGAGGGAGCGAACCGCAAAGTGCCCGTGGCGGGGATTTACTCGCTGGTGCAGGCCCCGGAGGACCGGGTGGAGCAACTCTCGGCCAAAGAAGCGCTGCGCGCGTTGTTGCCCAACATCCTGTTTTTCGCCTCCAGCAAGCCGGAGACGGAGGCCCTGCTGAGTGTGCTGTCTGCTGCCGCAGAAAAGGTTCCGGTGTATCGGTTGTACTTCCGGCGGCACGCCGGTTTCTGGGAGGTTATCTCCGCATGACGGAGCCCAGGCTGGTGCACAACCCGCTGTTGGCTTGGCGCGCGATCGAAGGCGAGGTGGTGATTATTTCCCCGGAAGACAGCGTTGTGCACGAGTTAAACGCGACGGCCAGTTTTGTCTGGATGCAGGCCAACGGCGAGCGCACGCCGGAGGAGATTGCCGTATTGCTCGCTGCGGAATACGAGGTGGCACCTGAGGAAGCTTTAGCCGACACCCGGGAGCTGGTGGCACATCTGGAGGCCAAGCGCCTGCTGCTTTCTTCTCCGGCGGCGGAAGGGAGCCGCCATGGCTGAGACGCCGGTGATGGACCGCCTGATCCGCCGGACGGTCGAGCAGCACCTGCCCCTGAACGTCCACTTCGATCTCACCTATCGGTGCAACGAACGCTGTGTGCACTGCTACCTGGATCACGAAGACTACGGTGAGGTGACCACCGCCGAGGTCAAGGCCGTCCTGGACCAACTGGCCGCGGTCGGGACTCTCTTCCTGACTTTCAGCGGCGGTGAGATCTTCCTGCGCAAGGATTTTTTCGAGTTGCTGGAATACGCCCGGCAACTGCACTTCGATGTGAGCCTGAAAACCAACGCGCTGCTGGTCACCGCTGAGCGGGCGACGCGGCTGCGGGCGCTGGGGGTGCGGCGGATTCAGATCAGCATCTACAGCGCGGACCCGGTCGTGCACGATGCCATCACCAAGGTCCGGGGGTCGTTCGAGCGCTCGCTCCGGGCCATCCGTTTTCTGAAGACGCAGGGTCTGCAGGTGAAGATCGCCTGCCCGCTCATGAAGCAGAACCTGACCGCTTTTCGCAGCGTGCAGCAACTGGCCGAGGAACTCGGCGTTCCCTACATCCTCGACCTGACCATTACTCCGAAGATCGACGGAGACATGACTCTTCTGGCCCTGCGCAACACCGGCCACGATTTGCTGCCGGTGCTGCAGGACCCGGTGCTGAACCCGCGGGTGAAGGGCGGCCAGGAAGTGATGCAATCGGTTCCGGCGGTGGGCAGCGCGGTCAGCAGCGGCCTGGAGAGTTCGGCCTACGATGACATTCCCTGCAGTGCGGGGCACAACAGTTGTTACATCTCGCCGTACGGCGATGTATATCCGTGCGTGCAGATGCCCATGCCCACGGGCAATCTCCGGCAGCAGAGGTTTGAAGAGGTGTGGTACGGCTCGGGGGAAATGCGCCGAGTGCAGTCGGTGAGGGAAAGCCAGTTGCCGGTGTGCTCGACCTGCTCGATTCGTCAGTACTGCGAACGCTGCCCGGGGCTGGCGCAGATGGAAGGCGGCGACTTGCTCGGAGCCTACGAGCGGGCCTGCGAACTGGCCGAACTGAACGCGCGCCTGGCGGGGGTGGAGCATCCGGTGAGCGCCCTGCACCAGCAGCAGAGGGCGGCAAAGTTCAACGGCACCTTTTCCGCCGTGCTGCCCGGCACGGGTTCCATTCCCGGGCTGGTCAGGATTGCCCCGATGAGGGCGACTTAACTGAGGGGGTATGCCATGGAGCGGGAGCAGAAGTCGCTGCAGATGATCAAACAGAAGCCCGCGGGCAAGAGGAAGTACATCAAGCCAGCCTGCACTTCGGAAACGATCTACGAGACACTCGCTTTGGCCTGCGGCAAGCTGCCTGGCCAGGGCGGCTCGTGTAACGCGGCGCCACGGCGCTCGTGAGCTCGGTGTGATGCCGTGCGACGGAGATGCGATGCTGGGGCCGGACGCGAAATCGTTGGAGCGCCCGCTCTGTGGGCGGGCTGCTCAATTAGCCAAACCCAAACAGATAGCGAAGGAAATGTTCCGAATCGGTACAGTAAAATGCATCTGGATGCAGTTCAAAAATGGGCTGAACTGATGGCGGTCCATGTTGCCGCCCCTCTTGTGAGAGCTGAGGCGGCAGACAGCCCATCGAAACTTTGGAGGGAATGACCATGGCACCCCGCGCCAGGATTCATTTCTTGTTTGGTCTGGCACTCCTGCTGGCCCTGACTATGCCCGCGCTGGGCCGGGAGCAAAAAATCCTGCAAAAAAAGACGTCGGCGCCTGCCGATCCACAGGTGCGCGCCGCCGACTCGTGGATTTGGCAGACGGCTGGCTCGACCGGCTCCAACTTCGGCGGGACTCCAACCCTGCACGTGACTTCGTTCGATCCGGGAACCGGGGGCCAGAATCAGCGCACCCTGGTTCAGTTCGACCTATCTTCCATCCCACGCTCGGGCATCAAGCTGGCCACGCTCAAACTGTTCATGAACTCCGCGCCGTCTGTCTCGCGCAATTACGACGTTCATCGGCTGATCAACCTGTGGGTCGAAGATGAAGTGAGCTGGGACAACCGGCTTAACCTGCTTCCTGAGGTGCCGACGACGGCCTGGACGACGGTGGGCGGCGGCGGTGATTTCAGTGGCGCGGTGACGGCGACCACAGCATCGGGCACCACCATCAACGTGACGCTCTCCTGGACGGTGACCAGCGATATCCAACTGTATTTTGGCGGGTCGCCACCTTCGGCGAACTACGGCGCGATTATCGTGGACAGCGTGGAAAGCGCGAACCCGGTTCAGGGAGCGATCTTCGATTCGAAAGAGGGCCCGACCGAGGCGAACCACCCCTCACTGACAGTGGAGTTCATCCAGCAGGTGACCGGCCTGGCGGCCGTGCCGGGAAATGGACAGATTGCACTGAGCTGGTCTTATCCCGCAGCGGCGGGTATCGTTACGTCCGTGACGAGAGGGGTGCTGATTCTGCGGAAGGCCGGCAGCCCCATCGCGGCAACTACGGTTCCTACCGATGGCACCGTGCCCACCCGCAATGTCGTATGTAGCAACACGGTGGGTGATGGCGTGGTGGTTTTTAACAGCAGCCTGATAACGCCGGTTACCACCTTTAACGACAGCGGTACCGGTGACAACCCTGATTGCCCGCCTGCGAACGGCACGACTTACTACTACAAAGTGTTCACCCGAGACGCGGCCGACAATTACTCGGCCAACGGTGCTGACTCATCCTTCGCCGCGGAGATTATGGCCACGCCCGGGGCAACAGCGAGCACTCAACAGGCTGCCGTGTGGATGGCGCCGACCGGCGCGTCCACCCTCGCGCCGGCGGGTCTGATCCCCAGCACTATGGCGGTGGTGGGCTCGAACTCAAACCTGTTGCAGGGCTTCAACCCCAGCAACGGCACGGACATTTTCGCACCCCTTTCGACCGGTGGAGCAATCGGTCCAGCGTTCGGCGCGCGGCTTCCCGTCGTGGAGGCAGGGATCAATTCGCTGGGCGTGCCGGCAACGTTCATTCCCAACCAGGACAATCTCCTTTACGCCGTGGACACCACGCCGGGTGCCGACCCCTCCGCGGGCCGGTCCCTTTGGTCTCCGATTCCTTTTATTAATCCGACCGGGTTGACGACGAACAATTTTGGCGCCGGGGCTGGTGTGTTTGTGAAAAGCATCTCCACTGGCTCTTCCTTGCCCCGCGATATGGTGATTGTTGGCACGCGGAATGGCCTCAACAGCCTGAATAGCATTGTGGGCATCGACGCCAATACGGGGATAAAGAACTGGTCCGTGAACGGCAGTGCATTGGC
>JACQDH010000130.1 GCA_016201215.1 Acidobacteriota bacterium | reverse complement strand
TTTCACTACGAGATGCCGTTTGAAGTGCAGGTGGACGGGCCGTATTACAATGTGGTGGACTTCTTCTCCCGCTTGAGCCGGCTTTCGCGCATCATCAATGTCGGGGATATCGCCTTTACCAACCCGAGCGATGCCAAGGGCACGAAATACCCGGTGCGGCCGGGAACCACGGTCAGTGGAACCTTTACGGCCGTTACGTTTTTCACGAAGGCGGGCGAGGAACCCCCGGCGAAGCCGGCAGCCAGGCAGCCGGGCAAACGCTAGGATCGGACAGAGCTGACGATGCGACTGGCAAAATCTTTTCTGACCGTGATGGTGCTTTTTGCCTTGATGGCGTTGGTCCCTTCACCCCTTCAAGCGCAAAGCAAGGCCCCGGCGAAGGCTCCCCAGCAGAGCGCTCCTCCGCCGAAGGCGGGCCCGCAGGCAGGGAAGCAGGCAGCACCGGCGTCGCCTTCGACGTCGCAGGCCAAGCCTCAGGCGCCTGGTAAGGCGGCTCCCACCCCTGCCGCCAAGGCTCCTGCTCCGGCCGCCAAGGCTCAATCCCCCGCGAAGGCTGCCACGGCGCCGAGCAAGGCCGCAGCGGCCCCCAAGGAGACCAAAGCCGCCAAAGCCTCCAAGCCGGCAAAGATCAAACCCGCAAAGGAAGAACCGCCGGCGCGTGTAAGCCGGCGCGACCCATTCAATCCACTGGTGGGCAAGGAGCCCGCGGGCGGGCCGATCGCCCAGCACCTGCCCCCCGGGAAGGCCGGCCTGGTGGTGAGCACCCTGCGCCTGGATGGGATTGTGCGCGGGCCCAACGGCATGATTGCGGTGGTGTCCAATCCGCAGCAACGTGTCTATTTCCTGCGGGAAAACGATCAACTCTATGATGGCCGCGTGGAGAAAATCAGCATGGACGCGGTCTCGTTCCACGAGAGCGGCAAGGACGCCTTTGGCAAGCCCGTGGAGCGCCAGGTCACCAAGCGACTTTACCCAAGTCCAGGAGAACAGCGATGAAGACGAACTGGCCGGCCTACCGGCTCGCCTGCCTGCTTTTGGTGAGCTTAGCCATCCTTGCCAGCCCGGCAGGGGCGCGGCCGGGTCCGCCATCGCCATTGGTGCGCGTGGACACCCAGGTGAGCGCTAACTCGGTCCGCATCGAAGTCAAAGCCAACGGACCCTTTGACTACACCGCCGCCCGGCCAAACGACCATCTCGTGGTCGTGGACTTGGTTGGCCTGACCTCCCATGAGCCGATCAACGCCCGGGTGCTGCAGTCGGACCTGGTCAGCAGCTATCGCGTGCTCCCGTATGGAGCAGGGGAGAACGCAGGAGTTCGACTGGAAATCCTGTTGCGCAGCCCAGTGGCTCCCCGGCTTGAGCGGCGTGGCGCGGACCAGTTGGCGCTGGTGTTTGAAGGAAAGGTAGCGCCGGTTTCCGCCCGCGTGCGCCCGCCGGCGGCTCGAGCGGCATCGACTGCGGCGGGCACGCTGATCGCGCAGGTCGCCGTAGCGCGGGCCGGCCAGCAAACCAGTGTGCGGGTGGAAGGAAATGGCCCCCTTGTCTACCATGCGGAGCGCTTGAACAATCCCGAGCGCCTGGTATTGGACTTCAACGGAGCCCGCCTAGCCCTGACTCAGACGTCGATTCCGAGCGAACTCAAACCGGTGCGCGGGGTGCGTCTGAGCCAGTTCAAGCCGGACGTGGCGCGGGTGGTAATTGATCTGGAGCGCGCTGTACACTATACGGTGAGGACTGACGGCAAAGGCATCACCGTTGACTTTGCCACCCCGACTGCGGCGCCGGTAACCACCCCGGTCGCGGCCAATGCACCGGCCTGGCGAGGAGCGCGGCCCGCCGCGGCGCGCCCGGCTGCTGTCCCGGTTGTTCCGAACCTGCCGGCCATGCCGCTTCCTGCCTGGTTGACCCAGCAAAGGGCAATGCTGGGCAGCCTCGCTGCGAGCGCAGAACCGGCCCCGCCCCGGCCGACCGATGATCCACCTCCGGTCAAAGCACCGGCTCAGGCTCTGACCCAAACGGCTCCTGCCGCGCCGGCGGCTCCCCAGGCGGGTGGCAAGTATTCCGGCGAACCGATTTCGGTGAACCTGAAGGATGTGGACCTGAAGGATTTCTTCCGGCTGATCCACGAAATCAGCGGGCTCAACGTGGTGCTGGATCCCGCGGTGAAAGGGACGCTGACCATCGTGCTCGATGAAGTGCCGTGGGACCAGGCCCTGGACCTGGTCCTGCGCAACAACAACCTGGATAAACAGCTGGACGGCAACGTGCTGCGCGTGGCCACCCAGGAAACGATGAAGAAGGAAGCCGAAACCAAGCGCGACCTGGCCAAGGCGCAGGCGGAGGCCGTCGAGCAGGTCACCACCACGCGCGTGCTCAGCTACGCCAAGGCCTCGGCGATGAAAGACACCCTGAAGCGCTTCCTTTCGGCGCGCGGGGACCTCATCGCCGATGAGCGCTCCAATACCCTGATCATCAAGGATATTCCCTCGGTGCTCCCGGCCATTGACAACCTGATTCGCCAGCTCGATCGAAAGGGACAGCAGGTGGAGATCGAGGCGCGGGTCGTGGCCGCCTCGCGGTCCTTTGCGCGGGATATCGGCACGCAGTTTGGATTTGCCACCACCTCGACGGGCGGGCGTACGGTCTTCGGCGGATTGACCGGCCAGTCGGGCTTCACCAGCCCGGTCATCCATCCGGGCCCGCCACTGGTTCCGAACCCGCCGCTGGTGGTTTCGGGCACCAACTCGATTCCGCTGAACACCAATCTGGCCGCCCAGGCCCCGACCAGCGGAGTCACCTTCGCCCATAGCTCGCCCAATTTCGCCGTGGACTTCATCATTACCGCTGCGGAGTCCAAAGGAGTTGGGAAGCTGCTTTCCAAGCCCAAGGTCATCACGCAGAACAACGAAAAGGCGACGGTGAAGCAGGGCACCAAGATCCCCGTGCAGACCACCATCAACAATACGGTTTCGGTGCAGTTCATCGATGCGGTCTTGAAGCTGGAGGTGACGCCTCAAATCACCGCCGAGGGCACCGTATTCATGGATGTGGTGGTCGAAAACACCCAGATTGACGCGGGCATCCCGCGCGTGCAGGGCATCCCGGCGCTTGACACGCAATCGGTGGAGGCCAAGGTGGTCATCAACGATGGCGGCACGGTAGTGATCGGCGGCGTGATCATCTCCTCGCAGCGCACGGACATCTCCCAGGTACCGTTGTTCGGCAGCATCCCGCTGATCGGTCATCTGTTCAAGCGGACCAACGTCAATGTGCAGTCCCAGGAGCTTCTGTTCTTCCTCACGCCGCGAATCGTTCCGAGCTAGGAGCGGACCCGGGCTTGACCTGAAACCAGAGAGTCGGAGAACATAGAATTCCAAGGAGGAGACGACAGTCTCCTCCTTTCCTTTTGTGACCGAACCAGACTATCGCAGGCGGATGGAGCAGGTCGTGCAGGGGGTGGCCCAGGCCGGCGCGGATGGATTGCTGGTCACCCACCTGCCGAATGTCTACTACTTGTGCGGGTTCACCGGAAGCACCGGAGCGTTGCTGGTCGAGTCCGGCCGGGTCACTCTGTTCACTGACGGACGCTACGCCATCCAGTCGCGCGAGGAAGTCCGGCACGCGCGGGTGCGTGTCACCCGCGGATCATCCCTGGCCGCGGTCGGGGAGTATCTGCGCAAGGGAAAGAAAGCGCGCATGGCTCTTGACCCCGCGCACCTCAGTGTGGCGGAGAAGAGCGTGCTGCGGCGCGCCGCGGGGCGAAAGATGCGCTGGCTAGCGCGCGGAGGCCTGGTCGAGGAGCTGCGCGCAGTCAAGGACGCGCAGGAGATTGTCCGGATGCGGTCGGCGGCGCGACTGGGGTGCATCGTGTTCGAAGAGATCCTGCCACTGGTGAAGCCCGGAGTGCGCGAACTGGAACTTGCGGCTGAGATCGAATACCGCATGCGGCGCCGGGGAGCGGCGGGACCGGCCTTTGATACCATTGTCGCCTCGGGGACGCGCGCGGCGCTGCCTCACGCGCGACCCACCGCCAAGCGCCTCAGGAAAAATGAGTTGGTCGTGCTCGATCTGGGTGCTATACTCGCGCATTATTGTTGCGACCTAACGCGCACCGTGTACCTGGGGCGCGCGCCGGCGAGGATTCGCCGCTGGTATCAGGCGGTCGAGGAGGCCAAGGCGGCAGCGCTCGAGGCCCTGCGTGCGGGGGTAGCCGCCGGGGAAGTGGACGCGGCGGCCAGGCGCGTCCTGCGACGGTCGCGCCTGGGGCAATACTTCGTGCACAGCACAGGGCATGGCCTCGGACTGGAGGTCCACGAAGAGCCCCGGCTGGCGCGGGGGCAGCGCAAGCTCATCCGGGCGGGGAACGTGGTGACCCTGGAGCCGGGTATATATGTGGAGGGCGTAGGCGGGATTCGGTTGGAAGACGATGTGGCAGTCTTTTCCGACCGGAACGAAGTCCTGACCAGCGCCCCGCGAAGGTTCCTCGAACTCTGATTCCTCATGAAGGGTAAGAAGAGACGCCCCAATTCGACCGAGGTCACCGTGTCCGGGGTGGACCTGAGCCAGCTCGAGCGGCTGCTGGCATTCATGTCCGAACACGGCCTGGAAGAGTTCGAGTACTCGCACGGAGACCTCCGCATCCGCCTGAAAAAGCCAGCGGTGAACTCCAGCCCGATGCCACAGCGCCTGCTGGCGGCTCCCGATATTGTGGTCGCCGGGTCCGCTCCCTCCGCCCCCGCGGAGCCGCCTCCCGCCGCGCCGCCGCGTGAGGCGCCCGCGGAAGCGGCCCGCGCCGAAGACTCGCATCTGGTCAAGTCGCCGATCGTCGGGACGTTTTATCGAGCCCCAAGCCCCGGTGCCGAACCCTTTGTCCAGGTGGGTGATCCTGTCGAGATCGGGCAAGTGCTGTGCATTATAGAAGCCATGAAGCTGATGAACGAAATCGAATCCGACGTGGGCGGTGAAGTCCTGCGGATTTTCGTGGAAAATGGCCAGCCGGTCGAATACGGCGAGCCGCTGTTTGCCATCCGCCCCACGCGGAAGAAGTAGCCGGCGCGTGCCTCCTCTCCGGCAGAATCATGTTTCGTAAGATCCTCATCGCCAACCGCGGGGAGATTGCGCTGCGCGTCATCTGCGCGTGCAAGGAACTGGGCATTCCCACCGTCGCGGTGTACTCGGAGGCCGACCGGAACTCGTTGCACGTGCGCTTCGCCGATGAGGCCGTGTGCATCGGGCCGCCGCGAAGCAGCGACAGCTACCTGAACATCCCGCACGTCATCAGCGCCGCGGAGATCACCAATGTGGACGCCATCCATCCCGGTTACGGTTTTCTTTCCGAGAACGCCAACTTCGCCGAAGTGTGCGAAGCGTCCCACATCACCTTCATCGGGCCCCAGCCGGACATCCTCCGGTTGATGGGGGAGAAGGACCGCGCCCGCCGGGAAATGGCGGCCGCGGGCGTGGTCATCATTTCGGGTACGGACGGCGTGGTGGAAAACGAGGAGTCCGCGGAGAAAGCCGCCGAGAAGATCGGTTATCCACTGATGATCAAGGCCTCGGCGGGGGGAGGCGGGCGGGGCATGCGCGTGGTGCGCACCCGCGAGGAGTTGATCCCTGCCTTCCAGACCGCACGCAGCGAAGCCCAGCAGGCCTTTGGCGTTCCCGATGTGTACATGGAGAAGTTCATCGAGCGGCCGCGGCACATCGAGTTCCAGGTTCTGGGGGACCGCCACGGCAACGTCATACACCTGGGCGAGCGCGAGTGCAGTATCCAGCGGCGGCACCAGAAACTGATCGAGGAATCGCCCTCTCCGGCGCTGGATGAAAACCGCCGGGAGGAGCTTGGAACGCGCGTGGCCCAGGCGCTGACCAAGATCGGATACAGCGGCGCGGGCACGGTCGAATTCCTAAGGGACGAGAACGGCGACTTTTACTTCATCGAGATGAACGCGCGGGTCCAGGTGGAGCATCCCGTCACCGAGATGGTCACCAACGTGGACTTGATCAAATCGCAAATCCGCCTGGCCGCCGGGGAAAAGCTTGAAGACGTGGTGGGGCAGTTGGAATTTCGCGGGCACAGCATCGAATGCCGCATCAACGCGGAGGACCCGGAGACGTTTGTTCCCTCCGCCGGGCGCATTACTGCCTTCCAGACGCCCGGGGGCACCGGCGTGCGGGTGGATACGGCCGCCTATGCCGACGCGGTCATCCCTCCCTATTATGATTCCCTGATCGCCAAGCTGATCGTCCGAGGCCGCGACCGCCCCGAAGCCATTGCGCGGATGCGCCGGGCGCTGGAGATGCTGGTGATCGAAGGCATCAAGACTTCCATCCCCTTGCACCGCAAGATCCTGGCGGACCCGGATTTCGAGGCAGGCAATCTCGATACGCACTTTCTCGACCGTTTTACGCCCGTTCTGGCAAAATGACGCCATATGCGCCTTGCCTTTCCGCGCCTGTATGCAATAATGGACGCCATTTTGCTCAGGACATCGGAGCTGGCCTTCGCGGAAATGTTGGTAGAATCCGGGGTTGAGCTCATCCAATACCGTAACAAACAGGCTTCCTCCCGCAGCCTCTTTGAGGTCTCCCAGAAACTGGTTCACTTGCTCCACCTGCGCGGCGTGCGCACCATCGTGAATGACCGCGCGGACATCGCCCGGCTGGCCGAAGCAGACGGCGTGCACGTGGGGCAGGAAGATCTCGGCGTCGCCGAGGCGCGCGCCATCTGCGGCCCCGAGCGCTGGGTCGGGGTCTCCACGCACACCCTCGAACAGGTGGAGAGCGCTGACAAGACCCCGGCCGACTACATCGCCGTGGGCCCCATCTTCCCCACTGAAACCAAGCAGAACCCGGATACCGTCGTGGGGGTGAATTTCATCCGCCACGCGCGGCGCCTGACTCAGAAACCTCTGGTGGCCATTGGCGGAATTACCCTGGAGCGCGCCGAAGCCATCTTGCGGGCCGGCGCGGATTCGCTGGCGGTGGCGCGGGATCTGCTTGGTGCCGCGGATCCCCGTGCTCGCGCGCGCCAATTCCTGGAGTTGGCTGCACAAGTCGCAAGCGAGGTTCCCTGAAGGACAGCGCCTATGTCTGACGCCACGCGAGCGATTCCCTCACCAGCGGTCCCGACCGAGACCGAATGGGTGAAGGGCCTGGGCTTGGTGGACGCGACGATGATCGTCGTCGGGTCCATGATCGGCTCGGGCATCTTCATCGTCTCCGCGGACATCGCGCGGCAAACCGGCTCGCCCGGCGGCCTGCTGATGGCCTGGGTGATTACGGGCGTGCTGACCTGCGCTGCGGCCCTCTCTTACGGGGAGCTGGCTGCCATGATGCCGAAGGCCGGCGGGCAGTACGTCTATTTGCGTGAGTCGTACTCTCCCCTGTGGGGTTTCCTCTACGGCTGGACGTTGTTCCTGGTGATCCAGACCGGCACGATTGCGGCCGTGGCCGTCGGCTTTGCGCGCTTCCTCGGGGTGCTGGTGCCGGCGATCTCGCCCACGGCGTGGATCGTGCGGCCGATCATCCTCTCCTCAAAATATGCAGTCAGCCTGTCGTGGCAGCAACTCATCGCGCTGTTGCTGATCTTGTTCCTCACTGCTGTCAACACGCGTGGACTTCGGCTGGGCAAGCTCATCCAGAATATCTTTACCTCGGCCAAGGGGCTGGCCTTGCTGGGACTGATCCTGCTGGGCATTTTCGTGGGACGCAATGCGGCGGCGGTGACCTCGAATTTCGGCGACTGGTGGACGCCGCGCGGGGCCCAAGCCATCGAACCCGCCGCCGACTGGTTGCGCTCGTTGGTCCCGGCGGTTTCGGCGACCACCGGCGCGCTCGGACTGCTGATCGCCCTGTGTGTCGCGCAGGTCGGCTCGCTGTTCGCCGCCGATGCCTGGAACAACATCACGTTCACCGCCGGCGAAGTCAAGAATCCCCGGCGCGACATCCCGCTCTCGCTCGCCGCCGGGACGTTCATCGTCATTACGCTCTACTGTCTGGCCAACGTCGCCTATCTGACGACGCTGCCGCTGGCCCAGATCCAGCAGGCGCCCGATGATCGCGTGGCTACGGCGGCCCTCCTTGTGGTCTTTGGCAATGCCGGCGCGACGATCATGGCCGTGGCCATCATGATTTCGACCTTTGGCTGCGCCAACGGCCTGATCCTGGCGGGAGCCCGCGTGTACTACGCGATGGCGAGCGACGGCCTGTTCTTCAAGGGCATCGGGAAATTGAACGCCAAGCACGTGCCGGCCATGGGACTCGTGCTGCAGGGCCTCTGGGCCGCGCTGCTGGTCCTGCCGCGGACGCGCATCAAGAACCCCGTGACGGGCGTGGAAACCTACGGCAATCTGTACAGCGACCTGCTCGATTACGTGGTCTTTGCCGTTTTGATCTTCTACGTGCTGACGATTGCGGCGCTGTTTGTCCTGCGGCGCAAGCGGCCCGACGCGGAGCGGCCGTACCGGGCGTTTGGCTATCCGGTGGTGCCGGTGCTCTACATCGCGGCGGCCACGCTGATCATGGTCGTGCTGATTCTGTATAAGACCCAGACCACCTGGCCGGGCTTGCTCATTGTTCTTCTGGGCGTGCCGGTGTATTGGGTGTGGCACCGCAAATCGGATCGGACCCTCTCAGGAAAGGCGGATTGACCGAAGGCCGGTCCGCTGGACCGGCTCACTTTGCAACAAGGAGAGTGCGCATGGGGAATCCATTGTTTGCGAAGAAGCCGATGAACATGCTGCTCGCGGAAGCGCAAGAGACCGGCGAGCACACGCTGAGGCGCGCGCTGGGCCCGGTTTCGCTCACGGCGCTGGGAATCGGCGCCATTATCGGTGCGGGCATTTTCGTGCTGTCTGGGCTGGGAGCGCACTATGCCGGGCCCGGGTTGATGCTCTCGTTTGTGCTCTCGGGCTTGGGCTGCGCGTTTGCCGGCCTCTGCTATGCCGAATTCGCCGCCATGATCCCCCTGGCCGGCAGCGCGTATACGTATGCGTACGCCACCTTGGGCGAACTGTTCGCCTGGATCATCGGCTGGGACCTGACCCTGGAATACGCCATGGGTGCCAGCACGGTCTCCTCCGGCTGGTCCAACCACTTCATTGAGTTCATGAAGATCTTCCACATCCGCGTGCCGCTCTGGCTGGCGTACGACCACTGGACCGCGCTAAAGGTCGCCGAGAAGGTCATCGCCCGGCAAATGGCCCGCGCTGCCGATCCCACGCTGGTGGAGGGCACGCAGGCGTTCCTGCAAAAGGTGGATGGGATCATCAGCGCAAACTCCCCCGCGCTGGTTGAGCGTGCGCACACGCTGGTCGGCGCGCCTCATCTGTTCGGGATGGAGATCGGCTTCAACCTGCCGGCGTTCTGCATTGCGCTGGTCATCACCGCCATCCTGGTGATCGGCATCAAGGAGAGCGCCAGCTTCAACGCGGGCATCGTGATTCTGAAGGTCTCGGTGGTGCTGTTCGTCATCGGCCTGGGGATCAAGTACGTCAATGCCTCCAACTGGGGACACGATTGGTCCTCCTTTGCGCCGAATGGGTTCTCGGGAGTTGGAGCGGGCGCCGCCTACATCTTCTTTGCCTATATCGGCTTTGACGCGGTTTCGACGACGGCACAAGAAGCCAGAAACCCGCAGCGCGACCTTCCCATCGGCATTATCGTTTCGCTGCTGATCTGTACGGTCTTCTACATTCTAGTGGCTGGCGTGCTAACCGGGATGGTTCCCTGGAACGCCGTCAACATCGAAGCGCCTATCGCCCAGGCCTTCCTGGATCGCGGCCTGACCAATGCTTCCCACGTGATCGTATTGGGAGCCCTCGCGGGCTTGACCAGCGTCATGCTGGTGATGTTGCTGGGGCAGACGCGCGTGCTCTACTCGATGGCCAATGATGGCTTGTTGCCCAAGAGCTTTTTTGGGGCCATCCATCCGAAGTTCCGCACGCCCTACAAGAACACCATGCTCGTGGGTTTCCTGGCGGCGATTGTGGGCAGCTTGACTCCCATCGATGATATTGGCAAGATGGTGAACATCGGCACGCTGTTGGCGTTCGTGATCGTGTGTATCGCCGTGTTGGTCCTGCGCCGAACCAATCCCGGACAACCGCGACCCTTCCGCACCCCCTGGGTGCCGATTGTTCCCCTCCTGGGGATCGGATTCAATGGCTACATGATGTATAAACTTGGGTGGGTCAACTGGATGCGACTGCTCATCTGGCTGATCATCGGCCTTGTGATCTACTTTGCCTATAGCCGGCATCACAGCCGCGTCACCGGCCGCTCGACCCAGTAAGACAGCGCGAGGGGGAGGCTTTCTCCAGGGCCGCGCAAGCGACGCAGCGCTGAGCGGGCGCGGCATGAGGCGCTTGCTTTTCGGCCAACACACCTTCTAAAGTGAATCGCTTGGGTGTGCCTTTGATTTCATTATGCCCCCGTACTTTCCTGACCGGGTGCGTTTCTTCTGGCGTAGATTGACCCGCCTGGACCGCGTGGCCCTAGTTGTGATTCTGCTCTACGGGTTGATCTGGCTGCTCCGCTTGGCTCCGACAAAGGTGTCGGAGATCGGCGCACTGGGTTTCCTCTTCTTCTCGATCGGTTTCCTCTTCTTTTTGTCCCTGGGTTACTTCTTCTTCCGCTTTCTGGGCTGGGCTCGCGAGCGGCTGCTCTGGAGCCTGCGCAACCGCTTGATCGTGGCCTACGTGTTTATCGCGGTCGTGCCGGTCCTGCTCATCCTGGTCATGGTCATGCTCTCCGCTTCGGTCATCTATTCGCAACTGGGGGCCTACCTGCTCAACGATGACCTGCAATGGTTCGTGGAAGAGGCGGCGGACGCGGCAGAGGACGTCGCGGCCAGCGTCGCTGCGCAGGGCCAAGGCGCCCTACGCCCCCAAGCACCGCCGCCAGCGGGTTCCCCCGGCACGACCGTCGCGGAGCGCGATCTACCCGGCTTGCGCATCGAGATGAACGTCGGCCAGGAGATGTTGCCGAGGCAAGCCGGACCGCGCTCGGATCGTTTTGCGGGGATCGTCCAGACCGGGGACAAGCTTCTGTTGATGGCCGTGGTGGAGCGGCCCGCACGGACGGACCGCGTGGTCGTTTCCGCCAGCGTCCCGGTGACGCCCGAATTGCTGGAACGGCTGGCACCCTATCTGGGCCCGATCCAATTCGTGGTGACCGGTCCGGCCGAGCGGGGAGCTCCGCAGGGCGGAGTCTTTCGCATCGGGAACCGGGAGTTCCGCACGGTGGGGCGAATTGGAACGCGCCAGCGCAGCCTGCAGCCAGCGGCCAACTGGCTTGATTACAAGATTGACGGTGTCTCCAAGCTGGAAGCGCTCACCCTGAGTCTCCGCCCCAACGAAGAGGCCAGTCACCCGGTGTTCGCGTTCTTTTCCGCGCGTCCGTCACAGCTCAACGCGCGCCTGTTCAGTTCGCTGGGCGAGCTGGGCGGTCTGTACTTCCGGGTCTTGATCGCTGTGGGCATCGTTTTTCTGGTGATCGAAGTGGCGGCGCTGATCACCGGCATTGTGCTGACGCGGACCATCACGCGTGCCGTGGCCGACCTCTACCGCGCGACCCGGGACGTCCAGGCGGGCGACCTGACGCACCGCGTGCGCGTGCAGCAGAAAGACCAATTGGGCGTGCTGGGGGAATCGTTCAACGCGATGACCAGCTCGATCAGTGCCCTGATCGAAGAGCAACGCCAACGCCAGCGCTTGGAAAACGAACTGGCCATCGCCCGCGAGGTGCAGGCGCAACTGTTCCCGCAAAGCCTGCCCTCGCTGCCCGGCATACAGTTCGACGCCGTTTGCCGCGCCGCGCGCGTGGTCAGCGGCGACTATTACGACTTCCTCTGCCTGGGGCCGACCCGGCTGGGCATCGCTCTCGCGGACATCAGCGGGAAGGGAATCTCCGCGGCACTGATCATGGCCAGCCTCCAGGCGGCCCTTCGCAGCCAGGTTCTGCTGGACGGAAACGCCTCGGGGAGCACGGCCGAGCTGGTCAGCCGCCTGAATCGCCATCTGTACCTGAACTCCTCGGAAGACCGCTACGCGACGTTTTTCTATGGGGTGTACGACGCGGCCACGCGGACTCTGCACTATACGAATGCAGGGCACCTGCCCCCGCTTTATATTGTGGGCGACCGGGTGATTAAACTCGAGGAAGGCGGCATGGTCGTGGGCCTGTTCGACGACTGCACCTACCAGCAGGGCACCATTCACATGGAGCCGGGGAGCCTGCTGCTCGCCTACAGTGATGGTTTGACCGAGCCGGAAAACGTCTATGGCGAGGAGTTCGGTGCGCGCCGCCTGGTCGAGGTGGCTATGCGCCACCGCGACGCGCCTCCGCGTTTCTTGGCGGAGAGCTTGGTGGCGGCCGCGGAAGAGTGGGCGGGGACGGCGGAGCAGGCCGACGACATGACGGTGATCGTGGCGCGCCTGAAGTAGCGGAGCCGCTAGGGCGCGCCGAGCGGTTCGGATATACTAGCGGGCTTTTCAGGGGCGTGGAAGTGTCACTGCGGCAGAGAGTTGCGCTGGTGACCGGCGGCACGCGGGGCCTCGGCAAGGGGATCGCCACGGCGCTCGGGCGCGAAGGCGCACGGCTGGCTATCGCCTACCGCTCGAACAAGGCGGCCGCGCAGAATACCTTGCGGCAACTGCAGGCCGAGGGCATCGAGTGCTTTGCCATCGAGGCGGACGTCACCGATCCCCCCAAGGTCAATTTCCTGATGGAGGCGGTCGCCGAACGATACGCGCGGCTGGACATCCTGATCAACAACGTGGGAGAGTTCCGCTGGAGCTTGCTGGCCGAATCCTCGCTGGAGGAATGGAACGAGATCTTGAGCTCCAATCTGCTGAGTGCGCTCTATGTTAGCAAGGCCGCGCTGCCGGCCATGCGGCGGCAGCGTTGGGGGCGCATCATCAATCTCGGTGCGGTGGGAGCGGAGCGCGCCTTCGGCCAAGCCAAGATCTCCGCGTATGCCGCGGCCAAAGCCGCGGTGGTGGCCTTCTCGCGGTCGCTGGCCATCGAGGAGGCCAAGCACGGCATTACGGTCAACGTAGTCAACCCATCGAATCTCGACGAAAAGGAACTGACGCTGGCCGAGGCGCGTCGCATCCGCGACGCGCGCTATCCGGTTGGCCGGCCGCCGACCGCCGACGATGTGGCCGCGGCGGTGAAGTTCTTCGTTTCGGAAGAAGCCGACTACGTCACCGGCCAGGTTCTCAACGTCAGCGGTGGATGGCTGTTGTAGCGCCGCCGTTTGGGTGGCGCCCGTCATGAAGGTGCTCACTGCAGCACAGATGCGCGAAGCCGATCGGCTCACGACCGAGCGCTTCGGCGTGCCCAGCTTGCAATTGATGGAAAACGCCGGCGCAGGCGTGGCCGCATTTCTCGCCGCGCAATTTCCGGACCTGGAGCGTCGGCGCATCGTGATTCTCTGCGGCAAGGGGAACAACGGCGGGGACGGCCTGGTCGTCGCGCGACTCCTCAAGCGGCACGGCGGCGACCCGGCGGTCTTTCTTTTTGCCGCGCCGGATACAGTGAAGGGTGATGCCGCGACCAATTTGAAGCGTTGGCGGGACGCCTCCGGCGAGCTGCGTGTGGCGACCTCTGCGTCGGAGTGGGAAGCCGCCCGTGGCACTCTGGCCGGGGCAGACCTTGTCGTGGACGCACTTCTCGGAACCGGGCTAAGCGGTCCAGTCGAAGGGCTGCTGGCCGGCGTGATCGAGGACGTGAACCGGATTGCGCAGGCGCGACCTCGAAAAACAAAGGTGCTTGCGGTGGACACGCCCTCCGGGTTGCCCTCGGACCCGTTGGGCGGCACGGCCAGCACGGGGCCCGTGATTGTGGCTGACTACACGGTGACCTT
>JACQDH010000116.1 GCA_016201215.1 Acidobacteriota bacterium | reverse complement strand
ATCTATTACTTCAACACCACCGAATCCGCCGAAGCGATTTCCACCGCGCTGCACGTTTTCCCCTATGGCCTGCGGGTCATCAATTTTCTGGTGGTCAGTGATTCACCGATCCGAGTGGACATGCTGCGTTGGATCGATACACTTCGGCAATACAAGATCGATGGCCGCCTCCTTTTCGATCCCGCGGATGCGGCGGCTCAGCACACTCTGGCGGAATACGTGCGATTTGCAAACAGCATCAACCTGCCGCCAACTCAGGTGGGCCTCGAAGGTTCCGACTCCCTGCGCAGGAAATACGGCCGCGAGCGGCCCATTACCGATAACAATATGGGCTGGGAATGGACACTCGATGTGCCCATTCCCTGGCACTGATGCACCCTGAAAGATCGGCCTGGAAGCACAACTCCATTATTTTGTTATAGATAGAGGGATAAAAGGAACGCGCCCAGAATGACCGAGAGGAATTCAAATTAGCCGGGATTGAACGGGGAGCAAAAAAATCAGGTGCATGATTACTGGACGAGACGAGACATCGTGACGAACTTAATCCGTTGCTCGGCTTCCACCGTGGCCATCGGCGAGTAAAAATAGTAGAGATTCGCCTCTATCCTTGCGCGCTGGCCTGCCGGAAGATCGAAAGAAAACGTTTCCGTGCGCGTCTCCTTCGGCGCCAGGCGCGTGTCTTCCACCACTTTAGCCCCCTTCAGAAAGGAGAGATGGAGAGATGCTCGCGCTGCAGTGCGACTCCCTTTTGATCCGTTATCATACGGGCATAGACGCGTTCCGCGCGAATCGCCGGCCCTTCACCGAACGGATCCAGCCGGACTTCCAGAATGAGCTGGCGCATCGGCGATCCCGTCGGCACGTAGTGCCCCGCCCCCGCGTTCGTCAGTTTCACGATGACTTTCAACTTTCCGCCTTGCCGGGAGGTGGACATCTGGGACTGGATGGCTTTGTTCAATTGTTCGACGGAGCGGCTGCCCGGCATCTGGTGGAGGTTGACAGTCGTTTCTTTCACGCGCTTCACCTTCGGGTCCACCACCTTCGCCGAGGTGCTGTACATATGGCAGTCCTGGCAGTGGGTTCCTTTCTGGCCATAGGAGCTGTTCTGCCACTCGGTGTAAGTCGTCAGCACCGCCAGCCCTTGCGGATTGCGGTACTCGTGGCAACCGGCGCACACCAACGAAGAGATATGCACCTCGGAGAACGCCACCCCGTGAGCATTCGAGACAGCATCCTTGAGCGGGCCGGTCTTGATGCCGTCAAAGGCGACCACGAGCCGCGGCGCGCCGGAGGTCAGCGTGACGGACTTCAGCGAGTGGCAGAAATCGCAGGTGACCCCTTCCCAGCTCACTTTCTTTATCAGCCCGGTGTCGCCGGAATACTGCACCGTGGGCGCGTGGCATCCCAGGCAAGTCGAGCGAACTTTCGAGCCGAAATCCTCCTCGGCGCGCTCCAGGGCGTCCTGAAACAGCGGGTTCTCGAGGGCCGTAGCGTGGATGGAGGTCTTCCACGCCCGCAGGATGTCCCGGTGGCACCGCCCGCACATTTCAGCGCTGCTGATGTGTTCCAGTTCCACCGATGGGGCCAGCAGCATCGCGGCCAGTAGCCAGCCCGTCAAGCCCATCATCAAGACCCCCTTAGCTCTAGCTACTCTTCTTGCGGCGGTTGTCCAGCTCGCGCACCGCCAGCCACAATCCCGCCATCGTCACAACGATGGTGACCAGCGAGAGCGCCAGGCCCTTGCGCCGATAATCGCGCTCCTCGAGCGCCTTCTGGCCGGCGCGATAGCTGGACTGGGCCACTTCGAGCCCTTTCGCCACCGCCCCATCGACCATCGCCGGATCGAAGCTGTGCAGATCCACTTCGGCCTTGACGAGACTCTCATTGGCCGTGCCCAGCCCCAGGCGCGCTTCCGAAACCTCCATGCCCGAACTCTCCGCCATCTTGAGGATGTCGTCGGAGCGACCGAGCGAGGCAGCCAATTGCTCCAGCCGGGACCGCATTTGCATAGCCGCCTCGTAGCCCTTGTCGCCTTTGGCGTGGCAGTTGAGGCAAACTGCGCCTGGCTGGACGCCGACCAGAGCCAAGGTGGGCTTTTCCACGTCGTGATTGCTGTGGCAGACCACGCAGCCGGCCAGGCCCATATTGTCGAACGCCTTTTTGTGCGGGCTTTTCACGAACAGATTCTCGAAGACCACATGGCAGGAACCGCAGACCATAGCCACGCTCGCTACCCCCGGCGGAGCGGCGCCGTGGTTGCCATGGCAGGTGGCGCAATTGGGCGCCGAAAGGTCGCCCCGCTGGGCCAGGGCCTCCCAATGCACGCTTTTGCGGTATTTCTCGAACTGGTCGGTCGGTATCCGGTAGCCCTGCATGTGGGCAGCATCGGCGTGGCAGCGGGCACAGGTTTCCGGCAGCCGCAGCGGGTACACGGGCGAGAGCGGGTCGCTCACTTCGCGGATGTCGTGCACGCTGTGGCAATCGATGCAGTTGGCCACTTTGACGTCGCCTGCCGCCAGGCGCTGGCCATGCACGCTGGTCTGGTACTGCGCAAGCTGATCCACCCGCTGCTGGGGCTTGAAGCGGTGAATCAGGTTGGCGTCGCTGTGGCAGCGGGCGCAGCGGGCGGGGACGGACCGGCGATCGATTTTGCCCAGGAAGCCCCGCCCGCGACTCATGGCCACTTCCGGATCATCGCTCGATGGATCGCCGCCGTGGCAGGCGACGCAGGAAAAGCCGTTCTTCCCGTGAATGTCGTTCGCGAACAGTTCCGCCGGCCGTGCCAGGTCGCCTTCGAGCGCCGCATGGCACTCGACGCAACTGTTCTTGGCCGTTTGCGCGGGCAAACCGAGTGCCATAACGAAAATCGGAGCCATCCAGCGCAGCTTCATCGCCAGTACCCCAGGACGGAAAACACGACCAGGTAAGCGATCACAAAGGCTCCCACTCCGGTCAGGAGCCGATGCTGCTCCGCCTCCTCCGGCTGGCGGTCCCAGAAGGGGATCAGCATCCAGCCCGCCGCCGCCAGGCCGAACACTACGATGCCCACCACCTCTCCATCCATGAAGAGCACCTTGCTAGGTATCAGTTTGAGAGTGTAGAACACCGCCAGGAAGTACCACTCCGGCCGGATGCCCGCGGGGGCCGAGGCGAAGGGGTCGGCCTTGGTTCCCAGCTCCCAGGGAAACAGCGCCGCCAGAGTTCCCAGCACGCCCAGCGCGCCGTACCAGGCGATCAGTTCCCGCAACACGAAGTTCGGAAAGAACGGCATGGTGGAGACAGGTTCCCCGCTTCGTTGGCGGCTGCTCATGCCCCATTTCTGCACGAGGGCCAGGTGGAACAGGAGCAACAGGGTGGTCAGACCCGGCAACACGGCCACATGAAAGCCGAAAAAGCGGGTCAGGGTGGCCCCGGTGACTTCATCGCCGCCCCGCAGAAACCGCCGCAGAAAGCTCCCTGCCACCGGCACCAGGCCGGCCATGTCGGTCCCCACCTTGGTCGCGAAGAACGCCAGTGTGTTCCAGGGCAGCAAGTAGCCGCTGAAACCGAACATCAGCGTAAGGAACAGCAGAACCATGCCGCTCAGCCAAATCAGCTCCCGTGGCTGGCGGTAGGAGCGCAGGAAAAACACGCTAAACATGTGGATCATCGCCGAGAGCACCATCAAGTTCCCCGACCAGCTATGGACGGAGCGCACCAGCCAGCCGAACTGTACGCGGGTGATGATGAACTGCACAGTCTCGAAAGCCTCATTCGGGGTGGGCCGGTAATACAGCAGCAGCAGCATGCCGGTCAGCACCTGGATCACGAACAAGAACAGTGTGATGCCGCCGAAGTAATACCAGATGGTGGCGGAGTGGATGGGGACGGTCTTGTGGGCCAGAAAGCTGCGGATGCTGTCCACTCCCGCGCGATCCGCCAGCCAGTTGAGCGCCCGCCTCAGCATCGGGAAACTCTCAGCTCCTTGCTACCACCACTTCGTCGCCCTGCACATGAACCACGTACTCTTCGAGCGGCCGGGGCGGCGGGCCGCCCACCACTTTGCCCTTCAGGTCGAACTGCCCGTTGTGGCAGGCGCACCAGATGCGGTGGGTCTGGTCGTTGTACTGCACGGTGCAATTCAGGTGGGTGCAAACGGCGGAAAAAGCGCGCCACTCGCCTTCGGGGGTGCGCACCAGTATGGCCGGCCGGCTGCCAAACCTGAAGATCCGCGCGCTGTTCGGTTTCAGGTCCGCTGCCTTGCCTGCCGAAACCTGGTTGGCCGCCGACTCGGCCACTTTCGGCGGCATCATAAACTTCAGCGCCGGATAAAGAAAGGAAAGAAAGGAAGCCCCAAAGCCGGCGCCCAGCAGCGCCTGGATCAGATTGCGGCGACGCGACACCGGCTCATGGTTCGGCATACCCCTCCTCTCTGATGAGGCTCCGTTCGGCAAGCCCGGCTAGCTCAGCATTTTCGCTGCCAGTCGAACCAGAGCAACTTACTTCAAATTGAACTTCTTCATTTTATATCGGAGGGTGTCGCGGGTGATTCTCAGGAGGCGGGCCGCCTGGGTCTGGTTGCCGCCGGTCTTCTCCAGGGAGCGAACCAGCAGCATCTTCTCGTTCTCTTCGAGCGACAAACCCTCGTCGGGAATATCGAGGCTCGGGCCGGCAGCGGGCCGGTCCCGCCCGTCGGGATGGCTGACGGCAATCGGCAGGCTGGCCGCCGTGAGCACATTCGTGTCCTCGAGAATCATGGCCCGCTCCACGGCGTTGCGCAACTCGCGCACATTGCCCGGCCAGCAATGCGCTAGCAGCAGCTTGGCCGCATCGGGCGACACGCCTTCGATGTTGCGTTTGAATTTTCGATTGTAGTGATCGATGAAGAACTTCGCCGTCGGCAGGATGTCATCAGGCCTTTCCCGCAAGGGAGGAATCGTGATTTGAATGACGTTGAGGCGGAAGTACAAATCCTGGCGGAAGGCCCCTTCCCGCACCGCTTCCCGCAAGTTCTTGTTGGTGGCGGCGATAAAGCGCAGGTTCAGGTTGATGTCCCGCAGCCCGCCCAGGCGCCGAAAGCTCTGCTCCTCCAGCACCCGCAGCAGCTTGACCTGCAGCATCAAAGGGATTTCGCCGATTTCATCCAGAAACAGGGTTCCCTTGTCGGCCAGCTCGAAGATACCCTTTTTCTGCGCGCGGGCGTCGGTGAAAGCTCCCTTTTCGTAACCAAACAACTCGCTTTCCAGCAGCGTCTCGGGAATTGCGGCGCAGTTGATGGCGATGAACGGCTCGGCCTGCCGCGGGCTCTGGTAGTGCAGGGTCTTGGCAATCAGGT
>JACQDH010000115.1 GCA_016201215.1 Acidobacteriota bacterium | reverse complement strand
GTAATGGGCCCACGCGCCCGCCGGGGCGCAAGTTGCCGCCTCCCGGCGTGCTTGTTGGCGGGGTGCAGCGGTGGGCTAGTGCGGGAGCTCCGCCAAGCGGCGGCGCAGCTCCTGCTTGCGCGCGAGCAAGCGGCGCATTTCATTGCTTGCGGCGTTCGCCACAGCCGCGGGCTGGGATTCGATCTGTTTCTGCACGGCGGCGAGTTCCGCTTCGGCCTGGCGGCGGTACAACACCCGCAGGCAGCTTTCGGCCTCGTCCCAGGTAGGTTCGGCGGCCGGCTCGAAGGCGATCTCAAACAACAGCCGCCGGTCGTAATCCGGTAGGGCGTTGGCCAATGCGGCCGGATCGGGACGCTCGCCGGACTCGCACGCCGCCAACAGCGCGTCAAAGATTCGTTCCGTTTCAAGGCCACGGTAGAGTTCTCCCGCTCCACCCGCGCGCAGTTCGGCGGCGAGCCGGCCGCGAAAACCCTCGGCTTCGATCAGCATCTGGACCAGGCGGCGCTCGGCCGGCCGGGCCGCGCGGGCCATCAGCTCCGGCTTGGTCTTCACCTCGCTGCGGCGCTCGGCCGCGGCGCGCCGCAGCGACTCGCGCAGCACCGGCTCGTCCACGCGCAACTGCTGGGCGATGCGCGTGGCCCACTCCGAGCGCAGTAGGCGATTCGGGATGCGCTGCACGTAGGGCATGAGGAAATTCACCGCGCGCAGCTTGCCTTCGGCGCTGGTGAGGTCCATCTGCCGGGCGCGGGCGATTAGATAGTCCACATACGCCGGCGCGGCCTCGAGCAGCTTGCGGTAGGCCTCGGCACCGCTTTCGCGGATGAACTTGTCGGGGTCCGAGCCCGCTGGCAGCGCGAGCACGCGCACGTCGTAGCCCTGTTCGAGAAGAATGGCCAGCGAGCGTTCGGTGGCGGCCTGACCCGCGACGTCGGGGTCGTAGTTCACCACCACGCGGCGCGTAAAGTGACCCAGCAGCTTCACCTGCGGTTCGGCGAGGCTGGTGCCGCAACTGGCCACGACGTTGGCGACGCCGGCGCGCGCCACGCCGATGACGTCCATGTAGCCCTCGACCAGCACGGCGAAATCGCGCTGCCGGAGCGCCTCTTTGGCGCGGTCGAGGTGATAGAGCACGTTGCTCTTCGAGTAGATGGGCGTCTCGGGCGAGTTCAGATACTTCGGCAAGTCGTCGCCCAGCGCGCGCCCGCCGAAAGCGATCACTTTCCCCGATTCGTTGGCGATGGGAAACACGATGCGCCGGCGGAAGCGGTCGTAGAGCCGCCCGCTCGGATCGCGCGCGGCGAGGCCGGAAACTTCCAGCAGGTTATCCGGGTATTTCTGTTTCAGGTGGCGGTAGAGGGCGTCGCCAGCCGAAGGAGCATAGCCCAAGCCAAAGCGCGCGATCGCCTCGGCGTCGAGGCCGCGGTCTTCCAGGTACGCGCGCGCTGCTTTGCCCTCGGCCGTGGCTTCGAGTTGCCGCGCGAAAAATGCTGCCGCTTCGCGGTGCATCTCCACCAGCGCCGCGCGCTGCTGGTTTTCGCGGCGCTCCTCCGGCGAGCGCTCGCGCGGCTGGGGCACCGGGATGCCACACTTTTCGGCCACGGCGCGCACCGCTTCCGGAAAGCTGCACTTGTCCATCTCCATGACGAATTTGAAGACGTCGCCGCCCACGCCGCAGCCGAAGCAGTGGTAAATCTGTTTGACCGGATGCACGGCAAACGACGGCGTCTTTTCCGCGTGGAAGGGACACAAGCCGGTGAAATTCTGGCCACTTTTCTTCAGGCGGACGTATTCCCCGATGACGCGGACGATGTCCGCCTGCTGCTTCACGCGGTCCGCGAATGAACCTGCTTCCGCCATTGTCGAAGGTCAGATCAGAAAGTCGATTCTGTCACACCGTTGGCGCGGTGATGAGAACTATCCGAAGAACCGGGACGAAGCGTGAACTGCGTCGCCGAACCGGCGCATGAATTCTAACTCTTCCGCGGCGAGCGGGCCTTTCGCCACCGCCGCGAGGTTTTCCTCGAGTTCCTGGGGGTGGCGCGGCGCGGTCAGGCACACGTGCACATTTGGAATGCTGAGCACGAAGCGATAGCAGTCACCAGCCGTCGGGATGCGTTCGGACTCGGGCCAGCCGCGGGGCCGCTTCAGCAGAGATCCCCAGCGCGTCGCGGTGTAGCTGACCACGCCCGGCTGCGATTCCTGCAGGCGCGGGAAGATTTCCTGCTCCGCTCCGCGCCGCGATGCGCGGCGTTGTAGCGCATCATGATCACGTCCAGGTCACCCCGCCGGACCAGTTCGCCCGCGTAGCGCCGGGAGTGCGTCGAGATAGCGGTGGAGTTAATCTTGCCCTCCTCTTTATAGTGGTGAAGCAGTTCGAGCGTCTTCGGCCTCAGGCTTCCTCCGCTCACCCAGAAAATGTGGAAGACATCAATATAGTCAGTGCGCAGTTTTCGCAAACACTTTTCCACGCTTCTCCGCACCACCCAGTTTCCCCAGTTGGCGACCCCGGTCGCGATGACGAATTTTTCGCGCTGGCCGGGCAGCACTTCGTGGAGGACGCGGGTCATCTGCGCATCCCAGTAAAACCAGAACAGATAATTCATCCCGGCTTCGATGCCGGCGCGCAGCGTCGCCTCGCCCGGCCAGTAGGAACCGCTCAGGCCCAGGCGAAACACGCGCTGGCGTGTGTGGCCCAGAGTCGCATGCGAAAAGTCGAGAGCGGCGTCCGGTGAGTCGAGCATGTTGTTCGCCTGCGCTCGTGGCCGGAATGACGCGGAGGCTTCACTTCACCCCGCTGGGCTAATGCTACCCCACGAAAAAGCACTGCGCCATGGCCATCACCTCGCAGGAAATGGACCCCAGGTAGCGACCTCCCAGATTCAACCCTTCAACTCGACGACGGTGATCGCTGCGCCGCCGCGGTCGGCTTCTTCGGAATGAAAGCGCTCGACCAGCGGATGGGCCGCTAGGAATTCTGCGAGGCCGCGGCGCAGGGCGCCGGTGCCGTGGCCGTGGATGATACGCACGCACGGCTTGCCGGCCAGCGCAGCCTGGTCGAGGAATTTGTCTGCGCGGCGGGTGGCCTCCTCCACGGTGCAGCCGATGACGTTGATCTCCTCCCCGGCAGGTTCGTCGGCGGGCTGGGCGTGCACGGTGACGCTGCCGGTCGCGGCCTTCGCCGCAGGCCCGCGCGACGCCGGCTCGGTGACGATTGCGGTGATGTCGTCGAGAGCGACTTTCATGCGCAGCGGGCCGGCTTCTATCTCCGCCGAGCGCTCGTCCCGCCGGCGGAGCACCACCGGCTGCCCGAATCCCCGCACGCGTACCCGCGTGCCCGGCAGCAGTTTTTCCGGCGTGACCGGCTCCTGCTGGGGCTGGACCCCGGCGCCCAAGTCCTGCTGCGAGTCGGCGAGATGCTGCACGACGGCGGCGTTGGCTTCTTCGCGCGCCGCCCCACGAGCCTTGACCATGCACCGCTGCGCCTGCTTTTCGAGTTGCGCGCGCAGTTCGTGATCCTTCACCGTCTCCACGGCGCGCGCAATTTCCTGCTCGTGCTGCTTGAGCGCCTCGACGAATTTCTGTTCGAGCCCGGCAAGGCGACGGCGCTGCCGCTCGACCCACTCGGATTGCAATCGGCGCCGCTCCTGGTCCAGTTCCTGAGTCTGCCGCGCAGCCTCGCGCTTCATCTCCTCGAGTGCGTCGCGACTGCGATGGAGATAGGCAATCAACGCCGCGGCTTCGTGTGTTTCGGGCGCAAGTTGTGCGCGGGCACGTTCAATGACCGCCTCGGGCAAGCCCAGCCGTCGCGCGATTTCGATCCCACTGGAGCCGCCCGGCACGCCGACCCGCAGCCGGTAGGTGGGCTGCAGATGGACTTCGTCGAATTCCACCGCAGCGTTGAGCACGCCCGGCCTGCTCGAGGCGTAGGCTTTGAGGCGATCGTGGTGCGTGGTAGCCAGCGTCAGGCAGCGCCGCGCGCGAAACTCCTCGAGCAGCGAGACGCCCAGTGCCGAGCCCTCCTCGGGCGCGGTGCCCGTGCCCATCTCGTCCACGAGGACAAGCGAGCGCTCCGTCGCTGCGTCCAGCATGCTTTTCAGGTTCAGCACGTGCGCGGAAAACGTGGAAAGGTCCGCAGCGATGGATTGCTCATCGCCGATGTCCGCGAGCACGCGATCGAACAGCGGCAGTTGCGCGGACTCGGCCGCCACGGGGATGCCTGACTGCGCGGCCAGCGCGGCCAGCCCCACGGTCTTCAGGGCAACGGTCTTGCCGCCGGTGTTGGGGCCGCTGATGACCAGCACAGTCTCCTCGCCGCCCAGCGCGAGCGTCATCGGAACCACGGTGCGGCCCTCGCGTCGCAACTTGTCCTCGAGCACGGGATGGCGCGCGGCTTCAAGTTTGATCTCCGCGGCGTGGCCCAGCACCGGTAGCGCGCAATTGAACTCGCGCGCAAAGCGGGCACGCGCAAACGTGGAGTCGAGTTCGGCGATGGCCGCGGCGGCAAAGCGCAGCGCGCCGAGCTCCCTCTGCAACCGCTCGGTGAGCTCGCGCAGGATGCGGGCGATCTCCGCGGCTTCGTCCTCGGCGAGCTGAACGAGGTTGTTGTTCAGCTCGATCGTTTCGAGCGGCTCGAGGAACACGGTCTGGCCCGTGGCGCTCGAGCCGTGCATGACACCTTGCACCTGGCGGCGGTCCGCTGCGCGCACCGGGATGACGAAGCGGTCGTTGCGCAGCGTGACGTAGTCGGTGCCCGGCTCTTCGCCGCGCGCGCGGAGGATTTGGCGCAGCGTTTTCTGGATGGTGTCGCGGGTGCGGCTGATATTCGTGCGGATGCGTTTGAGTTCGCTCGAGGCGGCGTCGCTGATCTCACCGTTGGGCAGGATCGCCCGGCGAATGGCGGTGGTGAGCGGACCGAAATCGGCGAGCGCCGCAGTGCGCTGTGCAAGCCGGGGATACTTGGCTGCGTCGGCGCGGAATTGCTGCTTCAGCCAGGCGGTGGTGTCGAGCAGCGAGGCCGCGTCGAGGATCTCCGCGGGCGAAAGCACTGCGCCCGGCGCATCGAGCCGCGCCAGCCACGCCTCCGGGTCGGCGAGCGAGCCAAAGCCCAGCTCGCTCCCTGCGCGGAGATAGGCGATGGCCTCGCGGATCACCGCGAAGGCGGCCTCCAGTTGCGCGCGCTCGTGGCTGGGCGCCAGCTCCTCGACGCCGCGACGGCCGGGCGCGCAGGTGGTGTAGCGGCCCAGGATTTCGCGCAAGCGGTCAAATTCGAGAATTTCTTCGGCCGAACGCGACAACAATGCCTCCCACGTGGTAGCCCGCTCGGGCGGGCCAATCGCTTTCGAGCGCTGTCATTCTGAGGGTGCAACGCGGCGAAAGAATCTCAACCGTTCGGAGGAGACCCTTCGCTGGGCTCAGGATGACAACCTCGTCTCTATTGTCGGTCTTGGTCGTCTAGCGCACAACAAGTTGCTCCGCCAGATAGCGGGCCGCGTCGGCCGGCGTGGGGGCGGTGTGGATCAGGCGGTTGTTGGCCTCGCCCCAGGAGGAGGGCCGCCCGAGTTCGACCTCGCGCACCCGATCCAGGATGGGCTGCCAGAAATCGCCCAGCACGACGAAGGGTTTCCCCTTCATCACGGCTTTGTTGAGCATCTCCCAGACCACGGCGAGCTCGACCAGCGTGCCGGTGCCGCCTTTGCAGGCCACGTAGGCGTCGCCGCGGCGAATCAGCTCGAACAGGCGCTCCTGCCAGGTGCCAACGCGCACTTCTTCATCCACCCAGGCGTTGGTGCGGGACCGAAAAAACTCCGCCGTGACGCCCAGCGTGCGGCCGCCGGTTTCTTTCGCGCCGCGCGAGGCTGCCTCCATTACGCCCCCGTAGCCTCCCGTGCACACCGTGAGACCATGGCGGGCGAGCGCGGTGCCGAGCGCGCGGGCCTCTTCGTAGTCAGCTTCGCCCGCACGCGGGCGGGAGGAGCCGAAGACGGTGACGACCTTTGAGTGACTGGCAACCATACCAAGAAAAATCCTTCAGAGGGATTCCTCGCTGCGCTCGGAATGACAAGAGATGGGTCATCAAGAGATAGGTCATCAGGGCTTCTTTGCCGGCGAAGGTGGCTCGGCCGCGCGCGCCGGGGGGCCCAGCTCTTCAATCATGGCCACGCAGATGGCGTCAATCACGCCGTTGGCATCGCGGCTGCGCAGCAGATAGTTGTTCCCGAAGATCGAAAAGATCAGCTTCGCGCCCTGCAACGTCGTGGCGTAGCCCGAAAGCGCGTTGACATGCTCGAGCGTGCCGGTCTTCGCCCAGATGCGCCCGGCCGCGGGCGTATTCTTCATGCGGTCCTCGAGCGTGCCGTCCTGGCCGGCGACCGGGAGGGTGGAGCGAAACGTCTCTGCCCAGGGCTGCTGCGCCACGTACTGGAGCAGCTTGACCACCGCCTGCGGGGTCACCAGGTCGCGCCGCGAGAGCCCCGAGCCGTCGGAAAGCGCGAAGTCGCCTTCCTCGATCCCCGCGGATTTGAAGAACTCCTGCGCAAGTTTCAGCGCGTCCTCCATCCTGACGGCGCCGACTTTTTCGCGCGCGGCCGTGCGCAGCAGAAGCTCGGCGTGCAGGTTCAAACTCATCTTGTTGATCGGGCGAATCGCGTCGGCCAGCGGCACCGAGACGTGCTCGGCCAACACCGTGGGAGCGCCGGGGCTGGTGTCGGGTGCGTGACGCGCGCGGGCTTCGCCGTACACGCGCACGCCGCGGGCTTCGAGCAGCCGCTTCAGCAGGGCGGCGGCGTGCTCGGCCGGTTCTTCCACCGCGAAGGTCAACGTGTGCGGCTCGGCGCCCGCCGGCATGGTGCCGCGCACGAGGAACACGCGCGAGCCCGGGTCGCGCACCACTTCAAGCTTGCGCTCGGAACCCTTCGGCCCGGTGCGGACTTCGCTCTGAATCTTGTAGTAGGCGGCCCACGGCTCGACGCCGAACCAGGCGGGGTCGCCCTCGCGCTCGCCAGGGCGCAACTCAAGGACAAGGGTGTTGTCGTTAACTGAGAGGGCCGAGACCGCGGCGCCGTATCCCCACATCATGTCGTCGATCGTCCAGCCGGAGGGGAAACGCTCGGTACTGAAATAGCTGTCGTCGGCGAGGATGTCGCCCGCAATCTGACCCACGCCGCGGGCGACCACCGCGTCGGCCAGCTCGGCCAGAACTTTTTCCGGTGGGCCGTCCCGCTCAACTTTCTGCACAAAGGGAAACTTGCGGTTGGAAAGATTCGGATCGCCGCGGCCCACCAGCACCAGGTTGCCGTCCAGCCGGCCGGAGCGCCGCAGCGTGCCGCGCGTCTCAATCGTGGTGCGGAAGCGGGAGTCGGGACCGAGGGTGGCCAGGGCCAGCGCAGTGGTGAACAGCTTGGTGTTCGACGCAGGCATGAAATAGCGCTGCGGATGGAGCGCGAACAAGACCTCGCCCGACGCCGCGTCGGTGACCAGCACGGCCCACGTGCCCTTGTCGGCCCGAGCCTCGGACAGCGCGGCTTCCACGCGCCTGCGGAAGGCGGCCACATCGGCGGGGGGCTTCGCTTCCAGCGCGGGTTTCGCCACAGTGGGCGGCACGGGCGCTGCTGTCGCAGGCGGCTTCTGCTGCGCCGACGAGGCCCCCGCAAGCGAAATCAGGCAGAGCGCAGCCGCCAGTAACCGAACGCGACCCGGGTGTGGATCACCATGCATCGGATCTCCCCGCCCAAAAAGGCGGGCGCGGAATTATAGTCCAATCCGCCAGCGAAGAACTGCCGGGTTAATGCGCCTGCGCAACCAACCCGCACGCAGCGGGTCCGCATCTCTCCTGTTGCAACATTGCGCCCAGCCCACAGAAGTCCTATGATCTTTGTTCCAGCCCGAAAAGGAGAAAAATGAAGAGAGTTTTGCATGTGTTGCTCGCTGCGGCACTCATGGCCCTGCCCCTCGGGGCGAAAGACAGCAAAGAAGACGACCGCCTGGAGAATTCGGGCCGAGTCCTGAAAGAGATCCTGAACATCCCTGACGATATCCCGCAGGATTTGCTCGACAAGGCCGAGTGCGTCATCGTGTTTCCGTCAGTCATGAAGGCTGCCTTTGTGTTCGGCGGCAGCTATGGCCGTGGCGCGATGACCTGTCGCACCGGCGACCACTACACCGGGCCCTGGAGCGCTCCTTCGATGATGGCGCTCGAGGGCGGCAGCTTCGGCCTGCAAATCGGCGGCGAGGCCACTGACTTTGTGCTGCTGGTGATGAACCCGCGCGGCGCCGACGCCATTCTGGCCAGCAAGGTGAAGCTGGGCGCGGACGCCTCCGCTGCGGCCGGCCCCAAAGGGCGCACGGCTCAGGCCAACACGGACGTGACCATGCGCGCCGAGGTACTGACCTATTCAAGGGCTCGCGGGCTTTTTGCCGGAATCTCCCTCGAAGGCACTACGGTCCGGCCCGACGGCGATGCAAACAAGCACGTCTATGGGCGCCGGATCAAAGCACGGGAGATCATCCGCTGGGGCAAGGTAGGAGTGCCCGCCGCCGGGCAGGAACTGGTGTCACTGCTGAACAAGACATCACCCAAGAATCTCTCCGACCCGAAATCCTTGCAGTAAGCCGGATCCTCATTCGGTAGCCATTCCGGCAGCGCCGGGGTGTGCGCACGGGGCCGCGGGCCGGGCCGGCAACGGCCTGGCGCTGATCTACTGCGGGCAGATCGTGGCTCTGGGCACACCGACAGAATTAAAGCAGCGATCGATGCAGGGCGAGCTGCTGCTGGTCGAATGCGAGCCGCTGGAGCAGGCCCTGGACGTGCTCCAATCCGCGCCCGGAGTCCTGGACGCCGTCGCGTTCGGCAATGCCCTGCACCTGGTGGCACCGATGGCTGAGCCGGCCATTCCCGCACCGCGCGGCTTTATCTCGGTGATCAATCACTTTCGGAAGAGATGAGTGGCAAGACTTGGGCCGCAGGCTAGGTCTCAGGCCGCACCACGAAGAATTCGTTCACCTGGAAGCAAAAAAAGTCCCCGCCGATTTCACCCGGGCGGAGGGTAGCCTTGGACTCGGGCGGCGCTTCCACGTTCTCACCATGACAAGCATAGAGCTCGACCGGGCCGAGCTTTGCGGTCGTCTCGAATAGATAGGCAGAGAGCCGCCGGACAGACTCCTGTCCCGCGGCGAACGCGACTGGATCCTCCTCCATGCCGTTGAGCCGCAGCAAGCCGTAGCTGAACCCGCAGCCGCAGCCTTCGTGGGCTCCCGCGTAGTAGACTTGCGACTTGGTAAAATGTTTTCGGACGCTCGATTCAAACGGCTGGATCCGCCGGACGTGAAAGGCGGGACGGCGCTCGTCCCAGGCAATCTCCGGCAGAGGCTGGTCTGCTGCGATGTAAACGGCGAGGCACATCAGATTTCACCTGCGGGGCCGCAATCAGCAATGCAGCGAGCAGCCGTGGTGCGATTCTACCAATGCTACCGCCTCTCTCCCTAGCAGAGCTGCGTGAGCGGCGCGCGGTTCACGCGCAGCTCGAACAGGTCGGGGCGCGAGTAATGCCCGCCGAAGTCGAGCACAACAGGCGTCGCCTGCACCACCGCTACCGTCAGCCTCATCACTCCCTCCGCTACCGTTTCACCGAGTTCTCGGCGCATGTCTTGCGCCGCAGCGCGCCTCGAGTTCAACGCCCAATCCACCGGCCACGCGATTCACAAAGGCGTAGTAGGAGGCCACCAGGTTGACATCCAGGATGGCTGAGTCGCTCCAGCCTGCGGCGCGCAGCTTGTCGATGTCCGCCGAGGTCATGGACCAGGGCTCGCGCGCCAGCTTCACCGCGTAGTCGAGCAGGGGGCGATCGCGGGCCAGGATGGGCGCGTGGGTGTAGTCGCGCATCAGCAGCTCGATGAACTCTTCCACCCGCTCCTCGTCTTTCTGCTCAGCCTTCAGCGCCCTGCGGAGACCCTCCGCATGGTGGGTGATTCAATAGTGGCAGCGGTTGGCCGTTGAAACTGCCACGGCGACCATCTCGCGCTGCGCGCGGCTGAGCTCTGAGGGACCGAACATGAGCACCTTATAGAGTTCATAGTGCACGGCGAGCGACGCCGGGTTGAGGCTGTGAATGGTCAGAATGTTGTCCACGATGCCGTCGGGCGCGGCAATCCTCTTGTACTGCTCGGCCAGCGCGCCGCTCGCCTCGCGCGGTTCAATGACGCGAATCCGGGCCATGGGTTCCTCCGCGAAGGATTTTACACATCCGGCCCCCTTGAACCGTGCGGATTCTTACCGTACCCTCGGTGTTTTGGCATTTCGTTCGCTCAGGAGACAGTGTGGCCTGCCCCATCTGCAACAAGCGCAAGCCCGGGCGGTTCTGCCCGGCCAAGGGAGAAAAGATCTGTGCGGTCTGCTGCGGGACCGAGCGCGAGGTAACGATTGATTGTCCGGCGGACTGTGGCTACCTGGTGGCCGCGCACCGCTACGAGGACGAGCACCGCAAGCCCATCCCGGCCGAGGAGGTGCCCTTCGCCGACGTGCACTTTTCCTCCGACCTGATCCATGAGCGGCGCCCAGTGGTTTCCGGCCTCGCCTTCACCATCCTGAAGTTCGCCGCCGCCGAGCCGTCGCTGGCCGACGCCGACGCCTTGGCGGCGCTCGCGGCGCTGGCGGAGACCTACCGTACGCTCGGCTCCGGCATCTACTACGAAAAGCCGCCCGGCGCGGCCCTTCCCCACGCCCTCTACGGCGAACTCGGGAAATTCATCGAGGAGTTCAAGAAGCAGGACGCCGAACGCGCCGGCTTCACCAGCCTGAAGGACTCCGGTGTCTTCTATTTGCTGGTCTTCCTGGTGCGCGTGGGCCGGGCACGCACCAACGGCCGCCCGCGCGCCCGCGGCTTCCTGGAATTCCTCCGCGCGCAGTTCCCCAAAAACGCCGCAGAACCCGAAGCTCCGAGAATCATCATGCCCTGAGTGGGGCGCCGGCCCCCAAGAGAGGGACGTCGAAGCGAGCCGGCTGGCACGGGCCGAGCGTTTGACCCGGCGCCCAACCGGTGGTAGAAGGGGAAAGAGTCTCCTGCCTATTTCCGCAGGATGCACAAAGCCCGTCCGCGAGGGCTCAGCAAGCCCTCGCCAACCTCACAGGAGGAAAACATGCGAACAAGAGTTGTCCTGCTGCTGGCGCTGGCTCTGGTGTGGTGTGCGGGAGCCGCTCACGCGCAGCAGATGCAGTCGCAGCCGTTGACATTCGTTTCCGATTACTACATCCACCCCGGCAAAGAAGACGACTTCATGACGCTGGTCAAGACCGTGGGCCAGCCCGTGCGGGACAAATTGATGGCCGATAGAGTGATCTTCGGCTGGGGCCTCGAGGTCCCCGTCCTGCGCGCCCCGGGGAATCCCACCCACAGCATCTGGTACTCAGTGGCCGACTGGGCCGGCGTGCAAAAGGTGCAGGCGGCCATGGCCGCCCAGCTCGCCAAGCTGGCGGAGGAAGACAAGAAGGCAGCCGACGACGCCCGCAAGAAGGGCGGCAAGGCACTGAAGAGCACGGCCGAGCGCATCCAAGAAACCTTTGACGTGTCGAAGACCAAGGACTGGGTCTTCCGCGACGTTGAAGCCTTCCACACCAACACGCCGCCCCCGGCCGGTGCGTTGCCCTACACCTGGTTCACGATTGACCGCGTGCATCCCGGCAAGAGCCACGAATACCGCGAGCTATTCGACAAATACGACAAGCCCACCCTGGACAAGCTGGTGGCCGACGGCGTCATCTGGGCCTACGGCCTCGGCGTTCAGGAAGTGACCATCACCAATGAATTCACCCACTACTTCTGGGCCTCGGTCCCGGACATGGCCGCGTTTGACAAAATCAACGCTGCGTTCGAGGCCGATCGCGCCAAGCGCTCGCCCGAGGAGCGCTCGGTGATCCAGCAGAACTATCGCAAGCTCACCGACCCAGCGGCGTACCGCGATTTCATTCTGCGCTCGATCATCTTCAAGATCGGCGGCCCGCCTCCCAAAAAGTAGCGCCCGCTTGCTCCTAACAGGCAAGCGAAGTAGCTAGAGCAAAGGGGCCGCCCAGGATTCGGGGCGGCCCTTTCTTTCCAACATTCCCTTCCGAGAACTATCCGCGCACGCAGGCGCATGAGCGCAGCGACACGGATGTTGGCGTCGCGGCATCGGGCGCCGCATCGGCGTTGCCGGGCCAGGCGAGCGGCAGCTGAGGCGAGCGCCAGCCCAGCCCCTCCGGCTCGTAGGGACGCGAACCCAAACCATATTTCGTCCGGAGTTGCGCGATGCGCTGGTCGATCTTGCGGCGGTATTCCTCCGGCGCGTAGCCGGAGCGCGCGTACCAGCCGCGGTACTGGCGCGCAAGCCGGGGGAATTTCTCCTCGATGAATGGCAGGAACTGTTTCTGCGCCGAGGGCATCAGGAAAAGCACGCTCGCACCCAGCCACTGCGCCCCGGCCTCTCGTGCCTCGCGGGCCAACGTGTCGAGGTCCGCTTCTCTGTCGGTCAACCCGGGGAGCACCGGCATGGCGAAGACGCCCACGGCCAGACCGGCCTCGGCCAGCGCACGCACCGCCGCCAGGCGCAGGTCGGGCCGCGGGGCGCGCGGCTCAAGCAGGCGCGCCAAGCGCCGGCGCAGCGTGGTGATGGTGATGTTGAGGAACAGCGCCGAGCGCTCAGCAATGCGCCGCAGCACGTCGAGATCGCGCACGACCTGGTTGGACTTCGTGGTGATCGAAACGCTCAAGCCCTCGCGCACAGCCATCTGCTCCAGGATCGCGCGCGTCGTGCCAAACTCGCGCTCGGCCGGCTGGTAGGGGTCGGTGGCCGTGCCGATGGCGATGTGCTCGCCCCAGACTTTTTCGCTGCCCAGGTCGCGCGCGGCCAGCGCTCCGGCGTTTTGCTTCACGTAGATCTTGCGTTCAAACTCGCGGCCGTCCAGCTCCATGTACTCGTGCGTGTACCGGGCGTAGCAGTAGCGGCAGCCGAACTCGCAGCCGCGGTAGGGATTGACCGTCCAGGAGAAGGGCACCCGGTCGGAATCGCAATGATTCAGGATCGAGCGCACGGGCAACAGGAAATACTCGGTCCCGCGCTTAGATTTGGCGAGAGGGGAGGCAGCGGCGAGGCGAGCAATGCCGACTAAATCGGCTGCGGGCCCTGGTGGCGACAGAGCCGGCCGCTCGGTGTCCCGCTGGAGCGGGACGCTGGGGAACAAGGAGGGAGTGGGATCTTCCGCGGGTTGCCGCGGTCGCCTGCCCTTGCTTCTGGCAAGAGGCAGCGGATACGCCGGGGCCGCGCGAAGGTTGGGAGAAGTGGCCACTGCCCGCCTCACCGCTGGAGCGGAAAGTATATTCGCTTTTTATTCGCTATGTCAACAACTATTTTCGCCTTTTGTTCGCCCTGACCGCGCGCCTTCTGCCCAGCAGGCTGAGCCGATGCCGTGGGGCGCTGCGGCAGGCGCTGGTCGCGAACCGGGAGTAACCCGAGAGAACGCCGCGCGGGAGTGGTGCTTCGGACGGTTCAAGGCAGTAGTCCGATGACTAAATCGCCCTCGCAGGACCCTTGGCTGATATGCACCCCAGCGGCGCGCAGTTCCCCTGCCCGGCCGCCCTGCGATCTATACTGAATCGTTCCGGACAGGAGCAGGCTTTGACCCAGGTCGGCATCCTGATCATTGACGATGACGAGGCCAGCCAGGCAGCCCTGCGCCAGGTGCTCGATTCCGAGGGCTGGAAGGTGCGCATCGTGCCTATGGCCAACCAGGCGCTCCCGGAACTTGCCAGCGGCCAGTGGAGGCTGGTGATCGTCAACGTGGCCATGACCGGTCTGGCCGGGCCGCTCTACACCACGCTCAAGGAATTGGCCCAGGCGCCGCCGGTCGAAGCCGGAGCCAAGCGGGCGCGCGTGCTTTTCCTGGTGCCGGAGCTGGCCGGCGCTGAAGTGCAAGCGGCGCTCGAACGCGAGGGCCTGCCCTACACGCTCAAGCCGTTTCACCTGCACGACTTCCTTGAGAAAGTCAGCGACCTGCTGCTGGAGACCGACGCCATTTCTGCGCCCATCCGGCGCATCCGCTACGAGTCCAAGAGCCCCGACCGCCGCAGCGCGCAGGACCGGCGTCCGGGCCGCGAACGCCGCTCCGGCACCGACCGCCGCTCGGGCCGGGACCGTCGCGAAACCTCCATGTTCGCCGCCCGCGACGACTACATGATGTCCGAGGAAGAGATCCTCGAGTTCGAGAAGCAGGAAGAAGAGGAACGCAAGAAGAAGCAGAAGAAGCAAAAAGAGCTGGGGCGCCCCTAGCCGGCTTCAATCCGTTGCGGTCCAGCCGCACCTCGAGCAGCAGAACCGTCCGGTACAACACTTCAGCGCCGCACGCCACTTGCTCCCACGGCGTGAACTCCGCGGGGGAATTCTTCTCCGAGTGTGGCGGAGTCTGCTACACACGCAAGAAGCCTGCAAGAAAACTCCGCCCGCGCGTTCAGAGTCCAGGAAGCGCGGCGCAAAGAACGGAGATTCGCACCGTCGAGGCGCGCTGGGCTTCTGCGAAATTCTATGAATTCAGGAGGATGCGATGGATCGCGAGACTTTACTGACCCTGGGAGTGCTGGGCTTGGCGTCACTGGGCGGCTGCCTGGCCACAGTTTTTGCGGCCGGCGGGCAGAAACCTGACCGGCCGATCCCCAACGCCTGGCGGCTGGTCGAGCCGGTGACCTACGAAAACCTGAGCGTCTTTCCGGTGGTGAGCCATCAGGGCGTGGAGACCACCGGCTTCGTGACGCTCGATGAAGCGCTGGCTTCCTGCGACGCCGTGGTGACCGAACAAGGCGGCGACATCATCCGCCGCACCCGTGACGGCCGCCCGATCCGGGATTCCTATCCGGTCGGCGGACCGTCGGTGAACCAACTGGTGCTGATCAACCGTGGCTCAAAGCCGCTGGTGCTGCTGGCCGGAGAGTTGGTGAGCGGCGGCAAACATGACCGCGTGATCGCCAAGGACCGCATCGTGGCCCCGGGCGCGCCACCGCTGCCGCTCGACGTGTTCTGCGTGGAGCACGGCCGATGGTCCAGCGGCTCGCAATTCGCGGCGGCAAAGGTGATGGTCCATCCCAGCGTGCGCGAAAAAGCCGCGGTGGACCAGAAACAGACCGAAGTCTGGGCCGCCGTGCGCAGCGGGACGACGGCGAAGGCCGCTCCGGGAGCCGCAACTGCTGCTCCGCCGCGCATCTCGATGGAAAACATTGACGCGGCGATCGCCGGGGAAGGCCGGACGGAGTCCTACGCGAAGCTTTATCAATCCCGTTCAGTGGGTGTCCCAATCGAATCGTTTGTCGAGGAAGTACAACGGCGGTTTGCCCGCGCCACGTCGAACCTCAAGGCTGAGCATGTGGTCGGGGTGGTGGTGGCTTACGGCGGCGAGGTGGCCTGGAGCGACATCTTCGCCTCCCCGGCGCTGTTTGAGCGCTACTGGCCGAAGCTGCTGCGCAGCTACGTGGTCGAAGCGCTGGCGCGGCCACAGCTCAAGGAGCACGCCTCGCTCGACGACGCCCGCGAGTTCCTGCGGCCGCTTCAGGGCCGCGAGAACGTCGAAAGCGAGCCGGGCGTCTATCGCTGGCGGCAGGTGACCCAAGGCCACTACGCGGAGATCGAACTCGAGGCACTGCGGCCGATCAGCGTCACCCTGCACCGACTGAAGATCCACCGCACGAGCTAAGGGCGCACCGGCCAGCGGCTCGGCCGCATAGAAACTGCGTTGTCATGCCGAGTGGAGCGAGGCATCTCTCAGAGGGATTCCTCGCTTCGCTCGGAATGACAAGAACCTCACCTTGGGCCGGCATGGGCGCCCCTGGAGATTCACCGGCAAGATGCCGGCGCTACAAGCGGCAAAGGCTGGCTTCTTCGCGAGCTTTCCTCGGTCAAATTGTCGATGTGAAGTAGATCCCTGCTGGCTCAGCCGCTCCAGGGACGGACGCGGCTGCGGTCGGGGGTATCGGCGAGAAGCTGCGCGACGGTCTTGTGCAGCGTGGGGTGGCGCAGTGCCGGGGCGAGTTCGGCGAGCGGCACCAGGACAAACCGCCGCTCGGCCAGGCGCGGATGTGGAATCTCGAGTTCGGCCGCGCGAACCACGCTTGAGCCGTAGAACAGGATATCCATATCAATTGCACGCGGCCCGCGGTGGACCATCTTCTTGCGGCCGATCGCGGCCTCGATCTCGCGTAGCACGTGCAGCAACTGCCGCGGCATCAGCGCGGTCTCCGCTTCCACCACACAGTTCAGAAACCAGTTTTGCCGCCGGAAATCCGCCGGTTCGGTGGCGTAGAGCGCCGACTGGCGCGTGATCTTCACGCCTGCGGCGCCGAGCGCCGCCACCGCGCGGACGATTTGTCCGGCGCGGTCGCCCACGTTGGACCCGAGCGAGAGGTAGATGGTTCTAGTCTGCGCCATCGAAGCCCAATGATAAACACAGAGGGCACAGAGAAGCACAGAGAAAGAAGAGCACGCCGGAGAGTACGGCAAGGACGGAGTTGTCAATCTGAGCGAAGCCCTGCCCCGCAGGGTGCAGCGAAGAATCTCAACGTTGAGACGCTTCACGGACTTTCCTGTGAGCCGAAGCGAGGAGTTCAGCAGGACTCCTGAGCTTCGGCTTCCGTGGGCCGGCTTTTGTGTAGCGGCAGGCTTCAGCCTGCCATCCGAGACACGTTCGAGAAGTGTGGCGCCCTGAAGGGCGCCGCTACCTGCGAAAAGGTACGGAGTGTCAGTTCCAGGGCGCTAGAACAAGTGCTGCTGGGGGCGCGGGGCTTCGATGCCGAAGTGCTTGTAGGCCAGCGCAGTGGCCACGCGGCCGCGCTGCGTACGGTCGAGCAGCCCAAGCTGCATCAAGTACGGCTCGTAGATCTCCTCGATGGCGTCTTCTTCCTCGCTCAACGACGCGGCAATCGTGTTCAGGCCCACAGGCCCTCCGGCGTATTTCTGGATAATGGTGAGCATGAGGTTGCGGTCCACTTCGTCCAGGCCATGCTCGTCCACGCCGAGCATCTTGAGGGCCTCGCGCGCCACCTCCAGCGTGATGTGGCCTTTGGCGCGCACCTCGGCGTAATCGCGCGCACGGCGCAGCAGGCGGTTGGCCACGCGCGGCGTGCCGCGGCTGCGCCGGGCGATTTCCCGGGCACCTGCGTCGTCCACCTGGATGCCCAGGATTTTCGCCGAGCGATGCACGATCTCCACCAAGTCCCCGGGCGTGTAGAAATCCAGGCGATGCACAATGCCGAAGCGCGACCGCAGCGGTGCGGTGATCAGGCCGGCACGCGTGGTGGCGCCAACCAGTGTGAATTTGTTAAGCTTGAACGGATGAATCCGCGCGCCGGGGCCCTGGCCGATCACCAGGTCGATCCGGTAGTCCTCCATCGCGGGATAGAGGATTTCCTCGATGGCCGGCAGCAGGCGGTGGATTTCGTCGAGGAAGAAGACCTCGCGCAACTCAAGCGAAGTCAGGATGGCGGTGAGGTCGCCTTTACGCTCGAGCAGCGGCCCGGAACTGGTCTTGATGGTCACGCCCAGCTCGTTGGCGAGGATCTGCGCGAGCGTGGTCTTGCCCAGCCCCGGCGGGCCATAGAGCAGGACGTGATCGAGTGCTTCGCCGCGAGTGCGCGCCGCCGCGACGGCAATTTCGATGTTTTCCTTGACGCGCGACTGCCCGATGAAATCGGCCATGCGCTTCGGGCGGACGCTGGCCTCGATGCGTGCGTCCTCGTCAAACGCCTGCCCGGAAACAATGCGTTCGGAAGCTCTGGGCATGGGCTATTCCGCAGCTCCGCGGGCGCGCGCCGCACGGCCGCCCGGGCTGCTCAGTTGCTGGAGCGTGGCGCGCAGCAGCATTTCAAAGTTGCCCGCTCCGCCGTCGCGCTGCGCCGCTTCAACCGCCTGTTCAGCGGTGCGGCGGTCATATCCCAGGTTAAGCAGGGCGGAGACGACATCGGCCTCGAGGCCGGTGGGCGATGTGGAGCGCTCCGGCGCGGGGGCGTCCATCGCCGCGAGCTTGTCGCGCAGCTCAACCACCATGCGCTCGGCCGTTTTGCGGCCCACGCCGGGGATGCGCGTGAGTTGCGCGACGTTATCCCGGCGGATCGCCGGCACCAACTCGTCCACGCTCATCCCGGAGAGAATCTTCAGCGCCAGGCTCGGCCCTACGCCCGAGGCGCTGATCAGTAGCTCGAAGAAATGCCTTTCGCGCGCAGTGAGGAAACCGTAGAGCGCGAGTGCGTCCTCGCGCACGTGGGTGTGGATCAGCAGCGTGACCTCTTCGTGCAGCTCACCGAGGCTATAGAACGTCGAGAGCGGGACGTGGACCAGGTAGCCCACGCCGCCTACGTCCACGAGGACTTGGTTGGGCCGCTTGTCCACCAGCCGGCCGCGAAGTTGTGCGATCATGCGCAGAGATTATTCGCCAAGGTGGGCGAGGTGTCAACGCGCTGGGGCGAATGAGGAGAGCAGTACATGCAAGTCCGAGCCTCTTCCCCTATGCACGCGACGCGCGCGGGGGCGTCGAGAATGCCGGCGGCGCAGCTTGACGGGGGCGCTCAGCGCTGGTAGCGGCCTATGAGCTCGGCCTGCGCGAGGATGTGTCCCTGCATCGCGCGCTCGAGATCGGCTTTCGTCGCGCCGGCTTTCAGCTTGGTCTTGGCGTCGAGCGCATAGAGCTTGAAAACATAGCGATGCGCGGGGCCGCGCGGCGGGCAGGGACCGCCATAGCCGATCTTGCGAAAATCGTTGCGGCCCTGGCGCGCGCCGC
>JACQDH010000114.1 GCA_016201215.1 Acidobacteriota bacterium | reverse complement strand
TTCGGCTACCTCTCCGAGCAGGGAGCCATCACCAGAGACGCCGCGTCCGGCCGGTACGTCGTGGACTACGCGCGGATGCCGCAGGCGATCGCGACTCTGGCCAAAGAGTTGCTGGAGATGGAAGCGACCGGTGACCGCGCCCGCGTCGAAAAGTGGTTCCAGAAATACGCGGTGATGCCCCCGGAGCTGGCCGCTGTGCTGGCCAAGGTGTCCGACGTTCCCGTGGACATCGATCCCGTCTTTTCATTTGCGGAGCCGATTCGATAGCGAAGCCTCGAGCAGCGCGCTGCGAATCAGGAGTGAAACCATGGAAAAACCCTACAACCAGTCCTACGAAAACCATGCCCGGACCATTTTCGGGTATCACGGCGTCGCCCTCTCGCTATTCACGATCAATGTGGCGTGGTCGCTTTATCGTCTGAAGCGTTCGTTTTCCTCTGCGTCCACTTTCGTGCGCGCGGACGCGGGCATCGCGTTCCTGCTGGCCGTGGCGCTCATCTTGCTATTTTTCTACGCGCGGGTGTTCGCTCTCACGGTTCAGGACCGCGTCATTCGCCTCGAGATGACGCTGCGCCTCGAGCGGCTCCTGCCGCCGGACTTGCAGTCGCGCGTCCACGAGTTCCATGTGGACCAGCTCATCGCCCTGCGCTTCGCCAGCGACGAGGAGCTGCCCGACCTGGCCCGCCGCGTCCTCACCGAAAACCTGACCGACCGCAAGACCATCAAGAAGATGATCAAGAAATGGCGGCCGGATTTTCTGCGCGTCTAGCAGGGGCGCGCACGCCCTGAATGCGCCGACCGGCCCACCGTCGGCACCCGTCTTCATCCAGCCGCGCAAGCGGGGATGATGTGGATCGTTTCCTGGGAGCGAGTGGTAGCCTTTGGCACCGGTGTGATCGACGTACGCGGGAACTGTTAACACGACCGAAGGGGGCGGGAACCCGCCGGGAGTCTCCGCTGGGAGGAAACCTTCGCAGCCAGCAGGCCTAGGCGAGGAGCTTTTCCAGTTTTTTTCTCCGCCGGCCCATAATCCCCCCGTGGGCCCAGCGCAGTGGGCCGATGAGGAAATAGACCCACCCGGCCCAGCCGATGTGCCTCGGGTTCACGCGGGAGGCAATCAGGATCGAAGCGACTCCAACGCTCATGTTCAGAAGCTGGCCCTGAAAACTCTCACGCGTATCCAGCGCCTCGAGCACGTTGAGCTCGCGTTCGGCGCGCTTGCGGTTGGTAATTGTCCAGAAGTCGTCGCATAAGCGCGCAATCCCCGTCAGAGCAGACCGCCCAAACGTGGTTTCCCTGGCGACCCAAGCCCTGCCAAGGCACGCGAAGTCCGCGGGGCCCTCGCCCGCGCACTTCGCGCAAGAGGAAGAACTTCCCTGCGGAATATCTGCACTCCGTTGCGTTCTCCGCGGCTTGGGACGTCGCGAAGCCCTGTAATCGTATGCTTGCGAAAGGGTTAGGAATCGAGCCTCAACGGCATCCGACATGCTCCTCAGGATCACACGGCCACCCCGCACGTCTCCGGCGAGGGAGAAATCACCCAGGAAAGTGTTGATGCGGAAAAGCCTCACCCTTATGTTAGGGATATTCCTCGGAAGCTGGCTCTCGGCCCTCGCACAGACATCCCCAACGCCAGCCAAGCCGGGTACGCAACGCGCGGCGCCAGCACGCCGGCCGGCAGAGACAGACCACTCCGCGCCGGTTGTCTTTCTTTCCGGCCGCCCGCTCGATCCCCGTCCGGGCCTCTCGACGGGCCTGATCGGTGCCACCTATCGCCGTGACCTCGCTTCGGGAAACTTCTCCTCGCTGCAGGTGGTCAAAAATCCATTCGTTCGGCAGGTGCGGATGGGCTTCGCCCAACTGTGGAGCGGGCGGCTGCAACTCGACGGCTTCGGAAGCACGCGGCGGATGGACAGCGCGCTGCGCTTCTCTTCTGGCTGGGGCGGTTTCCCGGGCTTTCGCGCCGCCACAGCGGATTCCCCAGGCCTGCGGGTACTCGGTGCGGAGCGGACCTACGGACTCACCATGACCATCCGCCTGGGCCGCGACGCTGCCACGGGCCGCCGGGCAGAGGGATGCCGGTGCCTCGGCTGGATGGCAGGCCTACTGCGATAAACCAAACATTGCAGGGCATCCTGTCTCTTAACAAGGTTTGAAACCGGCTACAGCTCGTAGCGGGATTCCCCAAGGCGCGTCAACCCCTTGCCCGCGCTTGACTGCGAACAAGAGCCCTCCAGCACAGACGAGCGGTGGACAAGAACTGCACGCCCTGCTGGTGTGGTCTCAGTTGCCGGGGCCGTAGGTTTTCGGGTTGTGATTTTCACCGTGGCAGCACAGCGAGCAGGAGCCCTGGCGGAATCCGGCGTGGCGGAATTCGAGGCGGCCGTTGCTGCCGGAAGCCACGATATTCAGGTCGAAGTTGATCAGGAAAGCGTTGGCCAAGGTGGTGCCGTTGGGCACGCCATGCGGGTCATGACACCTGGCACAAGAGACTATATCAATGTGTGTTTTATGCTTCTCGAAGATGACGTAGTTGCGCAGGCTCCGCTCACTGTGGCACTTGAAGCAGAGCGCGTAGTTCGACGCCGAATACGGAATACCCGGCGTGTTCCCGGGCATGCCCGTCCTCGACCGCACTCAAGACTCAAGTCCCTGGAGGAAGGAATACCACTTAACCCTCCCCGCCATCTCGGCGTTCGCCATTTCCACAAGCTGCCGCGACGGGTCTCCATACACCGTCACCGCATGAGCGTCGGCGAATTCATTGAAGAGTTTACTCAGAGCTCCGCCAACGTGCATGCGATGCTCAATCAAACCCTCCGAGCTCACATAGGCCTCACGGATCTCGCACTCGGTCTCATCACTGCTGAGAAACCAGTCATAGCGGATCGTTTTCGTGTCCTTCTCTTTCGTCTGCCTGATGCATTCGGCCGCTTGTTGCTTGAACCCCTCCAGCTTCCCCTTGCGAATCGTCATCCGGGCACTTACTTCCAGTTTGCTCATCGCAATTCTCCTTTACTTGAATGCGGCTTCATCTGAAGACCTTTTTGGAACGGACTGTCTCGGGACACCTTAATCGTGTCTCATCGCGGACAAAGACTTGTACAGCAATGTCAAGAGGTCCGGGGAGGCGTTGTCTCGCTGAGATGGGGGAACAAATGGCCGGGGAGAATGAGCCCAACGCTACGACAGTCGTTTGCTCCTGCATTCGATCTATAATCTGTTTATGGCGCACCAGTTCTCCCCCTCCTACGTGACTGACTCTCTGGCCATCCTCCGCCAATACAAATCCTTGGCTGAGGCAGCGATTGCACAGGTTGGGGACGAGCAGTTTACGCTCACGCTCGATGCGGAATCAAATTCCATTGCCATCATCGTGAAGCACATGGCGGGCAACATGCGGTCCCGCTGGACTGACTTCTTAACGACCGATGGCGAAAAGCCAGATCGGAATCGCGACTCTGAGTTTGAAGCGCCACCTTCCACACGCGCCGAATTGATGCCACTGTGGGAATCTGGGTGGCAATGTGTTTTTGGTGCTCTCGAACGGCTATCCGATGCCGACCTTACGTTTACCGTGTACATCCGCACCGAGCCTCATTCCGTGATGCAGGCGATCGACCGCCAGATCGCGCACTACGCCTACCACGTTGGGCAGATCGTTTTCCTCGCCAAGCACTTTCAGTCCAAGAATTGGAAGTCCCTGAGTGTGCCGCGCGGTAAGTCGGCGGAGTTCAACGCAAAGGTTGCCCGGGGCAAAACCAGTTAAAGATAAGTCTGATCCGCCACCGCTTTTCGACGGACGGCGGGGAGAACTGCTAAAAGCTGATGGCATAACGAGGTCGGCCTCGCAACGGTCCGAGTAAACTGTACGGTGTCAAACCTACAGCGCTCGGGTCGAAGGAGGCCGAGATGCAAATTATAGGTTGCGATTTGCACGCTCGACAACAAACGATTGCGATG